>DAOUJZ010000077.1:0-6908 GCA_034421955.1 Dehalococcoidia bacterium | reverse complement strand
GAGCTGAAGAAGGATGAGTGGGGCCTCAAGGAGGTCGGGCAACTCTGCAACTACAAGGGCACCATCTGGGCCACGTGGGACAAGACCGCCCCGTCGTTCGAGGAGTACCTCGGAGGCATGGCCTTCCACCTCGACGACCTGCTGGACTCTCGTGACGGCAGCCCGGGTGGGTCAGAAGTCGTGGGGGGCGTCCAGAAATGGCTGACCCGGGCGAACTGGAAGATCTCCGCCGAGAATCGCGCGGGCGACCTCTACCACGTCATAAGCCATCGGTCTGTGGATCTGGCCGGCATCGGTCCGTCGCGCGGCCAGGGGCGCCGCGACGCCGAGCAGCACCCGTTTCGGGGCTACAGCCTGCTGTTGGAAAACGGCCACGGCATGATGACCTCGGAGCAGACCGCCCTACACCCTGCCACGCCCCAGTTCAAGGAGATTCCCGAGGTCGCGGAGTGGTTCGAGCACGCCTACTACGAGCGCCAGAGGCGCCTGGGCGACCGCGCCAGAATCGGCACCGGACTAGGAATAGGGGGCAACGTGTTCCCGAACCTGTCCTTCTGGGTACACCAACCGCGCCGCCTGTTCCTTATCAATCCCGGCGGCTCTGCGAAGCGCTCGGAACTGTGGTCGTGGGGACTGGTCGACAAGGACGCGCCCAGAGCCGTCAAGGACGTGCTTCGCCACTACGCGCTGCGCTACGCCGGCCCGGCAGGCATGACGGAGCAGGACGACATGGAGAACTGGGACTACGCCACGAAGGCCTCGTCAGGGACCATGGCGCGCAGGCTGCCCTACAACTACCAGCTGGGGCGGGGCTACGAGCACGCGCACCCCGACATGCCAGGTTCCGCAGTGGAGCGCTGGTCAGAGACGAATCAGTTCGGGATGTACTCGTTCTGGGCGGAACTGATGGTGTCCGATTCGTGGGACGAGCTCATGGAGGCGCGCAAGCGCCGCGCGAAGCCGTAGGCCGGCCTTATCCGGGTTCTGCGTGGGTGAGCAGCCACTCTTCCCCGAATTTCTCATAGACAAACACTATGTTCACTGAACCCCCGGGGAAGCTGGCCTTGTGCTTAATCTCCCACTTGCCCGGGGCGATTTCCGTAGGCGGAGACGTCTCCTCCGCCGTAAAGGTCAGGCCCGCGTTCTCGAAGGGCTTGATGTCCAATCGGGTCTGCTCTTCCCGCTCCTCCCAGTAGTCTTCCGAGTAGAAGGCCTTGAGCCCTTCGATGTCGTACGTGTTGTAGACCTCCCACAGACGCATGGTCTTTTCGCTGAGATGTTGGGCAAGGCCAGCCGGATCGGTGGGGGCCACGTCCCCGGATACGCTCTCGGCCGGCGTAGGCTCCGCCTGGGGTGCGTCGGTGGGAGTCGGCGTCGGCACGAGCGTGGGTGTGGGCGTTGGGGCTGACCCGCCGCACGCCGCCAGGACGAAGGACAACGCCGAGATAGCCGCCAGCGCCGCTCTCCCCTTCAGCATGCCGTCCCTCCCTCCTCTAGCGCACCTGGACGGTGAGCCCTGCACGGGCTCTCCCCCGGATAGCCCCTTGACCCGCCCGCAGGCACAGGGATAGGGCCTGCATTATCGACCCAACGTCGCTGAAGGGGAAAGGGGAGGTGTGAGCCGGTTTCGGCGGCACTTCCGTGGCCGTGCTGAGCAGCGGGTGAAGCCCTGAATTCTCAGGCTACTGTCGCCACATCTCCAACAGATTGGTGGTTGAGACTGGTGGGCGAAGCAGGACTTGAACCTGCGACCTCCTGCGTGTGAAGCAGGCGCTCTAACCACTGAGCTATCCGCCCATCGCCGCTACGCACCATTGTCCACAGTGTGGGGCGGCGTGTAAACCGCGCGGAGTCAGACGATGCCGCCGACGCGGTCGTAGGCTGCAATGGCGTCGGGAAGCGCGATGGTGGGCTCCCATCCGAGCTCGCGGCGCGCTTTGGTGATGTCTGCAAGGGTGATCATCGCCTCTCCCTTGCGCTCCGCGATGTAGACGGTGGGGTGCTGAAAGAGGCTGGCGACCTCGTTGATGGTGAACGCCGTGCCGTAGCCGATGTTGTAGGCCTCGCCGCTGCGTCCATCGAGAGCAGCATGCAGATTGGCGCGTGCGACGTCATGCACGTGAACGAAGTCGCGCGCCTGCGTGCCGTCGCCGGTGATGGTCAGCGGCTTGCCGGAGCGGCGCAGGTGGTCGAATACGCCGACGACGGGCGTGTACGCGCTGTAGGGATTGGCTTCGCTGAAGGAACGCGGGCCGTAGACGTTGAAGTAGCGCAATGACACTGCCGGGATGCCGTAGCGCTCCCCGAGGATGAAGGAGTACTGCTCACCTGCGTACTTCTGGAGCGCATAGGGGCTGATGCAGCGAATGGGCGCAGTTTCGTCGGTCGGCGTCCTCTCCGGGGTGCCGTAGCAGGCGGACGACCCGGAGTACACGAACCGACGAATCGTCGTGCTGCCGCGAAGCGCCTCAAGACAACGAATGGCGCCGACGACGTTGACCATCTCGTGCTCGACGGGCTGTTCGAAGGAAGGCGCGATGCGCGGTAACGCGGCTAAGTGGAAGACGTACTGCGCGCCCTCGAAAGTGCGTGCGAGAAGCTCGTAGTCGAGGATGCTGCCCTCGACGAACTCTGACTGTGGATTGAGGTTGCCGCGCGCGCCGGTGGACAGCTCATCGACGACAACGACGTCCCAGCCATTGGCAACGAGCAGGTCGGTGAGGTGCGAGCCGATGAAGCCCGCACCGCCAGTGACGACCGCCCTAGGCATGCCCCCTACCCCACCTGCCGTCTGGGCCGACTACGCCCAATCGCCCTTCAGGAAATTGAGCACGTGAGCGTTGTACTCTTCCGGCTTCTCGAACGGCGACCAGTGGCCGGCGTCCTTGAGGACGACGAGCCGGGAATTGGGGATGAGGTTGAGGGCATTGATGCCGATCTCGAAGTGGCAGGTGCGATCGTTGCGGCCCCAGATGATGAGCGTCGGCGCCTCAATGCCCATGATGTCGTGGCTGTGGTCGTAGGGAACGCTCCTAGACTGTGCGCGCGCATCGATGAGGTCCTGCCGCCCCGTGTGGTAGCCGATGAGGTAGTCGACAAGATCGTCGGTGATGAGGTCCTTGTTGACGATGTGCATATCAAGGTAGCGCCGGAAGTTCTCGCGGGTGGGGTTCAGGCCCGCCTCGCGGGAGGCGATGATGCCCTCCTCCGGCTTGTTGACCATGAGGTATTCGTTGGGGTAGCCGCCACCCGTGCCGATGTGGCCACTGCCCCAGATCATCTTCCGTGTCTTCTCCGGGAACATGTAGGCGAAGGTGAGCGCCGACTGGCCGCCCTGCGAGTTGCCGAGGATGTATGCCTTGTCGATGCCGAGCTCGTCCATGAGCGCGGCGGCCATCCTGGCCTGCAGCTTGTGCATCGGCTCCTCGTAGATGATGGGGCCGGTCTTGGCGTAATTGGGCAAGTCCATCGCAATGCACCGGAAGTGCTGCGAGAGCTCGGGGAAGTTCTTGTGGAACGTTATCCACGCAGTGGAGCCGGGGCCGTAGGAATGGAGCATGATGAGCGGGTCGCCGCTGCCGATGTCGTGGTAGTGGATGGTCGTGCCGAGCGCTTGCACGGTCCGGCTAGTGCCTTCTTCGGTCAATTGCGCTGTGGTAGCCATGCTGGCCTCCTTGGTATCGGACGTCGGCGCCAAGGGTAGCGTCTACAGGCCCGGCGCGCTAGGCCCATTCGGTTAGTGAAGGATAACGGAGGCTTAAACGTGTTCTAACGCGCAATATCGCCGAATACAGTAGTGTGGACGATGTGAAGTTTGCCTTCCGTAGCGGAGGTAACGCATGAAGCAGATACCACTAAGGGTCGTCGCGCATCGAGGGGCAAGCGCCTGTGCGCCGGAGAACACGCTCGGCGCGTTCGAGACGGCCGTCAGCATGGGCGCGATGGAGGTGGAGGCCGACGCCCGCCTCACCGCCGACGGTCACCCCATCCTCATCCACGACGCAACGCTCCAACGTACGACGAACGGGGAAGGCCTCGTACGCCAGATGCCTTTGGCGGCCATCAAGCAGCTGGACGCCGCGTCATGGCAGCAGGGCAACAAAGCGGCGGCGGCGGCGCCCGAGCTGGACGACCTATTCGCGCGATTCGGCGGTCGCCTCATCTACCACGTCGACCTGAAGGACGAAGGCGATGGGCTTGCGAAGGAGGTGGCGTTGGCGGCCAAACGGCGCAGCGTTGGGGCCAACGTCATCGTCACGGGGACCGAGATACGCCACTTGCAAGCCGCGCGCGCAGCCAATGACGCGATACGCATCGGTTGGACCGTGCGCCGCGACCTGGGAACGCTAACTTCGGACGCCGTACGCGAAGCGGTAGGCATGGGCGTGACGGAGCTGGTCATGCACGTCGCGGAGGCGCCGCGCTGGCTCGTCCGCTATGCCCGGCGCAACGGAATGCACGTCCGCTTCTTCGGCCTGGCGGACGATGCGGCCGTGGTCGATGCGATCAAAGGCGGCGCAACAGCGCTGACCCTGGACGACCCGAGCCTGGACATACTGCGCCGCATAAGGGCAAGGTACTCGTTCGAGCCGAGGCATTCACGGCTGGCACTAGCGGCCTGAGCGCCCTGGCCTCATCGCAGTAGTCCCCGCTAACCCCGCGTTAACAGTGGTGCGCCTTATCCCTTAAAAGTGCGCTCCTAGTCTGCGTACGTACCCCAAGATTTTGGAGAGAGTCGTCCATGAAGCACGCGAAACAGGTCTGGTTTACGTACCGAGCGGCATTGTTCGCCGCGTTGGCAGTGGTCGCGCTGGTTGCAGCAGCCTGCGGCAGCGACCCCACGCCGACGCCTAGACCCACCCCCACGCAGTCGACGGGCCAGCCGGCGGCCACGCCAGCGCCAACTGCAGAGCAGATGCCCCAATTGGGCGGCAGCATCGAGGTGGACGGCTCCTCTACCGTCTTCCCCATCACTGAGGCCGTCGCGGAGGAGTTCCGCAAGGTACACCCCCGCGTCCAGGTGAATGTCGCCGTGTCCGGTACGGGCGGCGGCTTCAAGCGATTCACCGTCGGCGAGACGGACATTTCCGACGCCTCGCGCCCCATCAAGGAGTCGGAGGCAGAGGCGGCTGTGGAGAACGGCGTCGAGTACATCGAGATGCGCGTCGGCACCGACGGCCTGTCGGTCGTGGTCAACCCCGACAACGACTTCGTCACCTGCTTGACTGTCGAAGAGCTGCACGCCATCTGGGCGCCCGGGTCGGAAGTGAACAACTGGAACCAGGTGCGCTCGGACTTCCCCGACAGGCGGATCCGCCTGTACGGCCCTGACACCGACTCCGGCACCTTCGACTACTTCACCGAGGAGATCAACGGTGAGGCGCAAGCGTCGCGTTCCGACTACACGGCGAGCCCGGACGACAACGTGCTGGTCCAGGGCGTCAGCGGCGACCGCAACGCGCTCGGCTACTTCGGCTACGCGTACTACGTCGAGAACCAGGATCTAGTCCGCGCGGTCGCCGTCGACGATGGCGACGGGTGCGTGGCGCCAGAGCCTTCGAGCATCGAGGATGGCAGCTACACGCCGTTGTCGCGCCCGCTGTTCATCTACGTCAACACGGAGTCACTAAGGCGGCCGGAGATGGCGGCCTTCATCGACTTCTACATGGTGCATGGGGCGCAGTTGACGGAGGAGGTCGGCTACATCGCCTCCGACGCCGCGACCTACACCGCCAACCAGGAAGCTGCAAAGGCAGCGGCCGGAAACTAGGCAAGGCAGAGGGGGCGGAACGCCGAAGCGTCGCCTGTCCCCTCTGCTGCCCGGCGGCGGCGCCCGAGACGTCCTCCCCTCGGGACAGCCGCCGCTATCCGTTTGGTTCATGCAGCGATGAGATCACTAACCGCGCGAATCACAACACCTTTGCCTCCCTTAGCCTCGTCTTGCCTCGCCGAACTGGTGGGCACCTACCTGCTCGTGCTACTCGGCACGGGCGCCGTTGCCGCGGCCGTCGTCACACCTTCCGGCCTCGAACTATGGCACGTGGCGTCAGTGTGGGGGCTTGGAATAGCCTTCGCGATCTACGTGACGGCTGCAGTCTCCGGCGCGCATCTCAACCCAGCGGTCAGCCTAGCGCTCGTGCTGTTTCGGCGGCGCGTCTTCCCTGTCGGCCACCTCGTCCCCTACTGGCTGTCGCAACTTGGGGGCGCGACGCTGGCCGGCCTCACGGTGTTCGGCCTCTACCGCACATTCATAGCCCGGTTCGAAACGGCCAACGGTATCGTCCGCGGCGAGCCGGGGAGCGAGCTGTCGGCGATGGTGTTCGGCGAGTACTTTCCCAACCCTGCGATGTACGGCACCGGCGCTGGTGCCGCCGGGCTGATCTCGCCGCTTGGCGCAGCAGCTGTCGAGGGCTTTGGCACTGCGGTGCTCGTGCTGGTGATATTCGCGGTGACGGACCGCCGCAACGCAAGCCTTCCGGCCAAATACCTGGCGCCGCTACTTATCGGATTTACGGTGGCAGTGCTAATCGCCCTCTTTGCACCGCTGACGCAGGCGGGCTGGAATCCCGCGCGCGACTTCGGTCCACGCATCGTCGCCTACTTTGCGGGCTGGGGCGATATCGCCATACCTGGGCCTTCCGCAGGCTTCTGGGCATACATTCTGGGGCCGCTCGTCGGAGGACCGCTCGGCGCGCTCGCGTACGAAACGCTCATTCGGCGCGGACTGCGCGAGGACATTCCGGTCGGAACGGAGGCGGGTGAGGATGGCCTATGACGCGTAGCTACGTGCTGTTCGTGTGCGTCCACAACGCCGGGCGCAGCCAGGTGGCCAAGGCGCTCTTCGACCGTGCGGCGATTGCGCGAGGACTCGAGGTACGGGCGGAATCGGGCGGGACGGAGCCCGGGGA
>DAOUJZ010000076.1:0-48339 GCA_034421955.1 Dehalococcoidia bacterium | reverse complement strand
CAGCATGGCCACCGCCGCCGCTGTCGCCCACGGCCTCGCCGACAACCTCGTGCGCCGCGCCGCCGACGTCTGCATCAAGGAGCGCCGCCCCCTCGTCATCGTCCCCCGCGAGTCCCCCCTCAGCGCCATCCATCTCCGCAACCTCGCCGATCTCGCCCAGCTTGGCGCGACCATTCTGCCGCCCGAGCCCGCCTTCTACCTGCGCCAGCGCACCATCGACGACGTAATCGACTTCGTCGCCCAGCGTGTCCTCACCGCCCTCGGCGCCACCGACGCCCTCCCCCCCGAAATGCGCTACGAAGGCCCGAGGACGTAGCGGGGGCAGGTCACGCAGCCCCTTGCCACTTCCACAGTGCCGTCCGGAGGCGCCACTTCACTGTCATTCCGAGCGTAGCCGAGGAATCTAGGACCGCTAGGCCCAAAGCCAGTCCAGCTCTGAGAAGGCGAGCTTGCGTTGGTAATTCGCGATGTTGTCTCTCACGTTGAGGATGAGGCACCTATCGTTGCCGCCGTTCTTCACACCCCTCAGTCCCCTGCCAATCATCTGGAAGTACAAGTTGGGACTGTAGACGGGCCTAGCCACTACTATGGCCCTTGTTCTGGGCGCGTCAAAGCCCTCACGAAAAATGCCGTAGTTCACTAGAGCGTCTATCTCACCAGCCCGAAACTCTTCTACGATTCGCCTACGAACTGATGCTTCGGTGTTCGCGCTTACGGCGCGGGCCCGGATTCCGTCGCGAGTGAGCAAGGCGGCAACCGTTTGTGAGTGCTCTACGGAAGTTGCGAACACCAACGCAGGCCAGTCTGGGCCGATGTGCTCATGGTATGCCCTGATAATGCGCCGGGTCCGCTCGGCATTGCCGGCGATTCGACGCTCGACGCTTTGGGGCAACCAAGGAGTATCCAGTGATTGCTTCAGTTCGTCTGGAGACATTGTAAACTTGCCGCCCTCAATGAGGTCGTGGTCGGCTCGCGCAAGCACCCGCATGGATTGCAATTCCGATATCACGTCCTCCGGCCGGTCGCTTTTGAACGCACCGGAATCCAGCCGGTTCCGTCCATAGCGATTGACGAGCCGCCGTGTCTCATCTTCGTCGCGCCCCCTGTATGGCGTCGCGGTCAGGCCGATGAGTAGTGGTTCATTCTCCCTTCGCCACCGTGTCAGCCCCAATTCTTCCATTACGGAGGTAGATGAAGCCGATATTGACCGGTGGGCTTCGTCAAACACAAGCAGCTTGAAGTCTGCTAGAAAGTCGTAGTCTTTGCCCGGGGACGTGGTCTTGGCGTAGAGCGTCTGAATCGTCGCGACAATGACATGCATGTCGGCGTCTGGCCGCGGTCTAGCCTGACCTCCCCACATCCTCGAGATTCGAAGCCGCGCCTTCTCAGTGCCCTCGCTTGCCCATACCTCTCTCCAGGCCTCCACCGCCTGATCACAGAGTTCCCGGCGGTCGGCAACCCAGATGACTCCGCCCCTGAAACCGTCCTCCCGCATATTCTCGACGATAGCCTGGACCGCGACCCGCGTCTTGCCCGAGCCGGTGGGCATGCTTATCATGCCTCGTCGTTCTCCGAGTGCGCCACCGGAGCGCAACAGGCTTCTCGTATTGTCAACGACCACACGCTGGTATGGATGGAGTTTCGGAAGCGAGAGAGGGCCGTCCACCTCCAGGAATGGCTCTTGCCGAGAGTTTGATTCGCCGGCCCACTCATCGCTGAAGCCGAGGGAGCGCACAAACTGAATTGCGTTGGATCGTCCTGCCCACTGGCGTGGAGGATCCAGGTGCTCTATCGCGTGGCGGTACTCTCGCAGCGCGCCGGTGTGATACGTGGCGATAGCGGCCTTCGCAACTTCTGCACCCGGAAGCGCTCCAAGGGTCTCTTCTTCGAGTATCGCGAGCAGTCCCGCTGGCAACCCACGCCTCAGTGCGCGTTGACCCACCGCCTCTAGTAGACGTTCTTCATCGGTGGCACAGTTCTTGACCTTGGCCCGTGCCTTCTGTATGTCTTCTGGCGTGATACCCAGGAGAACCCGTCTGATCTCGCTCTCTCTGAGATCAACGCCTATCTCCCGCAACACGGATCGAAGCTCATGCTCGTCCTCGTATTGGCGAGTCACGTAGACGATACTGCCCCTCAGGACACACTCCGGTTCAATCCCGCCAAATGTGCGAAACCCGTCACAGCGAACCAAGTCAAGATTGCTCTGCTGTGCCGTGACGTAGGGCTTGAGGCCTGGCCATTCGTCAAGCAGCGGTATGGGCGCTTCCTCGTCTAGCGGCTCGACCGGCAACTCCTCGTCGTCCGGCAGTCCGAAGGCTTCACGTATCAGGTCGGCCTGAGGGTGCGCGAGCAGCTTTCGCAATACGCCATAGTCTTCCGGAGGGTCGCCTAGTCCGTCTGAAAGCGGCCTAATTCCATTGTCCGTGTTAATCCGACCGTGACGTTGTAGCACTGTCAGCGCTGGAGATCCGACCTCCAAAGACGGGTAGACGTCCCCACGAGTCCTATGACACATGATCCAGGGTCTGAATGTGGACCGTAAAGATAGGGCGCGCCATGTGTAGACGACCTTCCCGTGATCGGAAAGACCTTCCAGCACGTCTAGCGGGCCGCTTGTTGTGGCGGGAGACTTGAACTTGAGGTAGTCCAGCTGAGGGTTGGATGGGAGGTCGCGGCTGGTGAACTCGTTTCTGCAGTCCTTGAGAGTGCTTCGCATACGTTCCGAAGACAGTTCGCGCCCCTCGGTGGGCGCGTCCACGGCGCCTAGCCGCCGCAGCAACGAAAGGTCTGCACCGTGATAGCGCGTGTCGATAGCGAAATCCCCGTCGCGGCTGCCGTCTCCCGGAACTATGGGACCAGGCAACAAGGTTCTGTGGAGGGAACGCCACCATTTTCCGTTGAAAGTGCAGACGCGAAGCCGACTTCGCCAATTCTCGTAAGAGGTTATGACTTCCTCTGCGGCGTTCCGTCCGACGTCGCGCGCAAGCTGCCAGAACTCGCGCCAGTCCGCGACTGTGGTCGATGCCTGTTGGTCCGCGCTCAGCAAGTTGTCGGCCGCGGCTTTGAATGCCGTTTCAGCCGACGTTGGTACAATGCCGAGCACCTTCATCGCATTTAGTGTTTCTGGATCGGCCTCCAACTGTGGATGCACTAGCTTGGATTTGCCGCCGGCAAACTCGCCACCGAGAAACACGGACTCGGGATTCGGTTCAACCCAACTACCCCTAGACGTGAACATTATCTGGCCGAAGTGCTTGCCCTCGCGGACCGCTTCCGGTATCAGAGCCGCCGTCTGCAATGCGGCCATTGAGGCTTCAAGAGCCTTTTCCGGGGTATCGGCGTGGTCTACCAAGGCCCTAAGCCACCTCGCGACCGTTGCGACCGGAAGTTCCACTGGGCCCTCTTGTATCGTGTAGGTTGATCCGTAGGACCTGTTGATGGCCCTGATTGGCAAGAGTTCCCTTATAGCGAATAGCCTGTTACGAGTCAGCGCGCTGTGGTGCGCCCAGTTCTTGGGTCGGCCCTCGTACTCGCCCCACCTCCCGAGCGCACGTGCAGTCCCCCGTCTCGGGTCAGTGATTTCGGTCGGAGCGTACATGAGCTCGGTGGGCCTGTGGAGCTTGCCTAGTTGGTCGGGAACGACTTTCACACCACGCAGGTTCGCCTGTAGTTGGACCCGAAGTCTCCTGCTGTGTTCACTGTCACCGGTTTCTTCTCGACGAGGCAGTGCGTCAAGATGGCGAGCGGGTACACTCTTGTTGGACAACCGCGGTAGAGCTTTGGCCACCATTGACGCGGCCGCGTCAATCAACTCGTCATTATAGACGCCCGGCAGCAGGTTCCGGCGGTCCTCGTTGGTCTTCCACGGGGCGTTGAGGACGCCTGCCAGCAGGCTAGAAGTCTGCGTGGGGAAGAACGCCCAAAAGTACCCAGGCTCGTTCAGCCTTTCTACAGGTGCCGCCCACTTGATCTCCACTTCGGTAGCGTCATCGAGGCTTCTGCTGTCCGCTCTGGCGCACTCGGAAAGCTTGTGAACGGTACTGACAACGATCCAGCGAGCTTCATCATCGCCGTCGGCGAGCACACGGAAATCGCTATCGCGACTCAGCTTCAACGCAGCTTCCTTCCAGGGAGGTAGCTCATCACCGTCGGACTGCGTACGGAAGTCGCCTTCGCGCCTCAGCCTGATGGAGCGCTGGACGTCGCCGTCGACGTAAATGTTCAACTTCGACACGTGCTCGACGAACAGCCCGAACTCAGGAGGGAAGTTCGTGGCCTGTTCGAGAAGGGAGTCGCGAGCGCCAGGCTTGAGTGGCAGCCGCACGATGTTGGTGGCCCAATCGGCCAAGTCGCGTAGAACTACGTCGGCCTCCACCTCCGGCAGTGGGTCGATGGAAACTGGCAGCCGTAGCGCCGGGTACCGCTCGGCGTCCGGAGCGACACGTCGTATCTCTTCCCGCGCTACTTCGACATCGAACCGGAATGAACCGGAGCGGCTGAAAAACTCGGGGGCATTGGTGACGCCAAGTACGGACTTGAACCCTAGCCCGAATCTCCCAATTTCCGCTGTGCCACGCTTGGGAGATAGGTAGGAGAACATGAGCGCTTTCACGCCATCCTCGTCGATAGCCCGCCCATTATCGGCGCAGTAGAGGTTTTTGGAGGTCAGGCGCAATTCAATGCGCCCGCCGTCCGAGTTAGCTAGGGCGTCGGCGCTGTTCTGTACCAACTCGAACATTTGCCGGTGCGCGTATCCGCCTCGAGCGGTATCCTGCTCATGGTTGGCATGTTCGTCTACAAGGTTCGGTTGGCTCCGGTAGGCGTCGAGGGTCTTCTCCCGTTCCTCGTCGATGTATGCACCTATCAGGCCTGACGGCCCTGTCCAGTCAGTCTGAGCCGAGTTCTCGCTGGTATGCCGCATGGGGTAATAGTCCTTCCGTTAGATATTCTCGGTCGGTGTGGATTGAGATCTCACCGGCATGCCCCATGGGTTCAACACCGGCCGTCGGCCGTTCCCAGTCGGCGTGGTAGAAGCCTGCGGCTCCGAATACACCGACGTCTCCATCTTCGAGCTGCACCGCTGGAGCATTGCACTGCTCTTACTTGCGTCGCTGTTTCTTGCGTCTACGACGTTTGGACATTGCACACTACCCAACTAGAGATTCCTGACTCTCAGCTTGCGCCTAGTCTGCTACACCCGTTTTGGCTTGTCAACACTGTTCTGAACACCGCAATCTGTGTAAGCAATCACGCTGCGCCGTGTTTGATTTAGACGCAAACGGCCATTGACACTCACGCACATCCGTGCTATTCTCCCCACATGCCAAGCATCACCAACAACCGAACCGCCGCCAGCACCCCGGCGAACCCGGCGAGACGCCTAGTCCCGTTCCGCCACCAAACCCTTCGAAACCATACCGAAAACACCCGAAATCGTGACAACCGGGCGACATCAGACACCCCCAACGGAACACCCCCCAAGTACGAACGGCACAAAATGGAACACTTTCAGCTAAAGCCTACTTTGTACCGCGCGCAGGGCCACCGCCGCGGTTGAACTGGCCCCGCCTTCGCCATACAATACTCCCAGCCAACAGGCCGCACCCTGCACAGGAGAGCTTCCGCCGTGATTCACTCGCTAGACGCCATCAAGGCCATCAACGACGGCCGCGAGGACGCCATAGTGGTCAGCACCATGACCCCCAACCGCTACTGGGAGTCCGTCTCGACCAATCGCGACCTGGACCTGCCCATCTTCGGCGCGATGGGCAAGGCGTCCTCCGTGGCCCTGGGACTCTCGCTCGCCCGCCCGGACAAGCGCATTGTCGTGCTGGACGGCGACGGCGGACTGCTGATGAACCTCGGCACCCTCGTCACCATCGCCGACCAGGAGCCCGAAAACCTCGTCCACTTCGTCTTCGAAGACGGCATGTACTTCACCACCGGCGGCCAGCCGGTGCCCGGCGCCGGCAGGTTCAACCTCGCCGCCATGGCGAAGGACGCGGGCTACCTCGAGAGCTTCGAGTTGGACAACCTCGAGGACCTCGTCAACGAGCTGCCCAACATCATGAACGCCAAGGGCCCCGTCTTCGTCTGCCTGAAGGTCTCGCACGGCGAAGAGCTGCCGGAGGTCTACATTGGTGACACCGCCGGGGCCATGCGCCGCCTGGCCGACAAGCTGCGGGAAGAGTAGCCCTCCGTGTTCGACTTCCACACGCACACCTTCCTCAGCGACGGTGTGCTCTCCCCCGTGGAGCTTATACGCCGCGCGCTCGTCGCCGGCTACCGCGTAATGGCGATCACCGACCACGTGGGCTCCGGCAACCTCGAGTACGTACTGAAGGCGCTGACCATCGACTGCAGGATGGCCTCCGAGCGCTGGGATATCCTCGCCCTGCCGGGGGTGGAGATAACCCACACCCCCAAGGAAGACATCGACCTGCTGGCCAGGGAGTCGAGGGCGCTCGGCGCGAAGGTGGTGAACGTGCACGGCGAGACCATCGTCGAGCCGGTTGAGCCGGGCACCAACCGCGCCGCCGTCAGTTCTCGCCACGTCAACATACTCGCCCACCCGGGCCTCATCACGCCCGAAGAGGCCGCCATCGCCGCGGCGAACGGCGTCTACCTCGAGATCTCCACTCGCAGGGGCCACAGCCTCACCAACGGCCACGTAGCGCGCATCGCCCGCGAGGCCAACGCGGCCATGGTGCTCGACTCCGACGCCCACGAGCCGGGCGACCTGCTGACGCGCGAGCACGCCCTCCGCGTGGCCCGCGGCGCCGGCCTCGACGAACACGAGGCCCTAACCCTCCTCGACGACAACCCCCGCGGCCTGCTGGCCTCCATCGGCATCGAATACGACGCGTAAGGCCGAGAGTGAGCCGCTAACGTTGAGGCAAGCGAGTTCAGTCGGATAGAATGTTCAGAGACGATGAGATCAAGTATGTCGTGGCGTCGGTGGCCCTGGCTTGGGCAATTGCCATCGTGCTGACCGTCTACGAGATCTTTCTCAATCGAACGGACTCCGTTCTTCAGATGGGAGTGGCTTTGGTTGCGGGCATGGCTGCCGCCGTGGGAGCAACACTGCTGCTACTGGGCACATGGGAGGTGTTTTCGATGCTGGCGCGAAGAATCAACGAAAGACGCCTGGCCGAGGCGCGGCAGGAAGGCCGGGAAGAAGAACGCAAGCGCCTGGAGGAAGAGCGAGAAGAAGAACGCAAGCGCTTGGAGGGAGAGCGCGCGCGGTTGGAGGAAGAGCGCGCGCGCATCAGAAATTGGTACGCCAACCTACCCCCGGAATCCAAGGAGAAGGTCCCCCCGCCGTTCTAATGTGCGAAGAAGCGGTCACTGCTGAGGGCCACGTCGCTCCCCCTACTCCGGCAGCACCACCGAGTCCGGCTCCGCGCCCGCCGCCACGCCCGTCGTGTTCCGCACCGCGAACGCCCGGCTCTTGGCCGTCGCCTCTTGCCCGAAACCCGCCAGATGCGGCGTGACCAGCACCCTGTCCATGTCCAGCAGCGGATTGTCCGGACTCGTCGGCTCCTCCTCCAGCACGTCCAGGCCCGCTCCCGCTATCTTCCCGTCCTGCATCGCCCTGATGAGCGCCGCCTCGTCCACCACCGGACCACGGCAGGCGTTTACCAACACCGCGTTAGGCTTCATCATGTCGAATTCGCGGTCGCTCAGCATCGCCCTCGTGTGCCTGTTCAGCGGCACGTGCAGCGTCACGATGTCCGACTCCCGCAGCAACTCGTCCCTCTCCACCCGCCGCACGTTCAACTCCCGCTCCAGCTCCGCCGGGAAGTTGACCACGTCGCTGTACAGCAGCTCGCACTCCCAGCCCTGAAGCCGCCGCGCCACGCTCTGCCCGATCCGCCCGAACCCGATGATGCCCACGGTCTTGCCCGTCAGTTCGTATGCGTCTTCGAACCAGCTCTCCCGGATGTCTCCCGCCCACCTGCGCTCCTTCACGTACTGGAGTTGAAGCTGGAGCTTCCGGTAGACGCTCACCATGAGCGTGATGGAGTGCTCGGCGACCGCGACCGCGTTGCCCCCACCGTTATTGGCCACCTTCACGCCCAGCTCGCCCAGCGCCTGCAGGTCCATCATGTTGGTGCCCGCGCTGATTGTCTGCACCAGCCGCAGGTTCGGGCACGCCCGCGCGAGCTCCACCGGAAACACCGACGGTATGGCGATCACCGACACGGTGTCGCGCATCTGCTCAGCCTGCTCATCGATGGGCAGCGACGAGTCCACCCAGCCGATTTCGACGCCCTCCGGCGCCAACCTGCGAAACGCCTCCAACTGCTCCCCGTTGGTCGGTGAGAGCAGCACTACCTTCGCGCTCATCGAGTCCTCCTGTCTATTCTCTGGTAGGAGCGGGTCTGCGATCCGCCCGTTCTCGCTTGTGGTGTCGCCAGATGGGAAGATATACTCTAGTCGGCCCTTCGGACCGCGCCGTGTTGCCGGGCCGTGGGCCGGATTATACACCAATCCGGGGGATCACTCCGCTCCATGAATCAGGCCGCGCTCGACGGCGTTCGCGTGTTGGACTTCACCCACCACGTGGCCGGGCCGTACTGCACCAAGCTCCTCGCCGACTTCGGCGCCGACGTCGTCAAGGTCGAGCGGCCCGGCGGCGGCGACCCCGCGCGCCGCATGGGGCCGTTCGTCCGCGATGAGCCACACCCCGATATGAGCCTGCCGTTCCTGTACTTGAACACCAGCAAGCGCGGCGTCACCCTGAACCTCAAGTCGCGGATGGGCCACGACATCGCGTTGAGACTGGCGGCGGAGGCCGACGTCGTGGTCGAGAACTTCAGCCCACGCGTCATGCCATCCCTGGGCCTGGACTACGACGCGCTTCGCGAGGTCAACCCGGACGTGATCATGGTGTCCATATCCAACTTCGGGCAGTCCGGCCCCTACCGCGACCACAAGGCCACCGAGATCGTCGAGTACGCCCTGGGCGGCATGGCCTACATCTTCGGAAGCCAGGACCGCGAGCCGCTCGTCCACGCCTACAACCAGACGCAGTTCAAGGCGGGCACCAACGCCGCGTCGGCCGCGGCCATTGCCGTGTTCCATCGCATGATGACCGGCCGCGGGGAATACGTGGACCTCTCGATCCAGGAGTCTATGACCACCGCTCTGAGGGACACCGCGTCCGTCTACTCCTACCAGGGCGGCATCAAGGCCAGGGCCGCGACCCACACAGGAGAGATGCCACGGGGCCCCATGACGGCGGGCGATGGCTACGTAGTGCCCATCGTGTTCGGCGGCGTGGACTGGGCCGACCTGTCGGAGTTCCTGGAAGCGCCGGCGCTTGCGGACGAGCGATTCTCCACGTCGGAAGGCCGGCGAGACAATGCCCGGGCCCTGCGCGACGAGGTGGAGCGGGCGATTGCCCGGCACGACGCCACCGACCTGTTCTACGCCGCCCACGACCGGCGCGGCTACATCTTCGGCCTCGTGCAGGACCCGGCCCAGCTGGTCGACAACCCCCAGTATCGCCACCGGCACTACTTCGAGCACGTCGATCACCCCGTGGCGGGCAGCTTCCCTTATCCGGGCGCGCCTTTCGAAATGAGCGGCACGCCCTGGCGCGCCCGGTCGCCCGCGCCGACGCTCGGACACCACAATGCCGAGGTGTTCGGCGAGCTGGGATTCTCGCCCGCCGACCTGGTCGCCATGAGAGCGAGCGGGGACATCTAGCCTATGAGTCTCCCGCTGTCAGGCGTTCGCGTCGTGGAGATGGGCCAGCTCATCGCGGTGCCGCACGCCGTCAAGATGCTCGCCGACATGGGCGCGCAGGTCATCAGGGTGGAGTCGCACGCGCGCCTGGAGGGATACCGCGCCTCGGCCTTCTACGACAACGACCCGGGCAAGGCCTACTGGAACCGCGGCGCCAACTTCTACGAGCAGAACCGCAACAAGCTGGGCGTCACACTCGACCTGTCGAAGCCCGGCGCGCTGGACACGCTGCGCGATCTGATCGCCATGAGCGACGTGTTCATCGAGAACTTCACTCCCAGGGTCATGCGCAACTTCAAGCTGGAGCACGACGACCTGCGCTTACTGAGGCCCGACATCGTGTTCGTATCCTCCACCGGATACGGCTTTACCGGCCCGTGGTCCGCGTTCGGCGCGATCGGCCCGACGACCGAGGCGGCATCGGGGCTGTGCTACTCCACCGGATACGAGGGAGGACCGCCCGAACTGGCCGAGATGCCCTATACCGACTACACCGCCGCCGAGCACACCGTGTTCGCGATAGTCACGGCCCTGGCCCACCGCGCTCGCACCGGCAGGGGCCAGTTCGTGGACGTGTCCCAGGCACAGGCCGCCAGCGCCACCGCGGCCGAAACGCTGATGGACTACACCGCCAACGGCAGGGTCACGCGCCGCATCGGCAACCGCCATCCTTACATGGCGCCGCACGGCCTCTACCCGTGTCAGGGAGTGGACGCCTGGATCGCCATAGCCGTCTCTCAGGACGCGGAGTGGGCGAGCCTGTGCGGCGTCCTGGAAGCGGACGCGCTGAGCGACGACAGACGCTTTGAGGACGCCGACTCTCGCTGGCGGCACAGGGCCGCTCTGGACGAGGCGCTTTCGACGCTCACGCGAGGATGGAAGCACCGCGAGTTGGCTAGTCGGCTCCAAGCAGCCGGCGTGCCGGCCGGGGCCGTGCTCAACAACGCCGAGCTTCTGTTCGACCCGCATCTCACGTCGAGGGGCTTCTACGAAGTCTACGAGCACCACCCGGACGCCGACATGCCGCCGCTGCCGTACTCGAGCAGGCCGTGGAAGTTCGCGGGGGCGCCCGCCGGGCCTCGACGTGTGGCGCCCCTGCTCGGCGAGCACAACCGCCACGTGCTCGAGGACGTTCTCGGCATGGCCGGCGAGGACGTGCGTGCGATGGAGGCCAACGGCGCAATCGGCAGCGAGCCGACTCGCCCGGCACCGGCGCCTGCGGTCCCGGTGGAGGAGCAGGTGCGCCTGGGCCGCATCCTCGCGCACGACCCGCACCATAAACAACGCGTACGCGACCACTACGGAAAGCAGGAACACAGAAGGAGGACACAGCCATGAAGATCATCAGAAACGGCTCAGGACCCGAACAGGACCGCACCGACGCGCCACTGTTCGTCGGAGGTAAGGTCACCGGGCAGTCGATAGTGAGCGGCGACAGCAACTGGTTCAGCTTCAATCTGGTCAGCTTCGCCGCCGGGGCCCGCAACAAGTTCCACACCCACACCAGCGACCAGATCCTGTACGTCACCAGCGGCACGGGGATCGTGGCCAACGAGTCCGAAGAGGTTGAGGTCACCGAGGGCGATACCGCGCTCATCCCGGCCGGCGAGAAGCACTGGCACGGCGCGACCGCCGACTCCGACTTCGCCCACATCTCGCTCACCGCGCCGGATAGCGAGACCGAGATGTTCGACGACTAGGCGCGCCAGCGGAGCGACCAGTCCCTTCCCCCTCGACAGGGGAAGGTTAGGATGGGGGGTGAACCGCCCGCCGCCAGCGCCGGTGTGGTATTATGGCGCCCATCCTGCGGACGCCATGCCGCATGCCGGGCGTAAGCGCCTGCTCGCGGTGCGCGTGGACTAGGTGGCGCTATGCCGATACTGGCCCTGGACGGACTGCGAGTGCTGGACGCCTCCCAAGGAGTCGCCGGGCCATACTGCGCCAAGCTGCTCGCCGAGTACGGCGCGGAGGTCGTCAAGATCGAGCCTCCCCGCACCGGCGACGAGAGCCGCCATCGCGGACCGTTCGCCCCGGACGCCCCTCGCGCCGAGGGCAGCGCCCTGTTCCTGCATCTCAACACCAACAAGAAGGGCGTTACGCTCGACCTGGACAGCGACGAGGGCCGCGACCTCTTTCTGCGACTCGTCGGCGAGAGCGAGGTGCTGGTCGAGAGCGGCCCGCCCGGCCAGATGGAATCGATGGGCCTTGGCTACGACACGCTGCGTCGCGCCCGGCCCGACCTGGTCATGACCTCCATAACGCCCTTCGGCCAGACGGGGCCGTACAGCCAGCACCAGTACACCGAACTGACCGTCTTCGCGTCGGGCGGCGGGATGCTCCGTGAGGGGCTGCCGGACCGCGAGCCGCTCATGTACGGCGGCGAAATCGCCCAGTACTTCGCCGGCACGTCCGCGGCGACCGCGACGATGGCCGCCTGCGTCGGCGTCGGACTTACGGGCAAGGGCCGCTGGATCGACGTATCCATCCAGGAGTGTTTCGCGGGCCATCCGCACCAGATAGGGCGGCGCGCGCCCTTCGCCTACAGCGGCGAGACCGACAGCCGCACCACGCCTCACGAGCCGGTCGCGGGGGCGCGCGAGACGTTCGCCGTCGGCACCTTCCGCTGCAAGGACGGCTACTTCAGCTTCCTGCCGCTGGGACCCAGGATGTGGCCCTACTTCGCGAACATGATAGAGTCGCCCGAACTGCTGGACGACCCGCGCATGGCGACGCCGCGCGACCGCGAGCAGTACCACTACGAGCTGCTGGACAGGTTCCAGGCGTGGCTGGACGCGCACACGCGCGAGGAGGTGTTCGAGGCCACGCAGCGAGTGGGCATCCCCGGCGGCCCCGTGCTCACGACCGGCGAGGTCATCGCCAACGAACACCTGGCCTCGCGGGACTACTTCCAACGCATGGTACATCCAAAGGCGGGTGGGCTTACCTACAGCGGCTCGCCCTTCAAGCTGGACGGCCTGCCCGCGAACGAACCGCGCCCCGCACCGACGCTGGGCCAGCACAACGACGAGATACTGGGCGGGCTGCTCGGCCTGGACCCCTCCGAGATAGCGGGGCTGCGCAGTCGCGAGATAATCTAGCGACAGGACGGAGGCAGGCATCATGAACATCGACTCGAACGCCCCTCTGCCGCTTGCGGGCGTGCGCTCGCTGGAGCTCGCCGAGATCTGGGCCGGGCCGTTCTGCGGCGTGTTGCTGGGCGACCTGGGCGCGGAGGTCATCAAGGTCGAGTCCATCCAGCGCATCGCGCGCGGCCCCGTGCGGCCTCCCCAGGGTTCGGCTGGCTATCCGGACGGCGACCCCGGCGAGCGGCCCTGGAATCGCGCCGCCAACTTCAACGGCCTCAACCGCAACAAGCTGGGCCTGACGCTCGACCTGGGCGACCCGAAGGGGGCCGACGCCTTCAAGGAGCTTGTGAGCATCAGCGACGTGGTGGTGTCCAACTACGCCTACGGGGTGATGACCGAGAAGTTCGGCCTCGATTACGAGACGCTGAGACGCGTGAAGCCGGACATAGTGATGCTGCTGATGCCGGGCTTCGGCAACACCGGCCCCTACAAGCGTTACCGCAGCATGGGCATGACCATCGACGCGCTGTCGGGCCACTCCTCGCAGCGCGGCTACCCCGACCTGGACCTTTCCACGCTGTCGCCGGTGCATCACCCGGACGCCGTGGGCGGCGCCACGGCGGCGTTCGCGGTTTGCACGGCGCTGCAGAGGCGCAACCGCACCGGCGAGGGCCAGTTCATCGACATGGCGCAGGCGGAGTCGTTCATTCCCCACATGGGCGAGGCGGTGCTGGAGTACGGCATGACGGGCCGTCCGAGGGCGCGGCGCGGCAACCGCCACCCCGACATGGCGCCGCACGGAGTGTATCCGTGCGAGGGCGAGGACAATTGGATCGCCCTCGCCGTCCGAACCGAAAGCGAGTGGCGGTCGGCGTGCGAGGCGATGGGAGCGCCCGCGCTGGCGGACGACGCGCGATTCGCCACGCTCGACGCCAGGCTCGCCAACCACGACGAGGTGGACGCTAACATCGCCGACTGGACGCGCGGGCTGGACCGCCACCGGGCCGTCGAGCTGCTGCAAGAGGCGGGTGTGCCCGCCGCGGCGGTGGTGGACTGCGGCGCGGACGCCTACGACGACCCGCATTTGCAGGCCCGGGACTACTTCCAGCAGGTGACGCACCCGGAAGTGGGAACGTTCCTGCTGAGCGGCCCCATGTGGAAGCTGTCGGAGCAGGGCGAGCCGCGCCACGGGCCGGCGCCGGGCCTCGGCGAGCACAACACCCATGTGCTGCGGGATCTGCTGGGCGTGTCGAGCAGTGCCTACGCGGAGCTGGAGCTCGAGCTGGTCATAGGCGACACGCCGCTGGAAGGCTCGGACATGGGCGGCATCCGCCGCGTCCGCCGCGAGGCGGCGCTCCGGGGCGGGTAGGGGGCCTGCTTACGACACGAAGCCACGACAACAGCGTGCTGATTACGGGCGCGGCGGGGTTCGGCGGCTCCGCACTCGCCAAGTCCTTGCTCGCGCGCGGCTACCATGTCACTGGCCTGGACGTAGTGGCTCCGAGCCATGCCCACCGGCTAGCAGACAAGATGGCCGACACCTCGTTCCAGTACCTGTGGAAGAGTGTGCAGGACGTCCAGCCCGTGGACGTTGACGGCCATTCGGTGGTGGTGCATCTCGCCGCGCAGCCCGACACGCCGCTCGCCTTCGGTTCGCCGCGCTACACCGTCATGCAGAACGTGGAAGGCACAGTTGCGCTGCTTGAGGCGGTGCGCCAGGCGGACTGCGCGACAAAGCTCATGTTCGCCGGCTCCGGCAACGAGATAGGCCGCGCGCTGTATCTGCCAATCGACGAAGACCATCCGCTGACGCCGCACAACCCCTACGGCTTCTCAAAGGCGGCGGCGGAGATGGCGCTGGGCGCGTGGCGGCTGGCCTACGGCGTGCCCGCGATTGTGATGGGGACAGGCGTAGTGATTGGTCCCAACATGCGCCGCGAGGTGTTCGTTTTCAAGTGGCTGTGGAACGCGCTGCACGGCAGGCCCATTGTAGTCGAGGGCGGCCGGCAGACTCGCGATCTGGCCTATATCGACGACGTGGTGAGGGCTTGGACGCTGGCCATAGAGGCGCCCGCCGATAAGGTCGTTGGGCAGAAGTTCTTCGTAGGCTCAGGTGTCGAGCAGAGCGTAGGAGAGATTGCTCGGAGGTGCCGAGACGCCACCGGCGGCGGCGCGCCAATCGAGTATGTGGGCTACCGCCCCGGTGAAGAGGGCCATCGCGAGGCGTTCAGCATCGAGAAGGCCCGCCACGTGCTGGGCTTCGCGCCGGAAGTGTTACCCGCCCAGGCAATAGCGCTAACCGCGCAGTGGGCGCGAACACTGGTGTAATCCGCGCCACACGAATCGCAACCTCTCATCATCACGCCACAGCAGCAGGCCGTCCAGGTAGCCGGGCCAGCCAATCTCATCTACCGATAGTCCGTATAGGCAGGCGACGAGTACAGCCAGAATCGAGTCGTGCGTCACGTAGATGTTCAGGCGTCCGCTAGTTCCCAGGTCATCCATCACCAGTTCCAGCAGAAGTTCAACGCCATCTGACGTGGCGCGCATGCCGTTGGGAGGTTCGGCGTCCTCCAGTTGGCGGCGCGCTATCTCCAACGGGCCGAGTTTCAGAAAGAGCGGCCCGCTCTGCTGTGTATCCACTACGAACGGTCCGGGGTCACCCAGCCGCCAGTCCAGGCTGACCTCTTCCGGCCGGCCGCCGCAAAGCAACGCCCGCGCCGTCGCCACGCAGCGCGGCACGGGGCTGGTGGTGACGCTGACGCGCGCCCGCATACCGGCCAGCACCGCGCCTAGCCGCTCGGCGGACGCCACGCCGTTCGCCGTGAGCGCCATGTCCGCGCCGAACGTGCCCGGCGGGATGGCCTCGCGCTCGGCGTGCCGCAACACGAGCGCGGCATCCGCTTGGGCGGGTATGAGGCTCAGTTTTCTCTTTATCCAGGACACTCCGCAGGGGTAGCTCATCATTCTGTGTAACTCTGGTGGGATACCCATGGCGCCTATCGGCGCCCGGTTAGGATATGGACTGGGTCACTTCTTCTGGTTGCCCCGGCCAGTACCTGAGGGCTTGCCGGTCGTACTGGGATAGTTGGGGTTGCCGTTGCTGCCTCCACCCTTGCTCCCTCCGCCTTTACCACCTCCACCTCTTGCTTCAATTGGACGATGCTCGAGGGTCATACTTCCCTCCTTATCAGTGTTCTAGCGTATCCTTTGGCTTGGTATCCCACCGGAGTTAGACAGAATCAGGCCTGAAAGGCCCAGAAAGTGACAAAAGAAAACCCGCAACTTGAACTGCGGGCTTTGAGACGTGGTAGTCAATTGTCGGTGTCTCACCTCAGACCCATTGAATCTTGGGCTGCCAGTCTTGGTGAAAAGACCTTTGCCATATGGCAACCCTAGGTCGTACTCCACTAGTGTATCCTAATTCTACATTGTGATGCAAACGTTTTCGGCGCTTACATCGCCATCGCCCGCATCACGGAACTCACTGAATGCGTCTCCGTGACGTCGAGCATCTCAAACCCCGCTTGCGCCAGCAGCGCACTGTACTGCCGCTCGGTGCGCTCTGCGCCGCCGGTCATGACCATCATGTGCAGGTCCAGCAGGCCGCCCGCGTCTGTCGATTCGTCCAGCGCCATCTCCACCACGTACAGCGCGCCACCCCTGGGCATGGCCTGCCGAGCTCGCCGCAGGATTCGCAGCGCGTCTTCGTCCGGCCAGTCGTGGAGCACTCTGGCCAGAATCACGGCGTCGGACGATACGGGCCAACGCCGGAAGAGGTCTCCTGGCACGAAACGGCAACGGGTCTGGAGGTCGGCAGGCGCACTGGCGAATTCGACGACTTCGGGCATGTCCATAACTGTCGCCTTCAGAGTGGGATACGAACGCAGCAGCGCGAACGCCAACTCGCCGGTGCCGCCTCCCGCGTCCAGCACGTGCGCGTGGACCGAAAAGTCCATAACCTCGGCCAGGCTCCGGTAGTCATGTCGCGCGTATTTCGACATGGCCGACTGGTAGGCCCGCAAGTGAGATGGGAAGAATCGTACCCAGTCGAAGAAGCTCTCATTGTGCAGACGCTCGAAGGCTGGTTTGCCCGTTTGAAGCGTGCTTGCCACATCCACCCAAGCTTCGTATGCCTCTACGCCCCAATGGCTCGCGGCATCAGCGAGAGATAGCGGATGGCCGCGAGTGAGCAGCGCACCGCGCTCGGTAGCACGATAGATGTCCTGCCCATCCCGCCATACCAGGTCCAACTCCGCGAGCGCACGCATCAGCCTTGCCCCGAATCCGCCGTGTAGCCCGCATCTGCTCTCAACCTCCTGGGCGGTTCCCGGCAAGGCCTCAAGCACCTCTAACGTCACCGCGGCATGTACAGTCTGCGTCCGCCACAGGCCCACCATATCGCCCGACAGCCGCTCGAAGTGCGATTGCGTGGGCGGCCTGAGTTCCAGCAGTATCAGGCCCTTCTCATCTATGACAAGCAGCGCGCCTTCGAACGTCTCCACGCGCGCTTGGCCGTTGTAGAACGGCTCCACGCTGGCGAATCGCACAGCGTACAGAGGTTCGCCGGTCATGTCCACGTGATGCCAGCCGCCAGCGTCGCGGGCTCGGGCATGTCGCTTGTGAAACACGTCCAGGTCGTCGAACCATCGGCTATGCAGCGGCTCGCCGTCGGCTCTTACGTGTGTGTGCTTGCCATCCTCGCGCTGCACGACCGCGTAACCGTCCTTGAAGTCGCCGGCGTAGCGGTAGTGTTCCGGGTAAGCCGGATCGCCATCGGCGGTAATGTGGAAGTAGTGGCCATCCGGCAGCCGCACCGGGCAGCGGCCTTCCTGGAAGTTGCCGCACCAGGCGTAGCGTTCGGCGTACAAGGGCCGCCCGTCAGGGAGCACGTGGAACCAACCGTCTTCAGCCTGAACAGCCGCACGGCCCTCATAGAAGCCGAACGTCCGCACGTGGCGCGAGTCGTAGGCGGACTGGCCGTCGGGGGTTACGTGGTAGGCGCCGGAGTCGTCTATCACGGGCGCGAGGCCGGGTTCGTGGAACTTCTCCACGCTGCGAAAGCGGGTCGCATAAGCCGGGCGTCCCTGGTGGACGTGATGGGATGCGTCTTCGGCTATGCGGTATTCCTGCCAGGCACTTGTCATGAGTCCACAGGGCGCCTCATATTGCAGCCCTGGCACAGCGCGTTCTTCATGTAGTTCGCCTCGAGTTCCCGGTACTCCCCGCTCTCCCATAGTTCGTACAGACTGGCGTCGTTGACGTTGCCGAAGTAACCGAGCGTGCGGCGGAGCGCGTCCGGGGCACAGCACGGGTTGAACCTGCCGTCGGAGGCCACCCACGCCTCCTGCCCCAGGAAGGGACACTCGCCGTCCGGGGCGATGTCGCCTTCGCCGTTTTCGTCCAGCCGGAAGATGTTCTCCAGCAACACGCGCTCACCGTTCGGCAGCCGATGGAGATCCGCGGCGTCGTAGGCCGCGTCCACGATGGCGTTCCAGCGCGCGATGACCTCCGGGCTGCGCCGCATCGACTGGCCTCGCATCTGCGTGAAGTGGACCCACAGGTGGTGGCCCTTCACCCTGTCCACGCCAAGCTGGGCGGCCAACCTTACTATGTCCGGCAGTTCGGACACGTTGATTTCCATGAAGGTCAGCTGGAACGTAACGCGGCATCGGTTGCCACCCCTCGCGGCGTGGACATCGCGGACGGCGATGAAGGCGCGGACGTTCTCGACGACGCTTTCCCAGTTGGAGCCGAGCATTACGTTTTCGTGGGTGTCCTTGGTCGCGCCGTTCCACGAGATTTTGACGTCGGACGCCACCGGCACGATGCGCTCTGCCCAAGCCGTCGCACCGCGTCGTGGGAAGGTGCCGTTGGTGGTCAGGTTGAGCTTGACTCCGTACTCGGCGCACATATCCAGTATGTCGTCGAAGTAGCGGTAGATGAGCGGTTCGCCCATTGTGGACGGGATTATCTCGCGCAGGCCGGTTCCTCGCGATTCCTCCATGACGCGGCGAATCAGGTCTATGCCCATGCGGCGCTTGGGGCGGCCCGCCAGCCGCCTGTTCGTCTGAGTGCTGCTGTAGGGCGAGTGGTCCTCGCACATGATGCAGTGGAGGTTGCAGTCGTCGGGGTTGGTGTCGAACGTGATGCGCCAGGGGCCGGGTCGCTTGCGCTGGGCCGCCTCAGTCTGGGTCGCGGCTTCTATCATCTCCTGCCCCCTTGTCTGCTATGAGCCCATGGTAAATGGCTTCCACCGCGAGCGCGTGGGCCGCCATGTCGGGCACGTCGCCGTCGTCGGACTGGACGTAGCCCCGAGCGCCCAGCCGACGCGCGAGCGCAGGGTCGTCGGCCAGCCTCTGCATCTGCCGGGCGAGCGAGCGCGGGTCTCGGTGCGTGAACAGCAGGCCGTTGGCCTCGTGGCGGACGTACTCGGCCATGCCGCCGTAGTCGGCGGTGATGACCGGCACGCGCGCCTGTAGCGCCTCATGGATGACAAGCGGTGAGTTTTCGGCCCATATGGATGGCACTACAATCGCGTCGCATTGGTTGAACACGTCCGAAACGATGTCCTGGTTGCGGTACTCGTCCATCCACTCGATGCGTTCGCCGGCGTTGTCGAGCAGTCCGTGCGCCATCGCGCGCAGCCCGGCGGTCTCGACGCCGCGGTCGCGGCCCCAGATACGCAACCTGGGACTCCCCGACACCTTACCGAATGATTCTATCAGGTGGTTCACGCCCTTGGCGGGTATGTGCGTACCGATGTAGCCGAAGGTGAACGGTTCGCCGGGTGTTCTGGCGCGGCCAGCCATGCGTTCCCGATGGAAACCGTAGTCCAGATAGGTCAGCTTTCGTTCCGGGATGCCGAATTCATCTCGGAAGCGGCGCAGCAGGTACATGGCCGGGGCGATGAACACGTCCACTGCGTCGCACACCTCGCGCACATGCGCCATACGCCGCCCCACCCAGCCCGTCCAGAAGGCGGCGTCCATCTCGTACTCGTCGGCGTCACCCGAAAAGTAGCGCACGTAGCAGCGGACGGCGCACTTGCGGTCGTCCTGCCCATTACACACCGGCCACACCTGCGACAGGTCTATTGGATACATCTGGATGAACTGGCCGCGTGGGCACATCAACCAGTAGTCGTGCAGCGTGAAGACGACGGGCACGCGCCGAGATTTCGCCTCGAACACGAGCGAAGTGGACAGGTGGTTGAGGTGCCCGATATGGACCACGTCCGGGCGTAGGTCATCCAGCAGTCGAGCGAAGGCGGCGTCCACTTGCGCGTGGCGGTAGCCGTCGCGCGCCCGCGCCATGTTGATTACGTGCAACGATACGCGCGGGTCTGATGGGTCGGTTTCACAGTGCGTGGCGTACTCAGGCAGAAAAGCGTTCTCCTGCCGTGTGAAGACGTGGACCTCGTTCCGTGCCGCGAGCGCCTGCGCCAGCCCCTGCGAGTACACCTCGGAGCCAGCATTGTAGCGCATAGGGTAGCCGTGAATGACTTTGAGGACCTTCATCACAAGTACAGCGTACCACAGAGGCGCGCCCGGCTTCGTGGAACGGCTACCGCCGGAAGGAGATGCGCTTGAACGTTTCGGCGTACTGCATACCCTTGCCCACGGCGCGCTCGCGCCGCCAGCGGCGCAGTCGCTCGCTCATGCGCTCGACGGTGCCGTCGCGGATCTCGCCTATCTGCGACTCGTGGGCGACGATGGCCTCGATGGACGTGTCCATGTGGTCGGTGACGTCGATCCACAGGTCCGGGTCGGGGTGGCCGTTGATCCACACCTCGGCCACCTTGTGCGGCTCGAAGCCCGCCTCGAGCAGCTCGGGGAAGGTCAGGTGGTCGCGTGCGGTGGGGAAGATGGCCGCGAGCGTGGCCTCTCCCGCCGCCATGTGGTCGGGATGGCCCACACCCCAGTAGCCGTCCAGTGTCCGCATGGGGTACTGGCAGATCACCACGTCCGGCTTGTAGCGGCGAATCTCTCGTGCGATGTCGCGGCGTAGCTCAAGGGTCGGCTGGAGCAGGCTGTCCTCGTAGCCCAGGAACACCACGTCCTTCAGACCCAGCACCTTGCCGGCGTTTATCTGCTCCTGCTGACGCATTCGGGCGAGCTCGTCGGGGCTGACCTCGCGATCGCTGGTGCCCTTACTGCCGTCCGTGCAGAGCACATAGACCATGTCCCAGCCCTCGGCGCACAGCTTGGCGACGGTGCCCGAGCAGCCAAACTCGGCGTCGTCGGCGTGAGCCACCACCACCATGCCGCGGGTGTATTCGTTAGAGTCGTTCCGGTTCATCTGTCCTCCGTCTATTCGATCCCCGTCGCCTGTGCAACCTGCGCGAAAGCGCTCTGCGAGAACAGCGCGTCGCTGGCGTGCTGTATCGCTTCCATCACCGGCGCGGGATATATTCCAACGATAATCATGCCAACGAACAGCCCGCCCAGCACCCACAGCGTAAGCAGGGGCACCCGAATGGGCGTTGGGTCCTCCGCCCGCTCGATGTACATCTGCCGCACAATCGTCAGGTAGTAGTAGAGCGAGATGAGGCTGGCGAATATGGCGAGGCCGGCGAGCCAGAGCAGTCCCTGGGCCGCGGCCGCGTTGAAGAGGTAGAACTTGCTGGCGAATCCGGCGAAGATGGGCAGTCCGGCGAGCGAGAACAGCGCAGCCGCGAGCACCATAGCCACGGCGGGGGAGCGGCGGGACAGCCCGGCGAGGCCGGCGATCTCCTCGCTTCGGGTCACGTTGTAGACCGCGCTTATGGACAGGAAGGCGGCCATGTTGGTTATGGCGTAGGCCACGAGGTGCAGCATAATGCCGTTGGACGCGAGGTGGGACACGGACGTCGATACGCGCCCCTCGCCATCGACCGCCGCCAGCGCGGCTATGCCCATCATCAAGTACCCCACGTGGCCGATGCTGGAGTAGGCGAGCAGCCGCTTGATGTTGCTCTGCGCCAGCGCGACCAGGTTGCCCAGCACCATCGTCAGCGCCGCTATCACGATGATGATCATCTGCCAGTCGGCCGCGGCCGGCATCAACGCATCGACGAACAGCCGCAGCGCCAGCGCGAACGCAGCCGCTTTCGATCCGACCGCAAGGTAGGCCGTGATGGGAATGGGCGCGCCTTCGTAGGCGTCCGGGGCCCACATGTGGAAAGGTACGGCGGCGACCTTGAATCCCAAGCCCGCGACTATCAGCGTCAAGCCCACCAGCACGCCCGGGCTGAGGTCCGGCGACGCGGCCAACGCCTCGTTGATTCCGGTGAAGCCGGTCGTTCCGAGCAGCCCGTACACCTGGCTTATGCCGTACAACAGTAGGGCCGAGGACAGCGCGCCCAGCAGTATGTACTTGGTGCCGCCCTCGTTGGACTTGGGGTTGTAGCGGTCGTAGGAGACGAGCACGTACAGCGAGAAGCTGAGAAGCTCCAGCGCGATGTAGGCGGTCAGAAGCTCGCCCGACATCGCCAGCAGCATCATGGCCACTACGCTGAACAGCACTATGCCGTAATACTCGCCCGGATGGTCGAGGTGGCGGCGGACGTACTCGATAGAGGCCAGGATAACAACCGCCCCAAGCCCCAGGAAGAAGGCCTTGAAGAAGAGCGCGTAGCCGTCTATCACCAGCAGGCCGTCGTACAGGTCGTCTTTCGTCGACCAAAGCTGGACGAGCGCCACGGCGAGAATCACCACAAGCCCGGCAGCCGAGACATAGCCCAGCAGGTGCTTGCGCTCGCGGCGCAGCACGAAGTCCAGCGTCAGGACGGCGAACGCCAGTCCTGTGACCAGGAACTCGGGCAGCAGCAGCCAAAAGTTGTTACCCATACGCGTTCAGCCCAACACCTAGCCAAACCTGCTCAGCACGTCCGCGACGCCGCTGTCTATCACTCTTATGAACGGGAAGGGGAACAACCCGACCAGCAGGATAAACCCGGCCAGCACCACCGTCGACACCTTCTCCAGCCCGCCCGCGTCGGTCTGGTCCTTCCAACGCTCGCCCAGAGGGCCGAACAGCACCCGCGCGAGCAGTCGCAGAATGTACACCGCGGTTATGGCCGCGCCTATCACGCCGAGCACGCCCAGGAGCGGGTAGGTCTGGAACAACCCCAGGAACACGAGGAGTTCGGCCACGAAACCGCTCAGACCGGGCAGCCCCAGCGAGCATAAGCCGGCTATGACGAAGAAGGCCGCGGTGAATCCCATCCGCTTGGCCAGCCCCTCCAGCGCGGCAATGTCGCGGGTGTGCGTCTTGTCGTAGATCACGCCCACGAGCGCGAAGAAGAGCGCCGTCATCACGCCGTGCGAGAACATCTGGAGCACGGCCCCGTTCACGCCGAGCGGGTGAAGCGTGGCCAGTCCCATCATCACGTAGCCCATGTGGCTGACGCTGGAGTAGCCGATAACGTACTTGAGGTCGGTCTGGCCCATCGCGGAAATCGCGCCGTAGATGACGTTCACCGTGCCCAGCGCCACCAGCGCAGGCATCCAGAACTCCGCGCCCTCCGGCAGCAGGAACATGCCGATGCGTAGAATGCCGAAGGCGCCCAGCTTCATCAGCACGCCGGCGTGCACCATGCTGACGGCGGTCGGGGCGGCCACGTGGCCGTCGGGCGACCAGGTGTGGAAGGGCCACAGGCCGGCGAGCACGCCGAAGCCGACCGCCAGGAACGGGAAGAACACCTTCTGGAAAGTCGGCGAGAACTCCGCTTCCTGGAGCGCGATTATGTCGAACGTGCCGAGGCCGGCCTCCGCGAAGATGGCGATTATCGCGATCCAGATGAGCACGCTCCCCGCGACGAGATAGACCGTCAGCTTCATCGCGCTGTATTCCTTCGTGCGCGAGAACGACGGGAAGGTGCTGCTGCTGCCCCAAACTCCTATGAGCAGGTACATCGGCAGCACCGATAGCTCGTAGAAGAAGAAGAAGAAGAACATGTCCAGAGTGGCGAACACGCCAAACACGCCCGTGAGCAGCAGGAAGTAGAGGATGAAGAAGTCCTTGTTGCGCTCCTCGAGCTTGCACGACACCAGTACGCCGGTGAACATGACGATGCCCGTGAGCAGAATCATGGGCGCGGATATGCCGTCGATGCCCAGCGTGAGCGTTATGCCGTCGTCGCCCAGCGGCCACGGGCCGGGAATGCTGAGCCACTGCCACGTTCGGGTGAACTGCAGACCGCCCTCGGCGTGGTCGTAGAATCCGAAGGCGTAGAAGCTGAGGATCATGCAGGCGAAGGCGAACGCCGCCGCGGTCCAGCGCACCGCCTGGGCGCGATAGCCCGGTATCGCGATGAGCAGCGCCGCCCCAACCATGGGCAGCGCGATGAGCGCGATAAGGAGATAGCTGTCGAGTGTCTCCAGCATAGCCTACGCCTGGCCCTGCTCCTGGTCGGTGAGGTTGGTGCCGAACCGCACGCCGAAGCCGTCGGGGTCGGCGATGGTGAAGTCGCGCAGGCCGTAGTACTGGTCGGCGATCGGGCGCACCACGCGCGCGCCCATCTCCTGGGCGAGCTCCCAGTACCTGTCGACGTCCGGGACCATCACGCGAACGTTGGCCTGCGGCGACTCGGGGACCGGGCCGAGACCGCCCGGCTCGTCCAGATACAGGTGGTGGTCTTCCCACGTCAGTTCCACGAAGTCGCCGTCGTCCCGGAGCAGCTCGAATCCCAGCCGCCGGTAGAACTCGACCGACTTCTTGATGTCGCGTACGAATATCTCCGTGACCAGTTGCTCCGTAGAGTCTATGTAGCGTTCCAACGCTTTCACCCTCACCTCGGTCCTCTCCCGTCAAAGGAGAGGAGGTCTAGAGGAATCCCGTTATGCCAGCACAAACCACCACAGCATCGCCAGGCCCAGCACGCCCAGCGCCATGACCAGGCCGTAGTTGTACAGCCGGCCCGTCTGCACCAGGCGCATCCGCACCGCTGACAGCATCACCGACCAGGCCGGTCCGTCCACGCCGGTGTCGTTGACCACCACGCGGTCGAACAGCGCGACGAATCGGCTGAACGCCAGTGCAATTTTGTCGATCACCCACTGGAAGATGGCGTCGAGGTAGTACTTGTTCTCCAGCAGGCGCAGCAGACGACTGTCCCGCCCCGCGAACGGCGTCGCGTTGCCCAGTCCCCAGGTGCGCCAGCCGTAGGCGAGCCCAGCCACGACCAGCAGCGCGGACACGATGGGCAGCCACAGCGGAGCGTGGTGGGGCTTGTCGCCGGTCAGGTAGCCCGCGAAGCCCGTGTAGCCGTCGCTCCAGGCGTAGGCGGCCAGTCCAAGCAGGAGCGCAAAGGGGGCCAGTGCCACGAGCGGCAGCGTCATCAGCCACGGCGACTCGTGCGCGCCCTCGCCCCGGTTGCGCCCGAAGCAGACGACAAGCGCCATCCGCGCCATGTACACGGCGCTGAGCACCGAGCCGGCCAGCGCGGCGACCAGCAGGACGGGGTGCCTGTGGTCGAGCACGGCCAGCATGATTTCGTCCTTGCTGAAGAAGCCGCTCAGCGGCACGAGTCCGGCGAGCGATGCCGCCCCAATGACAAACGTTACCGCCGTAATCGGCATGGCGCGCACCAGCCCGCCCATCTCGCGGATGTCGGTCTTGTCCGTGCCGTGCGTGACGCTTCCGGCGCCGAGGAAGAGCAGCGCCTTGGACACGCCGTGCGCAACGAGGTGGAGCATCGCCGCGGCGACGCTCAGCGCGCCCAACGACAGCATCATCACCCCCAGGTGGCTTACAGTGGAGTAGGCCAGCACGCGCTTGAGGTCGGTCATCACCAGGGCCAGCGTGCCGGCGAACAGGAATGTCACGAGGCCCACAACCGCCACACCATGCAGCACCAGGGGCGCAAGCTCGAACAGCGGCATCAGCCGCGCGACGAGGTAGACGCCCGCGGCCACCATCGTCGCCGCGTGTATCAGCGCGCTGACGGGCGTTGGGCCTTCCATCGCGTCCGGCAGCCAGACGTGGAACGGGAACTGCGCGGACTTGCCCATCGCGCCGAGGAAGATGAGGGCCATCGAAGCGGTGAGTGTACCCTGCTCGATGCCGCCCTGCTGGGCAACGTGGAAGATCGTGGAAATCTCGAACGAGCCGGTGGCGCGGTAAAGCAGGATGATTCCGATGAGCAGCCCCACGTCTCCGATTCGCGTCGTTATGAACGCCTTCTTGGCCGCCTCGGCCGCGGACCGCCGCTCATACCAGAAGCCGATCAGCAGGAACGATCCCAGCCCGACGAGCTCCCAGGCGACGTACAGGAACACCAGGTTGTCGGCGAGCACCAGCGCCAGCATCGCCGCGGCGAACAGCGCGTGCGCCGCGAAGTACCAACCGAAGCGCGGGTCGCCTTTCATGTAGGAGACCGAGTACAGTTGGACGAGCAGCGCCACGAACGTTACGAGCCCCAGCATCGTCACTGACAGCCGGTCCACCGTAACGCCCCAGGTGATGCTGGTTTCCCCGATTGCGAGCCACGTGATACTGAAGAAGGCGTCGCCGCTGCTCAGCAGGTCGGCGAACACATACCAGAACAGCAGGAAGCCCAGCGCGATGGCGGCAATGGAGACGAAAGCGCCCTTGCCAGGAAGGAATTTGCCAATAACAGCGACAATGAAGAATGCGGAGGCGCTGAGGGCCGGAATGACCCACGCCCAGTTCGTGCCTATGGTGTCGGCTAAAGGCATCTGTCCCTACAGGGTCGCAGACGACGCGATTCGCGCCGTTCGAGTGCTACGGCTCATGCCCATCGGTCCTGTCGCTACCACTTGAGCAGGTCCAGTTCGTCCACGTTTACGGAGGAGCGGTTGCGGTACAGCCGCAGTATGATCGCGATGGCGAGTGCCAGCTCGGCCGCCGCGATGGTGATGACGAACACCACTATCACGTGTCCCAGCGCTCGCTGCGACTCCGCAAAGTCCATGAACGCGGAGTACCCTATCAGGTTGATGTTGACGGCGTTCAGCATCAGCTCGATGGACATCAGGATGAGCACCGCGCTGCGCTTCGCCAGCACGCCGTAAAGCCCGATGGCGAAAAGCGCCGCGCTCAGCACCTGGAAGTGCGCGAGTTCTATCAATCGCGTCCTCCAGTGTGGCGCACCAGGATTACCGCCCCGATCAGCGCTACCAGCAGAATCAGTGACGCCACCTCGAACGGCACAGCCCACTGCGCGAACAGCGTGTCACCGAACGCCTCGAATCCCACGCCCTGCCTCACCGGCTCGCCGTCCTCGCCTGTGCGAGTCCTCGTGCTGGTCGCCAGCACGGCGGCGGCCAGCAAGCCGAACACGCCGAGAGCCGCAACCGCGGCTATGGGCCACTGGCGGTTGTCGGTGAGGCGCTCGAAGTCCTGAATGCGCGTCAGCATGAGCGCGAAGAGTATCACAATCACGATGGCCCCGCCGTAGATGAGCAACTGGACCAGGGCCAGGAACTCAGCGAACGCCAGAAGGAAGAGGCCGGCGACGCCTATGAGTGACGCGAGCAGCGCGAAGGCTGCATAGACGATGTTTCGGGTAAGCACCACGCCCAGCGCACCGCCCAGCGTAAGCGCCGCGGCGGCGTAGAACAGGATCAGAGAAGGCGTTACCATTCTCGGGTGTGTACTCCGTACTTTGTGCGGCGCTTTGGCTTGGCGCCTATGCGTGCGTCAGTATCTCGTCACGATAGGACAGCATAGCGCGGGTCACGGTGTTTCGGGTTCGGACTCTTGAGCCTGGCGCTTGGCCGCCGCGCGAGCTCGTGCTGCTGCGAGCCGCTCCTCTTTGCTCATCGGCGCCGCAGGAGTTTCCGACGCGGCTGCGGCTTCCTGGCCTTGCCGCTTGGCCGCCGCGCGGGCCCGGGCCGCTGCGAGTCGCTCCTCCTTGCTCATCGGCGCCGCAGGAGTTTCCACGGCGGTACCGGCCTCCTGGCCTTGCCGCTTGGCTGCCGCGCGGGCGCGAGCCGCCGCGAGCCGCTCCTCCTTGCTCGACGGGGCTGCCGGGGCAGCTTGCGCGGCGGAATCCGCGGGCTTCTGGATGGGCACGCCGCTGTTCTTCTCGGGCTGCGTCGGCTTCCATCCGGTCTTGTCCTGGAACTCCTGGCCCATCTCCAGTAGCCTGGGCAGGTCGGCGCGGTTGCCGTTTCGCTCGTACTTGCTCAATTCGTGCTCGTGGCTCATTTCGATGGCGTCGAAATTGCACACGTCGACGCATATGCCGCACAGGATGCAGCGTCCGAGGTTGATCTCGAACTCGCTGATGATCTTGCGCCGACGGCTGGTGCCCTCCGCATGCTTGGGGTTGTCCATCATCTGGGCGCTCATGCACTGCGTGGGACAGTTTCGTATGCACACCATGCAGCCGGTGCAGTAGGGCTCCGGCACGTCACCGTCCCACAGCAGGGCAGGGAAGCCCATGTACCGGTCCTGCACCGCCAGCCGCTTCTGCGGCTCCGGGTACTGGGCCGTTACCGGCTTTCGCCCGGCCGTCTTGAGCGTTACCTTAAGCCCTTCGAGAAAACCTATCATCACCTGACCAACTGCGACCCTAGTTTCAGCGTCGTATCACTCCAGCAACCCTAGCACACGATTGACGAAGTCATGCACGTCCGGGCGTACCTCTTCGATTTCGTAGTCCTCCAGAAAGCCGTGGTAGAAGTTGATGTGGCACTTTTCCGCGACCGCAAACTTCAAACGAATGGTATCGTCGGCCTGCTCTTCTGAAACACGTCGGGCTGCCAGCTTCAATGCCCGGTGGCTCCTGGAATCCCAACCGCGCTGCTGCGCGAGCGCCATTATCGCGTGCGTGGCAGCACCCCACAACTTCTCGGACGCCTGGAGTGAGTCGCCGGCCGCAAACTCTCGATCTGCATCCCGCAGGAAGTTCCGCGCCACTTCGTCATGTCTCAGGGCAACCATCGCATTCTTCCCGTACTGTGGCAACATCGGCGCCGTCGCCATTCTAACTCCGCAGGCTGCTCGCCGCGTGCACCGTGATAGTGTCTCGCTCTATCTCGGTTCCCGGCTTCTTCGAAATCAGGTAGAAGACGCCCCCCAATACTACCACAGAGGCCACGCCCAGTACCCACAGTGGCAGGTCGTAGAACATTACCACGCCGGTCAGCACAATGTTGAGGAACGACAGCGGCACCAGCAGCTTCCACCCGAACGCCATAAGCTGGTCGATTCTCAACCGGGGGTAAGTGCCCCGAATCCAGAAGATGACCAGTATCACCGCGTAGGTCTTGGCGAGGAACCAGGCCACGGACAGCGCCGAGTGCGCCAGCCCTTCGAACGGCATGGCGGGCCAACGCCACCCACCCAGGAACAGAAGCACTGTCAGGGCGGCGATGGTGAAGGTGTTGACGTACTCGGCGAGGAAAAAGACCGCCCAGTGAGCGCCGCTGTACTCCACGAATGGCCCGCCAACTACCTCTGACTCCGCGTGGTGAATGTCGAACGGCGTGCGCCCCAATTCGGCGAGTCCAGCCAGCAGGAAGATGAACAGCCCCAGCGGCTGAATCAGGATGTAAGCGAAGTCGGCCTGTGCGTCCACCACAACCCGCAAATCGAGCGATTGCGCCAGCATTGCCACGGCCAGAATCGCCATGATGAAAGGTATCTCGTAGCTGATGAGCTGGCCCGCCGCGCGCAGACCGCCCAGAATAGCGTACTTGTTCGCCGACCCCCAGCCGGCCATCACCAGTCCCATGACCGACAGCACCGAAATCGCCACGATGTAGAACAACCCGAGATCCAGGTTACGCAACACCAAGTCGCGAGTCACGGGGATGGTGACCCACAGCAGCAGCGCGGGAACGAACACCGCGATGGGCGCGAGCCAGTACACGCGCCTGTCTGCCCAGGAGGGCAGGATGTCCTCCTTGGTGACCAGCTTCAGCGCGTCGGCGATGGGCTGAAGCGCGCCGTGAAACCCCACGCGCATTGGCCCCATGCGCATCTGTATGCGCGCCAGCGCCTTGCGTTCGAGCCAGGTGAGGGCAAGCACCATGACGGACAGGAACACCAGCAGCCCGGTGGCGGCGGCACTGTAAAGGACCAGTTGCTGAATGGTCACCGGTCCACCTCGCCCAGGATGATGTCGATGGACCCCAGTATCACGACGGCGTCGGCCACATACGCGTTGCGGAGCATGTGCTGGAGCGCCTGCAGATTGGCGAAGGACGGCGCCCTCACCTTTACACGATACGGCTTATCGCTGCCGTCGCTCACCAGGAACACGCCGAAGTCTCCGCGGGGCGATTCGGTGCGAACGTAGGCCTCGCCCTTCGGCGGGCGCAGGATGCGGCGCACGTTCGCCATGATTGGCCCGTCCTCGAGTTGCGGCATCGCCTGCTCGATGATGCCGATGGACTGGCGCATCTCCTCCACGCGCACGTAGTACCTGTCCCAGCAGTCTCCGTAGGTCCCCACCGGGACGCCAAAGTCGAAACGGTCGTACATCAGATACGGGTCGGAGATACGCACGTCCTCGACCACGCCGCTGGCCCTCAGGCCTGGGCCGGTCACGCCGAGCTCGAGTGCGTCTTCCGCCGAGATGGCGCCGATGCCCTTAGTCCGGGCCAGGAACATCTCATTCTGCGACAGCAGCTCGTCGCACTCCTCGATGCCGCGCTTGAGTTGATCGAGCAGCGTGGTCATGCGCTTGCCGAAGTCGTCCGGCAGGTCCTCCTTCACGCCCCCGATGCGAATGTAATTGTGCATCATGCGCGCGCCGGTGACGCTTTCGAACAGGGCCTGTATTCGCTCGCGCTCGCGGAAGCCGTACAGCACCGGCGTCATCGCGCCCACGTCCAGTCCGTAGACTCCGTAGAAGAGCATGTGGCTGGCGACGCGGTTGAGCTCGCACAGAATGACCCTGATGAGATTGGCGCGTTCCGGCACCTCCACCGCCATCAGCTTTTCGGCGGCGAGGCAGAAGGCCAGCTCGCCGTTGAGGTTCGCCACGTAGTCCAGGCGGTCGAACAGGGTTATGACCTGGCTGTAGAGTTCGCCCTCGGACAGCTTCTCGGAGCCGCGATGCAGGTAGCCTATGTGTGGCTCGGCGCGCACGATGCGCTCGCCGTCCACCCATATCACGAGCCGGAACACCCCGTGCGTGCTGGGGTGCTGCGGCCCCATGTTTATCATGAGGTCGATGGCGTCGGCTTGCTGTGTGGGCTGCTGTTGGATCTGCATGGCGATTAAGTCATTTCAGAACGGCGACTTTGTTTTGACTGATGCGGTCCTTGACCTTCCATGTGTCCCCGTCTCTCTCGAACCCCGACTCTTCGAGCACATCGCGCAGTGTTCCCAATTCCTCGCAGCCCTCTAGAAACAAATCTACTGCCTCTTGCAGCGAGTCCGAAGCGTCTTGTGGAGTGTCTCCAGAGCTCGAAACGTAAAGGTCAAGAGCCTGACTGACGTAAACGTCGCCCTCTTGGAATATCTCGGCCCTGTAGATGATTTTCGTAATCTCACCACTCCTCGTAGTCGTGGAACGGAAAGCTCTTGAGTCCGGGATGGCCCTCGAAGCCTTCGTAGAGCACCAGCGGCGCTAGGTTCGGGTGCCCCAGGAACACCACGCCGAACAGGTCGTGGCCCTCGCGCTCGAACCAGTCCGCGCCGCGCCAGATCGAGATCACCGACGGCACGATGGGGTTCTCGTGAGATACCGAGGTCTTTAAGACGAGCTTGTGCCGCGTCTCACGCGAGAACAGGTGGTAGTTGACCTCCAGCCTGTCCTCGTAGTCCACGACGGACAGGCAGCGAAGGTAGTGCAGCGACAGCCTGGGATCGCTTCTCAGGATGCGGCATGCGGCCGGGACGTCGTTCGAGTCGATGGTCAGCGTGACCTCGTCCACGGCCGCGTCGACCTGACCCTCTATGCCGCGCAGCACGTCCGGCAGCATCTTGGACAACTCCTCGGCCCGCTCGTCCAGCGAGACCGCGGCGACCGGGACGGGAGGCTCGCGCCTGCGGGGGCGGCTAGGAGGCTGAGCTTGAGCCACGTTGCCTGGCGTCCTGGGAGATCTTCTCCTGAAGCTGCAATATGCCGTTCATCAACGCTTCAGGACGGGGAGGGCAGCCCGGCACGTACACGTCCACGGGGATGAGATGGTCCACGCCCATCACCACGGAGTAGGAGCGGTAGTAGGGTCCGCCGTTGGTCGCACAGCTACCCATCGCGATTACCCACTTAGGGTCGGGCATCTGCTCGTACAGCAGCTTGATCGGCTCGGCCATCTTCTTGACCACGGTCCCCGCCACGATCATCACGTCGGCCTGCCGTGGCGAGGGCCAGGTCACCACGCCGAAGCGGTCGAAGTCGTGGTGCGACATGTGAGTGCTGATCATCTCGATGGCGCAGCACGCCAAGCCGAAGGACAGCGTCCACAGCGACGACTTCCTCGCCAGGGCGAACAGCTCGTCCGACTTGGCCGTGAGGGCGTTGGGAAGGACGCGCTCGAACACGCTGTCCGCCGGCTGGTTGCCCCTACCTGGCTCGTAGCCCTGGCCGAGCCTCATCTCCACTGGAGCACCCCTTTCCGCCAGCCGTAGATGACTCCAAAGAAGAGGATGGCGATGAATACAAGCATCTCGTAGAACACCGCGGGGATGGACGTGAGGAAGACGACGGCCCAGGGAAACAGGAACACGGCCTCTACGTCGAATATGAGGAAGAGGATCGCGAAAACGTAGTAGCGGATCTGGATCTGCGACCAGTTGAAAGGCCCGGGCTCGATGCCGCACTCGTAGGGGATCTCTTTGATGGCCGACTTGCGCTTTGGCGCGAGAATGAAGGAAGCAGCGAACATCCCAATGATGGCCGCTAGTCCGACCCCTGCGACTATAAGCACGGCGGTCCAGTTGGTGTCGAAGCCCTCCGGCAAATCACCACCTCGAACAAGCTATCGCTGCTGGCCGACAGTGTAGCACCGCCCGAAAATGAGTGTCAATCCGAGAACATGCGTGTGTGGTCGATCCGGCCTGAAGATGGCCGGGCGTCAATCGGACGCATGACCTCGAAATTACGCCTGATGGTGTCCTGATGGTGTAATGAGGGAGCTTCAAGCTATTGACATCATGCAAGGCAGTGTTTATAAGAGAGCAGTTGCAATATCGACACAGAATCATCACGTCAACAACACCGTTTCTTCACACTTGTTCAATCCGACATCTGACGGACCTGTTGGCCGGAGATGGCGTGCCGGCCCGGCGCAGGTTACACCGTCTGTCCCAGGCATAGTATTGCGAGGTGTCCTAAACGTATGAAGCCGAGAGCATGGCACGCAGGCTTATTCGGCCTCGCGGTCTTCGCCTTAGCGTCCCTCTTTCTAACTTCCTCCCCGAACCTCTCAGCCGCTCCAACCCTTCAATCCCCCCAAGCCCAAGCCTCCTTCTCCCAATCGTCCTACAACCCCGGCGACACCGCCGTATTTCACGTGACCGACTCCAGTCTCGACACCCTCGTCTCTTGTACTGCCAAGTGGGTCGACGCAGACCCCGGCGGCGAGACTTGGGACTTCGAAACGCCCTGGAACATTCTCAGCGGAGCGCCCGATCCCTCAGCGTATCAGGGTCGCGGCTCTAGTTGCCCCTTCGTATCGACATCCACCACCCCACTGGAGGAGTTTCCCGACCTGGACTCGCCAGCGATGGCCACGGCGATCGGGCAGGATTTCGACGACCCGAGTTACTCAATCACCGACTACTTCGAAGATGGTGATGTGTATTTGGACATTCCGGACCTTACGAGCACTAGCACTATCGCCTTCCCCTTCTATTTCCACGCCCAGAACACCTACTCGGCGTCGGCGCAGCGGGTGCGCGTGACGAGCGTCGCGGACACGACAGGCGAGTGGCTGTCGCTCGTGGAGGTGGCAAGCACCACGGACAGCAGCTCGGCCATCAGGTCCGGTGTGTTCAGGGGAACGGTGGAGCTGCGGGCGGACGCCGCCGCGGTGGAAGGGGACGGCGTGGTGCGCATCGACGGAGGGGGAGACGTGGTGCAGCTCACCTACTACGGATCGTCGGGACAGACGGCGGTGGGCACCGCGTCCGCGGAAGTCGGGGGGCTGCCACCATCTCCCACCCCTACTCACACGCCAACTCCCACTCCGTTGCCGGACATCGCTTTTGCCCAGCCCTCATTCATGCCCGGCGAGACCGCCGTGTTCTACGTGTCTGACTGGCAGCTGAACACCCCGTCTTCGTGCATCGTTCAGTGGGTCGACGCCGTGCCCTCCGACAAGTGGGGCCTATTGACCTTTTGGAACATCTTCACCGGCGAACCTGCGCCGTCGTCCTACCGGGGACACGGCCCCAACTGTGGATTCGCGTCGATGACAGATTCGCCAGTCGAGCCGATACCGATACCCTGGCTGGGCCGTCAGTGGCTCGCCACGGTCAACGGGATTCGTTACCACGTCACCGAGTACGAAGAGGGAGGCGTCAGGATAGAAATCCCCGATCTGACGAGCACCAGCACCGTCTCGCTGCCCTTCTACTTCCACGGCCACAACACCTACCTGCCGTCATCGATGCGCGCCCTCGTGTCGAGCAGCGCGGATCCCGCGGGGGAGTGGGCGTTGCTGACGGAAGTGGAGAGCACAACCGACGCCACTCCAGCCGTCGACTCCAACGTGTTCAGGGGTGCGGTTGAGTTGAGACCGGACGCGCCTTCGGTGGAAGGGGACGGCGTGGTGAGCGTAGACGCAGGGGGCGACAAACTGCATCTGAGGTACTACGGGCCCTCGGGCGACAAGGTGGTAGGCTCGTCCAGGGCGCTGGTGCTGGCGACGGAGCCGACGTATACACCCATTCCGACGCCTACGCGGAGGAAGAGGCGGAGGCCTACTCCGGAGCCGACGCCTACGATAACACCGACTTTCACTGCTGTCCCGGCGGTCAGACTAATCGCCACTCTGACCCCAACACCCGCCCCCACGCATACACCGACAGTGACGGCGACACAGACGGCAACTCCCGAGCCGACGCCGACGCCAACGCCAACTGTAGCTCCCACTCTCACGCCTTCGCCCACCGCTGTGCCCAGCGCCACACCCACGCCGTCCCCCACCATCTCGCCTACCCCCACGCCTACGCCGACAGCGACGGCCACGGTGACTCCAACGCCTACTCGCACGCCCACCATCACGCCCGTCGCAACCGCGACAGAGGTGCCGACACGCCCGCCCGTGCCGGTCGCGACTCCGACTGCAACCATCCCGCCGACCGCCACGACAGAAGCGCCCCCGAGCGGAGGTTGCAGTCGTCCAGCAGGAACGGCAACAGCGGCGACGGCACTGGCGAATCTGGCGCTGCTGGCGGCGCCGCTCGCGCTGGCGGCCGGGCTACGCCGCAGGCGGTCGTAATCTGGCCCGTTCCGCGCGCGCTGTGCTAAACTCCTTTCGCCCCGCTAACACTCAACACTGGCGTTCGGCCAGCACAGGAGCGCAACGATGGTACCTCCGGAGAGTCTGTTCGGCGCCATACCCACCTGGATAGGCGTATACCTGGCAACGCTGCTGGCCTTTGGCACCGCCGGGTACATTCTCCACCGGCGCGTGTTCAGCCTGGTGACGCTGGGCAAGCGGCCCAACCGATTCGACCAGCCCGTTCGCAGGCTGTTGGGCGCGCTGCCGTTCACGCTGGGCCAGAAGAAGGTGCTCCAGAGCGTATCGCTGCCCAGGGACAGGGCCGGGCTGGCCCACTTCTTTATCTTCTGGGGCTTCCTCTCCTTTACTACCAGCTACCTGCTCTTCATTTTCGCCGACTCGATCTGGGCTCACTTCTCCGAGACGATAATCACCGGGACCGGCGTCAAGATATTCACCTACTATCTCAACGTGCTGGCCGCCGGATTCTTCATCGTGCTCGTCTGGGCAGGCATCCGCCGGTGGGTCGTGCGGCCCAGCAGGCTGTCGTTCGACCTTACCCAGAAGAAGGAGTCGCTGGTAATACTGCTGCTCATCGCCCTGCTCATGGCGCTGACGCTGCTCACGGAGGCGTTCTACGTGGCGGCGGGCGGCGAAGGACCACACGCATCCGCGCCGATCGGGGGAGCGCTGGGCCGTCTGTTCGAGGACGCCGGACTGAGTGTCGACGCCGCCAACCTGCTTCAGGGCCTTAGCTGGTGGGCGCACCTCGGCGTCATTCTGGGCTTCTCGGTGTACATCCCGCTGTCCAAGCACATGCACCTGGTGGCGGCCCCAATCAGCTTCTTCACCAGGTCGCTCGAGCCCAGGGGCACGCTCAACACTCCCATGGACCTGGAGACCGCCGAGCGGTTCGGCGCGTCCCGCATACAGGACTTCAACTGGCGCGAGCTGCTGGACGGCTACTCGTGCGCGGTGTGCGGGCGCTGCACCGACAACTGCCCGGCCAACATCAGCGGCAAGATACTGTCGCCCATGCACATAGTCGAGAACATGAAGGAGCACGTGCTCGAGACCGGCCCCGGCGTGGTGCGGGGCGAGGACGAGCAGGACGAGAAACCGCTGATCGGGCGCTGGATTCAGGAAGAGGCGCTCTGGGACTGCCTGACCTGCGGAGCGTGCGTGCGCGAGTGCCCCGTAGGCGTCGAGCACATCGACAGCATAGTCGACATGCGGCGCTACCTGGTGATGGAGCAGGCGGAGATGCCGGAGACCGCCATGAATGCCCTGCTGAGCATGGAGCAGCGCGGCCATCCGTGGCGCGGCACGACCTACACCCGCACCGACTGGGCCGAGGGTCTGGACGTGAAGACCCTGGCCGAGCATCCGGAGGCCGAGGTGCTTTTCTGGGTCGGCTGCACGGCGGCGCTCGAGCAGCGCAGCCAGAGCGTGGCGCGCTCCATGGCGTCGGTGCTGAAGCGCGCCGGCGTGGACTTCGCCATCCTCGGCACGGAGGAGACGTGCACCGGCGACCCCGCGCGCCGCATGGGTAACGAGTACCTGTACCAGATAATGGCCCAGCAGAACATCGAGACGATGCAGGGCTACAACGTCAAGCGGGTGGTGACCATCTGCCCGCACTGCTTCAACACCATCAAGAACGAGTACCCGCACCTGGGAGGGGAGTTCGAGGTACAGCACTACAGCGAGTTCGTGGCCGAGCTGATAGAGCAGGGCAGGATACGGCCCCTGGTGACCATAGACGCCGAGGTGGCCTACCACGACTCCTGCTATCTGGGCAGGCACAACGGCATCTACGACGCGCCCCGGCAGATTGCCGACGCCATTCCGGGCGTGAAGCTGGTGGAGATGGAGCGCCGGCGTGAGCGCGGGTTCTGCTGCGGCGCGGGCGGAGGCCACATGTGGATCGAGGAGAGCCGCGGAACGCGCGTGAACCACGTCCGCACCGGCCATTTCCTGGACACCAAGGCGGACACCGTGGGGGTGTCCTGCCCGTTCTGCCTCCAGATGTTCGAGGAGGGCATCGGCTCCAAGGAAGCCCAGGACAGCCACCGGGCCAAGGACCTGCTCGAACTGCTGGACGAGAGCCTGGGGTAGGGCGACTTTCTGACCCTTAGCAGGCGAGAGTCTGTAGTCAGCAGGTCCTGTCGATGCCGACAATGCCAGCGTCGAAGCGGATTCTAATCATCGCCGGTCCCAACGGGGCAGGCAAGACCACTTTCGCCACCGAATTCCTGCCCAACGAAGCGGAGTGCCCGACGTTCATCAACGCGGACATGATAGCGGCGGGGCTGAACCCGTTTCAGCCGGAACGGTACGCCGTCCGCGCGGGCCGAATCATGCTTGCGATGATCGACGATTACGTTCGCAGTGGAGAGAGCTTCTCATTCGAGACGACGCTAAGCGGACGCGGCTACGCGCGCCTCATCCCGACCTGGCAGGCGCAGGGCTATGAAGTTCTGCTATACTTTCTGCGACTGCCTACGTCTGAGATGGCGGTGGCGCGCGTAAGAAATCGCGTGCGTGAGGGTGGGCACCACGTACCCGAAGAGGTCGTGCGCCGGCGACATGCCGCCGGTTGGCGCAACTTTCAGCAGGTCTACAAGGAAATAGTGGACGAATGGGTGTTGTACGATTCTACGGGAACATCCCCGGTGCTCATCGAAAGGAAGAGTAACCCATGAACTCAGAGAAACCCGATACTTCCACACAACAAGAGCAAGAGCCCGATCACGCTGAACTGGCCCTGATCGCCATGCGACGCGCCGCCGTGAAGGCTCGACGCCGCGCGATCGAGACCACCGGATCAGTACCAACCTGGAGGGACGGCAAGATAGTCCACGATACCGAAGTCTAGCCTCCTCCCGACTTCGCGACTGCCCTACGGCACCGTGCCCAGTTCGTCCCCTTTCTTGGCGCGGCCATCGCTTTTCGCGCGTCTGAGAGCCCGTGTGCCAAAACTCCCCAAAAACACCCCTCAATTTGTAGTTGACAACTCGAACCTTCTCTGCTAGCTTTGCGTTCCGGCTGCTCAAAGCGTGTTGATTTTCCACACGCCAGGCATGGAAAGACGGCGGGGCAAGGTCGATGGTTCCCGCCAAAAGCCAATGCTCGGCCGATCGAAATTGTTCAAACTCAGAGCTAACATGGAGGTGTCAGCGAAATGATAGAGTTCAAGGCGTGCTCCCGGTGTAGGGGGGACGTCAAGGTCAGCGAGGACATATACGGCGCATACAAGCAGTGCTTGCAGTGCGGACGCATACAGGACGTGCAGGCGGCCGTCGCAGACAAGCGCGAGGCCGTCGGCAGCAAGAACAGGGCCGCATAAGGCCGGGCGCCTCGCGGCGCAGCCATTCCACCAAACGGGGGGCTTCCGGAGACGGAAGCTCTTTTGTTTGCCCGGCAGTAACGGCAACCTGCGATGCCGTGTTGCCACATGAAGGGGCTTGCGGGATAATGCGTCTGGGGCACGCGGGCGCGTCACCCGTAACGCAACCAACCAAGGAGCATGGCCATGAAGATGTACATCGGGGGCGAGTGGGTCGACAGGGACGACAAGGTTGAGGTGCTCAACCCTTACGACGGCTCCGTCATCGATACTGTCCCGTCAGCGGGAGTCGAGGACGTGGACCTGGCCGTCGCGAGCGCCGAGCGAGGCGCCCGGGATATGGCGCGCCTTACCGCTTACGAGCGCTTCGCCATACTCCGCAGGGCCGCCGACATCCTCAACGAGCGGCGCGAGGAGTTGGGCCGGCTGATTACGATGGAGGAGGGCAAGGTAATCGCCGAGGGACGCACGGAGGTTGATAGGGCAGTCCAGACCATCAGCCTCTCCGGGGAGGAGGCCAAGCGGCTCTACGGCGAGACGGTGCCTTTCGACGCGGCCCCGAGCTACACGGGCCAGATGGGGTTCACGTTGCGAGTTCCGTGCGGAGTGGTCGCGGCCATAAGCCCGTTCAACTTCCCGCTCAACCTCGTGTGCCACAAGGTAGGGCCTGCGCTTGCGGCCGGAAACTCCGTGGTCATCAAGCCCGCGTCCGACACGCCACTGTCGGCACTCAAGCTGACCGAGGTGCTGCTGGAAGCGGGTGCGCCTCCCGAGGCCGCGCAGTGCGTGACCGGACCCGGTGGCAGGGTAGGCGACGCGCTCGTCGCCGACCCCCGCGTAAGGAAGATCACCTTCACCGGAAGCCGCGAGATCGGCGAGCACATCTGCCGGACCGCGGGCCTAAAGAAGGTGACGATGGAGCTCGGCTCCAACTCTCCGCTGATCGTCATGCCCGACGCCGATATCGGCAAGGTCGTGGCCGCAACCATCACCAGCGGGTTCGCCAACGCCGGCCAGGTGTGCATCTCCGCCCAGCGCGTGATCGCCAGCCGCGGCGTGTACGCCGACTACCTGGACGCGCTGCGCGACGGCGTGGAGTCCATCGCCACCGGGGACCCCCTCAGCGAAGACGTGGCCATGGGGCCCATGGTTAAGGAGTCGGAGGCGGCCCGCGTGAACGCGTGGCTCGGCGAGGCGGTCGGAGCGGGCGCACGGGTCGTCACCGGCGGCGGCTATTCGGGCGCGATGCACGCGCCGACGGTGCTCGCGGACGTGCGCGCGGACATGCGCGTGTCGTGCGACGAGCTGTTCGGCCCCGCGGTCGCCGTGACCCCCTTCTCGGACGTGGACGAGGCCATAGCACTGGCCAACGACAGCGACTACGGGCTGAGCGCCGGCATCTTCACGCAGAACATAGACTGGGCGATGCGCTTCGCCCGCGAGGTCGACTCCGGCAACCTGCACATCAACTCCGGCCCGGGATGGCGAGCCGACCTGATGCCCTACGGCGGGCTGAAGTACAGTGGACTGGGCAAGGAAGGTCCCCGGTACGCCGTCCTTGAGATGACGGAGTTGAAGACTGTGGTGATCCACCCCTAGCGAAACGGCAAGCCGCCGAATCTGGACCGCTTTTCGACGCGAAAGCGCCGCCGCGAGTCTGGTAAGATGTCCCTAAGACTCACGCTGACGGAGGACTAATGGTCGCGCAAAGAAGGCTACCGGGCTGGCTCAAGGTCAGGATGCCGGGCGGCCCCAACTACCTGGAGCTGCGAGAGAGGCTGCGCGGCGCCCAGTTGCACACGGTCTGCGAGGAGGCGCGCTGCCCCAACATAGGCGAGTGCTGGGAGCGCAAGACGGCAACGTTCATGATTCTCGGCGACATCTGCACGCGGGCGTGCGCCTATTGTGCTGTGACCACCGGCAATCCCCTCACTCTCGACCTCGGTGAACCGGTCCGGCTGGCGGAGACCGTGGAGCGCATGGGCCTCGAGTATGCGGTCATAACGTCGGTCAACAGGGACGACCTGCCGGACGGCGGGGCCTTCATCTTCGCCGAGTGCATCCGGCAGATCCACAAGCGTCTGCCCGACTGCAAGGTGGAGACTCTCATCCCCGACTTCGACGGCAACTGGGACGCCCTGGAGCGCGTGATGGAGGCCGGCCCCGAGACGCTGAACCACAACATCGAGACGGTGCGTCGGGTGTTCAGCCGCGTCAGGGCGAGGGGCGACTACGACCAGTCCCTGGAGCTGCTGAAGCGCGCCAAGCAGATCTCACCGGACGGCGTAACCAAGTCGGGCATGATGGTGGGGCTTGGCGAAACCCGCGACGAGATAGCTGAGACTATGGCGGACCTGCGCAGCGTCGATTGCGATTTGCTGACGATTGGCCAGTACCTGCGGCCTTCTGACAAGCACGCTCCGCTGTCCAGGTGGTACACCCCGGACGAGTTCGTGGAGCTAAGGGAGCTGGGCGAGTCGATGGGCTTCAGGCACGTCGCCTCCGGCCCGTTGGTGCGCAGCTCCTACCACGCGGACGAGCAGCACAGAGCCGCGAGCGCTGTCGCGGTCTAGCCGGAGCCGACGGCGGGAGACGCACGAAAGGGGCGGTCTTCGAACCGCCCCTCTGCTTTGTTGAGATAGCGCCTCAGACTATGACCACTGGGTCATAGCGTACGGTAGGCTGGGAGAGCGTAGCCCCGACAGGACTAGTCGGAAGAGGGGAGCTTGCGCGGCTGCTGCACCGCCATTTCGGCGTCGTGGCACTGGACGACGCCCTGGCCGGCCTTGGTGCAGAGCACCATCGTGCCGCAAACTTCGCACTGATACCTTCGTCCGAGTTGGTTCGACAATTTCGCACGTACTCCTGGTGTGAGTGTACCGGAGGGCGGCTACTTCAACGGCACCGGCTCGCCGCAGCAGATCATGGTGCCGTCCCCGCCCTTGGTTACGACGAACTCCGCGCCGCACTTGGGACAAGCATAGCGTTTTCCAGTTTCGTTCGCCAACTTCAACTGCACCTCGGTGGGTTTCGTTAAGGTGAGATTATAGTATTGAGACGCTAAGGCGTCAAACTGGCGGGAGCTGTGCGTTTCGCAGGTTAGCGGGCCGTCCAGCCGCCGTCGATGACCAGCTCGCTGCCGGTGACGAACGACGACTCGTCCGAGGCGAGGTAGAGCACACCGTAGGCCACGTCTATGGGCTCGCCGTACCTGGCCAGCGGAATGCGGGACAGCATCAACTCGCGCATGGCCGGGTCTGACCTGCGCTCCTCCGTCATCGGCGTGACGATGGGCCCGGGGTGCACCGAGTTGGCCCGGATGTGGTCGGCGGCGTACTGGATGGCGGTGGTCTTGGTGAAGATACGCACCGCGCCCTTGGAGGCCTGGTACTGCGGGCTGCTGTTGTCCGTGCCAACGATGCCAAGCTGGGACGAGATGTTGATGATCGAGCCGCCGCCGACCTTCTGCATCTCCGGTATGGCGTACCTTGTTCCGAGGAACACGCCCTTCGCGTTCACGTCCATCACGCGCTCCCAGTCCTCGACGGGCGTGTCCTCGACCATGCCGCGCCCGCTGATGCCGGCGTTGTTGACCAGCACGTCGAGACGGCCGTAGCGTTCGACGGTGGCGGCGATGGCGCTGTCCCAGTCGGAGTCGCTGGTCACGTCGAGCGGAACGAACATGGCGTCGCCACCGGACGCTGCGATGTCAGCGGCCACCTGCCGCCCCTCCGCCTCGAGCACGTCGCCGATGGCGACCTTCGCGCCGTTCTCGGCGAACAGGCGCGCCTCCGTCTCACCCATACCGCGCGCTCCGCCGCTGATGAATGCGACCTTTCCTTCCAATCTCATGTGGGGCCTCCTAATGGTGTTCGATGCCTACGCGCGAGCCGCCTTGAAACGGTCGAGGCGGAACAGCTCTATGTTCAACCGGGAGCGGCCGTCCGCCAGCAACTCCGCGAGAATCTCGCCTATGGCGCCGGCGAACTTGAACCCGTGACCGGAGCAGGGGCTCGCGACGAGCGTCTGCGGCGCTTCCGGGTGGAAGTCTATCAGGAAGTGAGTGTCGGGCGTGTTGGTGAACATGCACACCTGCGCCGACAGAGCGGGGCCGTTGGCCGACGGCAGGTAGCGCTCCAGCATGGCCCGCACCGCATCCTCGTCCTGCTGCGACACTTCCCGGTCGAGCGAGTCAGGCTCGGTCTCTTCGCCCTGGTGCATCAGCGCGACCTTCACGCCGGTGCCCATGTTCGGAAAGCCGTAGAAGTGGCGGTCCTGGCCGTGGTCCCACAGGAAGATGGGGCAGCGGTCGGGCGCGAAGTGGCCGGGGTTATCCTTCGGCTCGAACCAGACGAGTACCTGCCTCTCCACCTCCAGCGGCAGACTGACGCCGTTCATCAGCCCCGGGATCCAGGCGCCCGCGGACAGCAGCAGCTTGCCAGCGCTGTATTCGCCCTTCCCGGTGCGCAACCGGACGCCGTCCCCATCCGGCTCCCACGACCTGACCGGCTCGTCGAACCGCAGGTCGGCGCCGTTCGCCCGCGCTATGTCCAGGTGCGAGCGGACGCAGTCCTCCGGGAACAGGATGCCCGCGCGGCTGTCCCAGATGGCAATGGTGTCCTCCGCCGGAGTGAGCGCGGGGAAACGCTCGGTGACCTCGGCGGGCGACAGTCGCTCGTAGGGCAGGTGGTGCATCCGGGCGCTCAACTCCGCGCCGGTGACGAGCGTGCTGTCCGGCGGACCTACCATGACACCGCCCGATTGCAGGAACAGGTCCCGCCCGCTCTCGTCCTCCAACTGCTCCCACAGCTCGTAGGCGCGCTGGATGATGGGCACGTAGGAGGGATGCTCGAAGTAGGCCTCGCGGATGATGCGAGTCTCGCCGTGGGACGAGCCGAGGGTGTGCGGCGGCGCGAATCGGTCCAGTCCCAGCACGCTGGCCCCCCTCTTGGCCAGGTGGTAGGCGGCGGCGCTTCCCATCGCGCCGAGGCCCGCAATCGCGAAGTCGTATGTTTGGGTCATTTGGTGGCCTCCCCCCTAGAGGGACTCAAACTCATCCACGCCCAGACCTGCTTGACGCAGGATACTTCTGAGAGTTCCGACTTTCAATTCTCGATGGCGTGGAACGATAGTCGTGTGAACCCCGCCTGGAATTCGTCTCGTCAGTTTGACATGACTTCCTCTTTGTCCCACTTGGGTAAAACCAGCACGCCTCAGCTTACGAACGACCTCGCGGAACGGCAGCGGCCTAAGAGGCACCGATTTCGACCTCTATCCGGCGAATCCTCGGTTCGGGTACTGACGTGAGCGATTCCAGGCTGAGTTCGATGGCCTCTCGCAGGTTTGCCAGTGCTTCCTCTTCTGTTGGTCCCTGGCTCGCCACGTCTATCTCGAAGGCCTGTGCGATGTACCAATCATCCTCTTGCCAAACGGTGGCGGTGAACGTTCTCTTCATGGATTGGCATCTCCTGTAATCGGGGAGCAGAGCGGGTTCGGAGGCGCCCGCAAGGGACGCCTCTACGCATTTGGTGGCGTCAGTCCAGCACCCGGTCTCGCATGGCGAGCTCAACGTAGCGGTCGGCGTCCTCCTCCAGCAGCAGCCCCTGCCGGACCAGGCTCTCACACGCGGCGGCGATGGCCCGGACGTAACTCGCGCGTGTGGGGTAGCGCTCGCGAATCGAGGGACGCGGGTCGCCTGCGCGCGACCGCTCGTTCTTGTCCGCCGCAAACGGGAGATAACTGCCGAGCGTTCCGGCCTGCGCCATGCCGGCGGAGCCGTCCGGCCTGTAGTTCCAGCCGGTGTAGGTGGCGACGGGCACCTCGACGTGGGGCGTGCGAACACCCGCGACCTCGTTGCCGTCCGCGTCCACCTGGGACACCAGCACGGCGTACTCGCGGCTCGTGTCCTCGGCTGGCGGATCGCCATCCATGATGCCCTTGTCGAACATGGGGCCGTGGTCCATGACGTATAGGCGGTTGGCCTCGTCGGGGTGCTCCGCGCCCGGGATGGACGGAAAGCGCGAACCCGCCACGTCCGCGGGAACGCCCGTCTCGTCACGGCGGGCGGGCACGCGGCTTGGCGGCGGCGCTGCGCCGGACGTGGCCCAGTCGTCCAGCCTGTCGAGCAAGGCGCGCAGCAGCGGCGTGGTGTTGAGCGGGTTGGACGGGTGGCGGTGGTTGCCCTCCCTCGGCCCGCCGAGCGGGTCGGCATTGTGCTGCGAGCCGGCGAACAGGAACACGCGCGCCCGGTCGTGGTCCGGCAGGTCGTTGCCGAGCGAGTCGGTGTGCACCAGCGAGCCGCGCCGGTCCCAGTACTCCGACGCGGTCTGGGTGTGGATGACCAGGGGATCGGTCTCCGGCCTCTTGAGGATGCCGTCGATCTTGCCGGTGAGCGCGTCGGTGGTGACCGGGTAGGTGAACGGGAACTGGTCGGAGGGGTAGAGCCGGTCGTTGTGGCCGCGCGGAAACCGGCCCGGCTGCCCGAAGCGGTAGTTGAGCGCGACACGCCCGCCGCCGGAGACGTGGGGCGAGACGGCGTCGAAAACGCGCCGTCCGCTCGCGTCCTCGTTGAACCCGCGGTACACGAACTCGCGCAGGAAGCGCCCGCTCTGCGAGCGTCCCCAGCCGTACACGCGCTCGACTCCGGCACCGTTCTCGCTGAGCGGGTTTGGCGCGCCGTCCGAGTCAGCGGCCTCGCGGCGCAGGAACGCGAGCAGGTCCCGCACGCCGGTGAAGCCCAGTCCGAGCACACGGGGGTCCTTCGCCTCGTAGATGAGCTCGTACAGCCAGCCGGGGCGGAAGCCCTCTGGCACGTGGCACCAGAACGGAGAAGGCGACGCCTCGCCGTCTGCGTTCACCGACGCGAACCGCCACTGGTTGGCTGGAATGGGGACACGCCGGTCGCGTTCGTACTCGCGGACGCTGAATGTGCATGAGGATGTGTCGGTCGAGACCGCCTCGTAGCTGTCGGTGTAGTGATTGCCGCTCAGGGGAATCGCGGTAACGCCCGGCTCGTCGGCCATGAACTCGGTGCGCACCGCGCCGGTGATCGGCTCGCCGTCCAGTGTGGCGACGGGCAGCCGCATGGTCAGGCGGTCCGCGCCGGGGCTGATGTCGCCCTGCCAGCCCGACCACACGACGGTGTAACCTCGCCGCATCAGGAAGCCGTTGCCGGCGTGCTCCGGCGCGGAGGGCGCGTTGTCGTGAACTGCGTCGTTGAAGAACTGTAGGCACCGCAGGTTGCCGCGATTGTTGACGTCGTAGAGTATGCGCCGGTTCCCCCGCTCCATGTCGACGGGCTTGAGCATGTAGAGGTCGGCGGAGTACGCGACCAGCCCGTCGGTGTTGCGCGGGGCGTGCTCCAGGTCGACCACGGCGCTGAACTCGGACGCGGCGGGGTCGACTGCGAAGTCGACGCGGCCCGACAGCAGCTCGTAGGGGCCGACGTCGCCGAAGCTCCCACCTCCCGCGAACGGCTCGCGACGGTCGATAACAAGCCTTATCTGCGAGTCCATGCTGTGCGGCCTCCGGCGAACAGGGTAGGGGTTTCGTGCGTGAGGCAATTCTAGGCGAACTGCGGCCCGCGCTCAAGCGGGAAGGTCGTTCTCAGGGCGCGAGGGCAGTACGGACGTGCGAGGTTATCAAGAAGGGTTGGCAGGACCGGAGCCTGGACGCAAGGTCACAGGCTCCGGCCCGCTACGCTAGAGTCGGGTCTTGGGCCGTTCCTTGGTCGGATCGACGAACGGCACGCGCACCACCTCGGCGTCCACGACGCCGCTTGCGGGCAGCATGGCCTTGAGGCGTGTACCGCGACGCCAGTGGGACTTGGGCAGCACGGCCAGCGCAATGTTGGACTGGAGGTTTGGCGACCAGAACGCGCTCGTGATGTACCCCAGGTGCTCACCATCCTCGGCGTTGAGCACCGGGTAGAAGCTCTCGTTGTACCAGACGATGGGGTCGCCGCCCAGCTTCAGCCCGACCAGCCGCTGCTGGACGCCTCGCTCCTTGATGGCGGCCAGCGCGTCCCTGCCGATGAAGCGCGTCTTGGTGAGGTCCACCTGCCAGCCGAGCCTTACCTCGTAAGGATTGTTCTCGATGTCCATGTCCTGGCCGTAGGACAGTATGCCCGCCTCCAGCCGGCGCACGTGGCTTGGCGCGATCACGCGCAGGTTGAACTCCTCGCCCTGTTCCAGTATGTGCGGCCAGACGTCGTCGGCGTGGATGGTAGCGTCGTGAAGGTAAATCTCGAAACCCACCTCCGCCGAGAATCCGGTGCGCGAGATGGTCACCCGGTGGCCGTTGAGGCTATCGTGCGCCAGGCCGTAGTAGGGGATTTCGCGGACGTGGGGGCCGAACATCTTCTCCATGAGCGCCGCCGACTTGGGCCCTTGAATCTGGACGGGAGCTACGTCGATCTCGTTTATCTCGACGTCGTACCCGGCGCTCGAGTTGACTCCCTGCGCCCAGAGCAGCACGTCGGAGTCGGAGATGCTGAACCAGAACTCGTCCTCCGCTACGCGCAGCAGAACGGGGTCGTTGATGATGCCGCCGGACTGGTTGCACAGAATCACGTACCGCGCCGTCATGGGAGGGAGCACCCTGGCCACGTCGCGCGTGATGAGCAGGTTGACGAAATTCGCGGCGTCCGGTCCCTTGACCTGTATCTGGCGCTCGCAGGCCACGTCCCACATCGTCACGTGATTGGTCAAGTACCTGTACTCCTCGATCAGCCCGCCGTCTTCCGGCCTGATGTAGGCCCTGGGGTGATAGACGTGGTTGTAGGTGGTGTAGGCCCATGCGCCGGCCTGCTTGGACAGGTGCCACCAGGGGGACTTTCTGATTCGGGTCGATATGAGCATCTGGGCGTCGCTGTTTCCGCTCTGCCGCAGATTCACCGGCACGCGGCGCCGCTTGAGTTTGTCGATTACGAGGGATTGGGCCATTTGAGCGCCTCCAGACTAAATGCAAATGGGGCAGTTCGACAAGACGCCAGTAATCGAGAAGCAAACTCGGATTGAGATGTCGCGTATAGGCCGCCTCCTTCACTCTGTTCGGGGCAATGCCGCCTCACGCCGCAGACCCGCCTTCGACAGTATCGCCGGGATGCGGGACTCCCATCCTATGGCCATCACGTGAACGCCCTGGCACATTCCGTGCAGGTCGCGGATGAGGCGGGCGGCGATTTCGACGCCAGCGGCGCCGGGATCGTCCGCGGCCTCTATCTCGTCGATAAGCGATTGAGGCACGTGCACCCCGGGCAGCCTTTCGTTGAGGTAGCGCGCCATGCGCGCCGACTTGAGCACGATGATTCCCGCAATCACGGGAACGCCGAAACGATTCGCGCGCGACATGAACGACTCGAACTCGGTGGGTTCGTACACCGCCTGGGTCTGGAAGAAAGTTGCTCCGAGCCGGACCTTCTCCTCCATGCGGGCAAGCTCGCGCTCAATGTCGTCCGCGCCGGGGTTGACTACGGCGCCGGGGAACAGCCTCGGCGCTCCAGACAGCTTGTTGCCGTAGAGGTCGGTACCGCCGTTCAGCTTGCTCGCGGCCTCGAGCAGCGTCTCAGCTCTCAGGTCGAACACGCCGACGGCGTCCGGGTGGTCGCCCGCGCCGGGCGGGTCGCCGCTCATGCACAGCAGGTTGGTCACGCCCATCGCCGATGCCGCGAGCATATCGGCCTCCAGGGCGATGCGGTTGCGGTCGCGTCCGGTGAACTGCAATATCGGCTCGATGCCGCGCTGGAGCAGCTCGTGAGCGGCCGCGATGGGTGCCATGGTCATAGTTGCGCCGG
>DAOUJZ010000075.1:0-85345 GCA_034421955.1 Dehalococcoidia bacterium | reverse complement strand
GTCCTCTGCTATCACCGTCGTGACCGCGGTCTCATTCTCGTCCACGCTCACCGCCGCGCCGCTCGAGAACTTGGGCGCCTCGTTCAGGTTCACCACGGTGATGATGATGTCCTGCGACGTCGTCATGGACCGCAGGCCTGAGCCGCCCGTCGCCTCCACCGTGAGGTTGTAGATGTTGTCCGTGCCGTCGTCCGTCGGCGACTCGAAGTCCGGAGCCGCGTTGAAGGTCAGAACGCCTGTGGTCCGCCCGATTGAGAACCTGTCCCGGTCCGCGCCGCCGGTGATGGCGTAGGTGACGCTGTCGGCGCTGTTCTCGTCCTCTGCTATCACCGTCGTGACCGCGGTCTCGTTCTCGTCCACGCTCACCGCCGCGCCGCTGGAGATCGTGGGCGCCTCGTTGTTGTCGGTCACCGTGACCGTGACGCTTCCGACGGACAGCCCCGCGTAATCGCCGCCCGAGAAGCTGTGTGTAATGGTTGCCGTGTCGTCCTCGCCGTCGCGGTCCCGCGCGGCGCTGACCGTCACGTTTTGCGTCTTCCCCCAGTCGGCGGTGGTGAAGGTCAGGCTGGAGGGTGAGAAGGTGATGTCCTCACTGCCGCCCGGAGCCCGCGCCAGGGTCACCGTCACCGTGTCCGTGGGCTGGGAATTCAGCCTCAGCGAGTAGCCCCCTTGGCCGTTCTCCGGCACGGTCAGGCTCGACACCGACAGGAACATGCCCCGGTCGTCGTTGTCCTCGATCAGGATCGTAGCGGAGTCGCCCGAAAGCTGCAGGTCCGCCACGTGCGCGGCGGCGCTGCTCTTCGCGCCGTCCACGCTGACCGTCACCGTCTCGTCGTTCTCATCGATGCGGTTCGAGGTGGTGTCCAGCGTGAATGTCCCCGTCGCGGCGGCGTCCGCCCGGGGCACGCTCACGACGACGGTCTCCTCGGTGGTGGTGAAGGACACCGCTCCGGCGCCGCCGCTCCCGGCCACGTTCAGCGTCACCGTCGTCGGGTGAGAGCGGAAGGCGAAGCCGTTGGCCCACTTGGTTACCGCGTCCAGGGTAACAGTTGCCGTCACCTTCCGCTCGTCGCCCTCGTTCATATTGCGGCCGGGGCTCAGCGTAACCGTCACCTTCGCCGTCAACGCGTTCCCTGTGAGATCCAGGTCCTCCAGCGCGCACAGACCGGATGCGGTCGCAGGTGAGTCGCAGCCGGCGGGGACCAGATCGCCGGGAATCGCGCCGGTCAGCGCGTTTTCATTCAGCGCCAGCGTCTCCAGCCTGGTTAGCGCCTTCAGCTCGGACGGGATGCCGCCGCTCAGGTCGTTCTCGAACAACTCCAGGGTCGTCAGGTCCGTCAGCGACTCCAACTGCGTCGGGATGCTCCCGGTCAGCTTGTTCACCGACAAGTTCAGCGTCGTCAGTCCCGTCAAGGCCCCCAACTGCGTCGGAATTGGACCGCTCAACCCATAGGCGTCGATCCGCCCGTTGGACGACAGGTCCAGTATCGTCAGCCCGGTCAAAGACCCCAATTGCGTCGGGATGCCGCCCGTAAGGGCGTTGGTGGACAGGTCCAGTATCTCCAGGTTCGTCAGGTTGCCCAGTTCCGTGGGAATCGACCCCGTGAGCCGGTTGTTCGACAGCAGCAGATCGGTCAGATTCGTCAGGCCACCCAATGCGGACGGGATAGAACCGGTCAGATCGTTGCCGGCAAGGTTCAGCCGCGTCAGCGCCGACAGCGACCCCAGGCCCGCCGGGATCGACCCGCCCAGGCGGACGCCCAATACCCTCGCGTTCAGGCGCAGCCCGGTGACGCGGCCGTTGCTTACGGTGACGCCGACCCAGTCGGCGATGGCGGTGTCCGCGCTCCAGTTCAGCGCCGTCGCGCTCGTCGTCCCCAGCAGCGTCTCCTTCGCCGCAAGCAGGACCTCGCAGTCCTCCACCAGCCCCGGTGACGAGCCGTCCGGCGTGGCCGTCGAGCCCCGGCAATCATCCTCCGTTATAGTCAGCGTGACGTCGTCGGGGTTGGCCAGGACGTCGTTACCGGACACCACGCCGGAGACGGTGAGGGTCCGATTGCCGCTGTAGGCGTCGTTATCGACGGCGGCTATGGACACCGTGCCCGTGCTGGTCGTCGCGCCGGTGGCGATGGTCAGCGTGGTCCCTGTCTGGGTGAAGTCCGCCGCGACGGTTGGGGGGACGGCCGCGGTGGAAATAGTGATGGTCGTCTGGGCGGTCGCCGCCGCGTCCAGGGTGGCGCTCACCGTGGCGCTGCCGCGGTCCTCGCTGATCTCCGTGGCAGACAGGACCAGGGTGGGATCCGTGGCCGTGCCCTGGGCCGAGGCGGAGTCGGAAGGCAGTAGCGCCGGCAACGCGATGAGGGCCAGCGCCGCCATCAGCACCCGGACGGGCGAAGGGAGAAGGCGGCTCAGCGACGGAGTCCGAAAGATCGATGTGGAAAGATTCATGAACTGGCGACTGTGTTGGGCGCAGCAACGCCGGCCAGTCCGGGCTCCGCTTCAGCGATGGAAGCTCACTGAACCACAGATACGCCAACCGTCCGTGTTGACAGGCAGAGGACGGAAGGGTACGCTGGGCAGGCTAGAGTCACTGACGAGGCCTTGTGACTGAGGATTCCTCGTCAGGGCGGTACAGCCTTGGGGAGCCCGGTCCTCTCTAGGCGCCGGGCTTCACTCGTCACCCCTCCTTTTACTAGAATGCGCCATAATCCGCCTCCTCCCGGTTCCTCTCTTCGGCTGAGATGTTGGCGAGCATCTTCTTGATGGTGCCTATGAAGGCGTCCTTCTCTTCTTCGCTGATACCGGTCAAGAGCACGTTGTTGTTGGCTTGAACACGCTCGGCCAGATCCGGCAAGAGGGACATCCCCTCCTCCGTGACTACCAGCTTCGCCGAGCGCCTGTCGTTCTCAGAGGGCATACGGCGAAGCAAACGCCGCCGGGCCAGCTTTTGGACCTGACGGCTCACGGCGGCAGCGTCGATGGGCAGTATCCTGGCAATGGTCGAGACTGTGTTTGCATAGCCCGTGGAGCACAGGGCTAGGATTCCGACCTGCTGAGGCGTAATCTCGTAAGGCGCGAGCTTCCACGCCTGCCCTCTCAAAGAGGCCGTCGAAAGACTGTAGATCCAGAAGCACAGGTCCTCCGGCGGCGGCTCAGCGCTTCTCGGTTGATCGTCCATAGCCGGAGAATTTACTTAACCGGTAGATATTTGTCAAGTCATGTTCATTCAGCATTCATTGCTTTTCCGATGCGCAGACCACATCTGCATGTAGACTGAATCGCCGCTCTCCCCATTCCACGATTCCGCCCCGACCTCGCCGCTGGACGCTCCCGGCGTTTCAAGGTACACTTGCCGCGCGTACAACAGGCGCGGGGCGGCGGCCCCCACATCCCAGCGGGAGCGTGCGAGACGGTGCAGGCGGGTTGCCGGATTCTGGTAGTCGACAGGCGGCAGGACGACCTCGACAGCGTCGTCGCTCTGCTCGAGTCCAACGGCTGCATCGTGTCCGCCACCCTCAACGACGCCGTGGCCGTAGACCTCGTGTCGTCCTCCGCGTTCGACGCGATGGTGGTCGGCAACGCGGTGTCCCACGCCGAATTCGCCTCGCTGCGCGAAGATGCCCTGCGCCGGCAGCCGGACCTGCGAATCGTCGAGTCGAGAGGCCCCCAGTCCGTGCTGACCCTCGTCCGCCAGGCATTCGGCAGAAGACTGCCCTGAGTCCCTTCCCCCATCGAGGGCAAGAGGGCATAACAAGAGGATGTATCCCCCATGGCAAGACGACGAATCGGCCACGAAGTAACCCGACCTCCCAGGCTGCCGGACGAAGAGCCGCTGTCCTTCCCCGTCGCGAAGGACATCCAGAGCGTACCCGGCATCCCCAAGCGCGACAACGAGGTCTCCTACTACAGCCGCGAGGCCCCGCTGGAGAGCATCGCCGTCTCGGAAAGCGCCTCGGCCGAGTGGGCCGGCGCCGTCCGCATGGAGTTCGCGCCCGAAACCGCCAAGCTCTACGAGGACTTCCAGCGCCGCATGCGCCCCATCGTCGACTGGATCAAGAGCACCCGCGACATGGAGCCGACAGCCGAGCCCAGCGGCGACAACGTGACGGACGTCATCCGCGAGGCCGCGCTCAAGCTGGGCTACAGCGAGGTGGGCTTCGCGCCCTTCGACCCGCGCTACGTCTACCGCAGCCGTCGCCCCGACCTCAACCCGCGGCTGCCCACGGCGATATGCCTCGCCCTCGAGCAGGACTTCGACGCCACCCAGACCATCCCCAGCCTCGACGCCGAGCGCGCGCAGGGGGACGTCTACGTCCGCCAGGCCGAGCTATCCCGGTCGCTCGTCGACCTCATACTGTCGCTGGGCTACCGCGTCCAGGTATCCGGTCCGACGTGGCACCTCGGCCCCATGATCCCCATGTTCGTCGAGGCCGGACTGGGTCAGCTCGGCGTCAACGGCCAGCTACTCTCGCCGCGCTTCGGCTCGCGCGCCCGACTCCAGATCATCCTCACTGACGCAAAGATCACCCACGACAGGCCCGTCGACTACGGCATCCACAAGTTCTGCGCGCTCTGCCAGGTGTGCGTGACGCGCTGCCCCGGCAGGGCGCTGGACGGCCAGAAGCTGTGGTATCGCGGCATCGAGAAGAACAAGCTCAACTTCGCCCGCTGCCGCCCCGTGATGACGCGCTATTCGGGCTGCGGCATCTGCATGAAGGTGTGCCCCATCCAGAAGTACGGCATGAAGCCGGTGATGGAGCACTACGTCGAGACCGGCGGGGTCCTCGGCAAGGGCACCGACAACCTGGAGGGCTACACCCTGCCCGACAAGGGCTACTTCCGCCCCAGCAGGCTCCCCCGGTTCACGCCCGACTTCTTCGACATGCCCCGGGGCAAGTCCGAGGACAACCTGTTCGCCGAGTTCAGGGACCAGCTCAGCGACCCCGACCGCAACGGCGCGGACGGGGCGGAGGCTCCCCAAGACGACGACGCCCTCTGGCGCGCCTTCCGCGAGCGTCTGCGCGACGCCCTCGACCGCCCCGAAACCACCGTCGACATGGGCATGGACATGAGCAACTAGCCCACGCTCCCCGTATCCTCCTCTCCCTCGAGGGAGAGGATTGAGGTGAGGGTGAAACAGGCGGAAGAGACTCAACAGTTCATATGAAAATTAGGAGGACACCCATGACCACAGTCGGTTCCGGCGATTACACCTACGAGCACGTCCCCGTGTGGCCGAATATGCCCAAGTACTGGTCGTTCGGCGCGGCGTCCGACGGCGCCGTCAACTCGCAGAACGAGGTGCACATCTTCAGCCGCGGCGCGCATCCCCTGACCATCTGGGACACCGACGGCAACTTCGTGTCCTCGTGGGGCGAGGGCACCTTCTCCGCCAACCCGCACGGCATCTACATCGCCCCCAACGACAACGTCTGGCTCGTGGACCGCGACTTCCACATCGCCACCGAGTACACCCCCGGCGGCGAGACCCTGCGCACGCTCGGCAACAAGCTGGCGCCCTCCCCGTCCTTCACCGGGATGCCCTTCAACATGCCGTCCGGCCTCGCCATCGGCCCCACCGGCGAGATGTTCGTCTCCGACGGCTACGGCGCCCACCGCGTCCACAAGTACAGCGCCGACGGCGAGCTGCTGCTTTCGTGGGGCAGGCAGGGCACCGGCCCCGGCGAGTTCGCCCTCGTCCACAACGTCTGGGTGGACAAGGACAACCGCGTGCTTATCTGCGACCGTGAGAACGACCGCATCCAGATTTTCGACGACCAGGGCGGCTTCATCGAGGAGTGGACCGACCTCGAGAAGCCCGGCGACATCTGGGTCCACGACGACGTGGTGCACGTCGTGGAGCAGGGCCCCGGCTCCGGCGTAAGCCTGTGGACGCTGGGCGGCGACCTCATCACCCGCTGGCGCGGCCGCGAGGGCCCCGGCAAGGGCACCATCGTCGGCGGCCACGGCCTCTGCGTCGACCACCAGGGCAGCATCTACGTCACCGAGATAGGCGAGGGCCTGCGCGTAACCAAGTTCCAGAAGGTGTAGGAGAGAGCGGAGGGTCTGTGATGCGACAACGACTCCGATACGAGACTACGCCTGCCGAAGATCAGGTGCTCAAAGACTGCCTCGATCGAGAGCGCCTTGCCGCTAAGCTGCTGGCGAGTTTTGAAGACGCGCCCGTGGAAGACGGAATGGGGCATCCGGCTGAAGGCATCATCTGCGAGGCGTTGCGACGCGAAGAGCATCCGCGGATTCTGGACTGGCTGGCGCAATTCTGCGCGGACGCCTCGCAGCCTGGCTTCGCCGCGTCCGTGCTGCGCTGTCTGGGCCGTCAAGACGACGTGGGAACGCTTTCGTGGCGCGCGGGTCTGGTGCGCGACGGGTTGGCCACGCACAACGCCGAAGTCAGGGATGCCGCCGTCCAAGCGGTCGAATCGTGGGCCGACCGTGACTTGCTCGAAGTCTTGCGAGCGCACACCGAGCCCGAGCCGTGGCTGCGACAGTACATCCGCGACGTTATCGAAGACTTGTCCGACTAGACAATGTTCCTGGCTCGCGCCATCACGCGCGCAAAATGGACGGCCTCTCAGGATCTGTCAGCCGGCGAAATACCGGCTGACGCCGTGACCGTTGACCTGAGGACACGAGATAACGCGCTATCCTTCTGGCGATGCCCGTCCGACACGATGAGCGGCGTTGAGGAGTCCGCACTGGCCATAGCTGCGGCGCGGGAGCGAGTAGATAGGCTTGACCTCGTTTGGCTTGTCGACGACGAGCTACAAGCCGACGGTCAGGCTCTGAGAGACACCGAGGGACGCACGCCTGTCAGCGACATGGCCGCAATGCACTTGGACGTGCATCGGTTGGATTACGACCGACTGGGGATGCTGGCGCACAGGATAGCTAACGCTCTGGGAGCGAACATGTTCCGCCGCTTCAGCAAGGCCAGCGTCAAGAGGCTCATCAGAGAGGCCCTTGAGCAGGGGCGCATAGACCCTGCTGCCCTTCCGGCCAAGATGCTCGGCGAAGTGGCGAGCGCGCCGTAGTCTTCACCCCCATCCTGACCTTCCCCCTGCGAGGGGGAAGGGACTATGTGGAGTGCGGCGCGTGCACGAAAAACCCCACCCGCCGCCACAGGTCCACCCCGTGTAGCCGCAGCGTCACCATCTCGCCCGGCTCGCACTGCTGCGGCAGCTTGGTACGCAGGCGGTAGGGATAGTCGACAAGCTCCAGCAGCGCGTTGCGGTTTCGCGCGTTCTCCAGCACCACCGCGTCATACAGCTCGCGCGGCTCGTCGCCCTGCAGCCGCTGCCCCAGGAACTTGAGAAACCAGTAGCGCCTCCGATCCTCCTCCAGCCGGCCCAGCTCCCTGATCTGGACGTCGGCGCGCTGCGTGACCTCCGTCACCTGCCGAGCCGAGTACGGCGGCTCGCCCCGCTCCAGGAATCCGCCGATCTGCCGCTGCATCACCAGGTCCGGGTAGCGGCGCAGCGGCGAAGTCGCCTGAAGGTAGGCCGACAAGCCCAGCCCGGCGTGCGTCCCCGGCCGCGTGCCAAGGGCGGCCGGCGCGATTCTGCGCAGCGTCAGAAAGCGCCGCAGCGGCCCGTCCGGAAGCTCCTCCGGGATCCCATCCAGGTCGGGCGCCTTCTGCGACCGGTAGGCCGCGGGGATATCCCGGTCGCGGCAGAACTCCGCAATGAGAGAGTTTGCCAGGATCATCAGCTCCGCCACCATCTCCCGCGCCGCCGACGGCTGCACCACACGCACGTCCACACGTCCGTCCTCGCCCACGTCCACGCGCATCTCGGAGCGGTCCAGCATCAGCGCCCCGGCGCGCTCGCGCTTCGCCCTCAGCGTCTCCGCTAGAGCGTTCAGCGGGGCTAGGGTGCCGTGCCACGGGTGAGCCTCGCACGATAAGGCCTCGTCCGCCTCCTCGTAGGGCAGCTCCGCGCGGCTGCGTATCACCGACGGCGTTACTTCCCAGTCCAGCACGTCCCCATCCGCGGTCACGTCCAACAGCAGGCTGAGCGCCGCACGTTCCTCTCCGGGCAGCAGGCTGCCCGCGCGGTGGGACACGCTCGGCGGCAGCATCGCCACCTGCAGCTCCGGCAGGTAGAGCGTCGACATGCGAGCGTCCGCCTCGCGGTCCATCGCCCCGCCGTCCCCTACCAGCGCGCCGCCGTCCGCGATGTGCACGCCCACGCGGTAGACCGTCGTGGGGTCGCCGGAGACGACCTCCAGCGACAGCGCGTCGTCCTTGTCCTGCGTCGAGGCGTCGTCGATGGTGATGGCGGGCAACGACGTGAGGTCGCGGCGCCCCGGCTGGCGCAGTATGGCGGGCACGTCCAGCGTCTCCGCCTCGTCCAGCGCGTCTTGGGCGAAGCTCACCCTGATGTCGGCGCGTTCCAGCTCCAGCGGCTCGTCCTCCGCGAGCACTCCCACTCGAACCAGCGTGTCGAAGCTCAGCCGCTGCAGATCGCGCGCCCGCGTGTCGACGCTCCTCAGCAGCGTCTCAGCCACCGAATTCCGGGTGTAGTTCTCGCCGTGCACCGCGAACCCGCGCAGGTGCGAGAGCAGCTCGGACTGGTACGCCGACGGCTCCAACGGCAGCGCCCCGTCCGCGAGGTGCCGGGCCAGCTCCTCCCTGGCCAGCTCGTTCTCGGCGGCGCGCCGCTGCCGGGCGAGCGTCTCCTCCACCGCCTGCTGGGGACGCGGCAGGTAACCGCCGTCGGCGTCGACGAAGTACAGCGACGACCGGTTCAGGTGAAGCAGCATCGCAGCGAGCTGCTCGCCCGAAGGCGTGTCGCCCCAGTGCAGCTCCGCCACGTCGTCCAGCGAAAGCGTCTCCTCCTCGCCGCACACCACCTCCCACACCTCGGCCAAGTCCAGCGCCGCGGCGGTCTCCTCGGCGGATGAGCGGAACCGCTCCAGGTCGTCCTCGGCGGAGGCGATGACGCCGGTGGCGAAGACTACCCTGTCCTCCGGCAGCCGGGCCTCGCGATTGCGCCCGGTCGCCACGCGCACCTGCCGGCGGCGACCCGCGACGGCGGGTGCGTCGCCGAGGAACCGTCCTATTCCCAGGCCGCCCTTCAGCCGGGCAACCACAACCTCATCCGTCCGCATATCTTCTCCGCTCCAAGCCGGTATCGAAACCCCATCATAACACTTCACCCACACAAGTCCGTATGCTAACCTTCCACCATCACGCAACGTTGTAACGGGTGATAGGGGCCTTGCCCCCAACGCCCGTACTCTGGGGGCACCCTGAGAGAAAGGCCGCGATGAAGGCAGGCGTCGATGTAGACATTGACGTGAAGGCGCTGGTGGACGGAGCCCAAAAGGGCGACCAGGCGTCTTTTGCCGCCCTGTATGAGCACTTCTTCGACAGGATCTACCGCTACGTGAATTTCAAGCTGCGCGACCCGGTCGAGGCGGAGGACGTAACGGGCGAGGTGTTTCTGAAGATGCTGGAATCAATCCACTCCTTCAAGTGGCAGGGCTTCCCGTTTTCATCCTGGCTCTTCCGAATCGCCCACAACCTGGTGGTCGACCACTTCAGGCGCAAGGGCAAGCGGCCCACCGTCTACATCGACGAAGTGTCGCAATCGGTCGGGGCCTACTCCTGGGATGTGGACGGCTTCATCGACCGCAAACTCACGCTCGGCGAGGTCTACGGCGCGATGTCCGGCCTGACCGACCTCCAGCGCGAAGTCATAACGCTGCGCTTCGCCGGCGAGCTCTCTCTCGCCGAGACCGCCGAGGTCGTGGGCAGAAAGGCCAACGCGGTGAAGGCGCTCCAACACGCGGGCCTCAAGAAGTTGAGAAGCCTCATAGACAAGGAGCCCTCCCTCGCGGGGGCGATCCAAAGCGGCGAGGCGTGAGGATGGCTGATTTGGGCCGCGATTTCGACGACATACTGGACGACTGCCTGGAACGCCTGGCGGCCGGCGACACGATCTCCGAATGCTGCTCGCGCTACCCCGAGCACGCCGACGAGCTGGCGCCCCTGCTGCTGTCGGCCTCCGCGGTCCGGCAGACCGCCCGCGCCACGCCGCACCTGGCCGTCGCCCGCACCCGCGGCTACGAGCGCCTCGCCCAGGCCCTCGCCCAGGGCAGCGCCGCCCCCGCTCCGAGTCCCTCCCTCTGGGAGCGGCTCAACTCAATGCTGAGAACTCCGGTGGCCCGGCCCATCATGGCCGCATTCGCGGCCGTCCTCGTCGTCCTCTTCGTCGCCGGCGGCACGTCCGTAGCCGCCAGGAGCAGCGTGCCCGGCGAGCCGCTCTACTGGGTGAAGACCACCCAGGAGAACATCTCGCTGCGTATGCAGCGCGACGACATGGGCCGCTCCGAGCAGCACGCCCGCATGGCCAACGAGCGCAGCAGCGAGATGCACACGCTCATCGAGCGGGGCAACCTGCGGGAGGCCGAAGCTCTCGTCATCCGGTTCCGCCAACACATAAGCCAGTCCGCCCACTACGCGGGCATAGCGGTTATAGTGAACCCGGTGGAGATGCCCAACACGGTGATCGTCCACCTGGTGCCCACTCCCCAGCTAACGCCCTTGAGGGCGCTGTTCGCGCGCAGCGAAGAGCGCAGGATCACCGGCCGCGACTTGGCGCTTCAATCCGCTCCCTCTACCGAAAGGCTCAGGGCGCAGATCATGATCGGCCAGTGTGACTTCTGGTACGGCGTGTTCCGCTCCGCCCTCCACGGCCAAGACCAGGAAGGGCGCCTTATCTTCCGCGCGGTCGCCAGCAGCTCCTTCGGCCCGTAACCGACCCCCACGAGTCCCACTCCAAGAGTCCCCTCTCCCTTGAGGGAGAGGGCTAGGGTGAGGGTGACTTGGGTGTGGACGAGGTTGCCGGCGTGAAAGTGTGCCATTCTGGGCCATTTCGTGCCATTCGTACTTGGGAGGGGTGTTCCGTTTGGCGGTCCTGGTGTGATGTTGCGCTCCAAAAAGGTAGGTTCCGTGCACTGTTTGGGTACAAATAGGACACCCCGTTTGTGAGCATCACACCGATGTCCGGGGAAGGGTGTGGACTGACCCGTTCTCGTTATGAGATTGTTAAGCTGCGCCGGCGACTACACGGTCGGACGGGGCGGTTGGCCCGGATGAGGAGAGTGTAGTACGCGCGTTCGGGTGTGTCAAGGGCGTGGAGTTTGGGGGCAAGGCCAGTGGAGACTGGCCGACGGTCGTTGGGGGTGGGACGAAATGGGGACGGATTGCGCATTTGTGAGGCAGTGTTGAGGCGGCGTCGGGTCATGTGCGTGACGCGGATGGGGATGGATTTGGGCGGTTTTGGGGCGGGATTTTCGGGGGGAGGGGGCAAGCGCACCGCGCCGCCGTCGGTTATGGCCGGCGTCTACTTGGACTTGGGCCTGATGTTTCGCGGACCGGGGGGCTTCCCGCCGTAGTCGGGCTTGGGGGGGAACTTCCTCGGTTTACCTCCCTTGATAAGTATCTTCTTAGGGGACGTCTTGCTCTCTGGCATCTCGATCTCCTCGTTCGATAGGGGCCGTCAGTCTGACCCCATGATGTCATATACCGTCGTGGCGTGCCATCCTTCGGCGGATGTTGAGCCCTCAGTGTATCTGGGGTTGTAGAAGAAAGTATATGCCATGACTGAATCAATGGCCCTTGAGACGATGAACTCGTGCGTCTCTTGGTGCGACTCCCCCGGCTCCACAATCAGTTCACCCGGGGACCAATCAATAGTGACGTCTTCGAGCACGTTCCACTGCAACCCAGAATAAGCCTCACCTTCTAAAGCCTCTGCATACAGGGCCTCTATCTCCTCATCCCATACCGGCGAGAGCATGGACAGGACGTACCATGCTTCCTTGACCTCCACGTGCGTCTTTGAGCTGTTGCGCAGCGTTGCGGTAACGTCAAGATGAACATAACTCTCGCCTATTCGCCTGTGCGAAATTTCGTGGGTGATGGTGAGATGCGGCTGGAAGTCCCTGAAGACCTGCAGCTTGTACAGCGCGAACACGCCGCCGGCGAGAATCGCGGCGAGCGTCCCAAGCGCCTGCACGGTCTTGGCGGCGTCGTTGAAGCTCTTGCCGGTCGCCTCGGCAACGCCCCACGTCACGCCCACCAAGAGCGAGGCGACGGCAATCGCCAGTACAAGCAGCCACGTCACGCTCGACTTGCTCAAATTATCCTGCCCTCATGAATATCGTTAGCCCCCATCACACCACCAGCGCCGCGCCCTTCGGCCGCGCCTTCCCGCCGTGCACCGACGGCTCCGCGCACCACTTCGCCGTCAGCCGGCGCACTCCAACGTAGGTCGCCTCGTCGAGCCCCAGCAAGTCGCACACCACTCGCCTGTCCAGCAGCGCCCGGTTCGCGTCCGCGTCCGCGAGGTACGCCGGCTTCAACTCCTTGTCGCGGAACTCCTCGAAGATCGTCTTTGCCGTCACAAGCTGCTCGTCGCTCAGCGCGCGGAAGTCCAGCACGGGCAACGATTCGGCAGAGCGTATAGTTATTCTGGCCTTGCTAGATTGCTGTCGGTTGGAGTGCCACCAGCAGGCGAGGAGGCCAAGTGTACTGTTACCCCACACAGACAAGGCATAATCAAAACGCTGGTCGCCAAGAATCACATTGGGCCATACGGCTCCACCAATGGACTTCCGCTCTGTGAACGCGACTGAAAGCGCCTGCGAACCAAAGGTGAACTCGAGGTTTAAGTGAGCGCGGGTAGCTGTAACCCAGATCTGACCGGCTTTGGTCGTTTGTCCGGGCCGCACCCTCAACTGCGAGTCCGGTTCGCACACCATTCGAGTCTCTCTCCTGGCGTTGTGATTCCAGAGAGCGGGATAGGTGGCGGAGGGACTTGCGGCCCCTTTGTCGAACGGGCCGCGTGGTAGAGGGCCGGTAATGTCCCTGTGAACATATCCCATTCTGCCCAATGAACTGATGGGTGCTTGCTTGAGTTGAAGTGGCGTTGGCGCGCCTGGAAGCCAAAGCTCCGAACCTGTAAGTCTTTGCGCTGTCTGAGCCAAAGAGTAGTCCGCGGTACGGACTGCTCGCCATGATTCGCCATCAGATACGTGCGCGGCCCTCACCGACTGGCCGGCTTCTTCTCCTCCAATCTCAACAGGAGTGCCACCATATGGCCCGTCCGTGATGTTCCATTCCTGTACGTCGCGAAGCAGTTCTTTGGCGACTTCAGCCGCCTGATACAGTCCCTGCGGGCGTCGGTTGAGAGACACGAACCGGGGAGTTTCGTCCTCCGCGGCGGATGCCCCCTCGGGCAGCTTGCGGGCAACGACCAGACACTCGGCCATCCCGGTGTCCGAGGAGAAGGACATGTCCCTGCCGTTGGCCGCGATGCTGACGACGGTCAGATCCGTGTAGCCTTCGGCCAGCATCTTCCGGAAGTCCTGCCAGGAAAGACCGGCGGCGGCGGACAATGGCAACACCAGCGCTAGCACACCACCGGGCTTGAGCTTCTTGTCGGCAAGGGCCGCAAATGCCGACGCTATGCCCGCGTTGCCGTGGTAGCATGTGAGCCTGCCGAGTTGGTTGACGCGCCTGCCCATCGCGGTTTGGTCGTCTGGCGTGGCGTCGAAAGCGGCAAAGGCCGGGTTGGTAGTATCGCCGTGCGCTCCCTCGTGGTTGGTGGCGCGCGTAAACGGCGGGTTCATTATCACAAGGTCGAAGCCGGCGTCGGCTATCTCAACAATCAGGTGGGAGGCGGTCTCTTCCCCTATGCTGCCCGTGCGCCTGCCGGGGTCACTGGTGTTGAACAGGGTCATCGCAGAGGACGATTCGAGTAATTCCAGAGAGCCGATTCTGACGCTGGTGTCCGGGAGGCGGCCATAGGCAAGAGTGTATGTCCTGGAGTCTCTGTATATCACTTCAGGCTGTGCGCCGGAGAGCGTGGAACTGGTAATGTGAACGGCTGACGGCATGACGTCGCAGCCGTAGAGGACCTCTTCCATCATCGACGGGTGAAGAACGGCCGGGTCGCCCCCGGCCCGCTCGTGGCGGGCGGCTATCTGCTCATACACTGCCGAGAGCAACGCGCCGGTTCCGCACGCGAAATCGCCTACCCTCAGTTTGCCGATGGCCTCGGCGTCCGACCAGTCCACATCCATCTTTGCCACCGCCAGCCGCGCCAGCAACGACGCCGATGAGGGCAGTGTGTAGAAGGTGGCGAGGTACTTGCGGTCGGCTATCAGCCTCTGGAAAACTCGCCCGGTAAGGTCGTGTGAGTTGTCGATGCCGGTCGCCCTGACCTCCCCTGATGTGGTTTCCAAGGTTCTTAGCAAGCGAGCGGCGACGTCAGAAGGGAGTTGATTCAGAATGTCCCTGCCGACAGCAAAGATAGGCCAATAGTTGATTCTCAGGATTCGCGACCATGCTTCGAGGATTTCAGCTTGTGGGTCGGCAACCTCCCGTCCGCATACGAGCCTTAGCGGCCTGACGTCCTTATACATCCCGGCCATGCGGTCGTGGAATACCATGGCGTTTGCGATAATGGCACAGGCCATACGTCGCATCTGGGGCACGTTGGTCATACCCAGCAGGCGCGCTATTCCGCGGTTGACGTGTGCGCGGCTACCCTCTATCTCATCCAATATCGCGGCTACGCGGTCGATGCCCTGTTCCATCGCATTCGCCGCGGCATCCACGGCGTTCTGCGGAAGAGACACCAGCCGGGCGAGGTCTGCGAGGTCAGACACTGAGCCTTCCAACCAGCCCGATTCGGGGAAACGCACTAACCTTCTTCGGCCATTGGTAAAGACGCAGTAAGACAGCCGCGCGGCGCTAATGGCGGCGGTGAGGTCGTCGGCATCGGCCACGTCTTCAGGGTATCTCAAGGCGATGGCGGCCTCGATCATACGGCGCTCCCGCGCCAGTTCCAGGTTGAGACGAGACTTGGCTTCGTCCTCGGCGGTAGGCGCGGGCATGTACTCGGCCTCTATCACTACGGGCGAACGTCCGTCCCGCGTAATCACGATGTCGGGCCGCAGCCTGGGATGGTCGGCTATGACACGGGTGTTCTCAGTGCGAACCCTGCTGCTTCCCAGCATGGCCTGAAGCAGCGCGCCGAGGGCGTTGTTGGCGCTAGGCTCTGTCTGTCGAGGCATAGTGTTCTCTCATGTAAATCGCAGGTGGTTTCACGATTGTACAGCATTTGGCAGAACATTTGCTCACGACGGGACGTCGGGGGCAAGGATTACGGGCGCTATCGGCTACGCTCAGGGCGGATCGGCTGCGCTCAGTGTGGACAGGAGGAAGGGGCTCGGGGCTGGCTCTTGCGCCTGCGAGGGCTTACAGGGGTATGTTATGAGAATCACGGGGGTGAAAAGGCAGCGCGACTCCCAAACACGACGAGAGCCCCCGAAAATCGGGGGCTCTCTACTTTTCCGGCCTGAAGCGAGAGGGGCTAGGAGGCTGCGCCGCAGACGGTGCCGAGGATCAACTCCGTGACCTTGTAGGGGTCGCAGTTGGCGTTGGGGCGCCTGTCCTCGATGTAGCCCTTGCCGTCGCGGTGCACCTGCCAGGGTATGCGCACGGAAGCGCCCCTGTCCGACACCCCGTACCGAAACTCGCGGTACGAGCACGTCTCATGCAGCCCGGTCAGGCGCTCCTCGATGCGGTCGCCGTAGTTGGCGATGTGCAGATCGTGGTTGCGGCCCAGCGCCTCGGCGGCGTCGATGCAGGCCTCGTAGTTCTCGCGCATCTGCCTCGTCGAGAAGTTGCAGTGCGCGCCCGCGCCGTTCCAGTCGCCCTTCACCGGCTTCGGGTCCAGCCTCGCGGTGACGCCCTTGTTGGGCGAGTCGGAGATGTGCACGTCCTCTCCGACGCGGTAGAGCAGCCACCGGGCCACCCAGAGCTGGTCGGCGACCAGCGGAGCGCCAACCGGGCCTATCTGGAACTCCCACTGGGAGGGCATGACCTCGGCGTTGATACCAGAGACCATCAAGCCCGCTTCCAGGCAGGCGTCGAGGTGAGCCTCGACGATGGGTCGGCCGAACACCTCGTCGGAGCCTACGCCGCAGTAGTAACCGCCCTGGGGTGCTGGGAAGCCGTTGTCCGGCCAGCCGAGAGGTTTGATGCCGTCGAAGAAGGTGTACTCCTGCTCGATGCCGAACCAGGTGTCGAAGTCGCCGTACTTTGCGGCCAACTCGGCGCACGCGGCGCGCGTGTTGGACGGATGCGGGGACATATCCGGAAGCAGAACCTCGCACATCACGAGTTTGTGGTCGCCGCCGCGGATCGGGTCCTTGCAGACGAACACCGGGTTCAGCACGCAGTCCGAGTTCTCGCCGGGGGCCTGGTTGGTGCTGGAGCCGTCGAATCCCCACAGAGGCGGAGCCTCTCCCTTGGGAACCACCTTGCCCTTGGAGCGCAGTTTGGCGGTGGGTTCCGCTCCATCGATCCAGATGTACTCAGCCTTGTAAAAGTCCATTTATCCTAGTCTCCTCCTGGGCTCCTGGTGTGACGCGTACGCGCCCGCTTCCGCGTAGTTTCAAACTATCTTCATTATTGCACCAAAGCCGGAATATGCCAAGTCTGCGCTCCCCTCTCCCAGAAGCCGGCACGCCTCAGACCGCCGCCGCAAGCCCGCAGCCCAATTTGACACTTCTTAGCGCCGTTTGTAGAATACGCCCATTCCGGCCGGGCGCGTCCCCGCGCCTATTTTGCATAGGCAGGAAGGAGAATTCCGGCATGTTTATTGGCCACTTCACCGAGAGACCGTACCAGGACCCCAAGTCCGGCTACTTCGGAGCCACGGGCCTGCCCATCAAGGACCTCGATCTCAGCAACGACATCTACGACCCCGAGCTCGGCTCCGACCTCTACAACCGCTACATCGACGAGCGGCTGTACGCCGAGGAGATGGGCTTCGACGGCCTCATGCTCAACGAGCACCACTCCACGCCCTTCTGCATGGGCGGCACCATGAACATCGAGGCCGGCATTCTCGCCCGCGTCACCAAGCGCGCCAAGATAGTCCTGCTCGGCAACATCCTGCCCATCTGGGACGACCCCCTCTGGCTGGTGGAGCAGCTCGCCATCATCGACATGATCTCACGCGGCCGCCTGGTCTCCGGCTGGGTGCGCGGCACCGGACGCGAGAGCGTGGCGCATAACGCGCCGCCTCCCTACAACTGGGAGCGCTTCCAGGAGGCACACGACTTCATCGTCAAGGCCTGGACCGAGCCCGGCCCCTTCCGCTGGGAGGGCAAGCACTACCACTACCGCTACGTCAACCCCTGGGCGCGGCCCTTCCAGAAGCCGCATCCGCCCATCTGGCTGCCCGGTGTGGTGAGCCGCGACTCCCTGCGCTGGGCCGCGAAGAACCGCATCCCCTACATCATGCTCGCCACCAAGCTCGAGCCGACCCGCCAGGCCTTCCAGCTCTACCACGACTCCGCCGAGGAGCTCGGCTACGAGTCCGGCCCCCAGAACATCGGCTACCTGTGGAAGGTCCACGTCGATGAGACCGAGGAGCTGGCGGAAGAGGTGGCTCGCAAGTACGTCCAGGGCCCCAGCAACCCCTTCCTCGCCGGCAACGAGGGCACGGCCAACCCCGCGCTCCTCTCCCTGCCCGGCCTCACGTCCCGCACGCGCGTGCTGCCCACGCGGGACGCTGCCACCGTCAACCGCGGCGGCCAGCTCTCGCGCGCCTACGAGGACCAGATCAACGACTACACGATCATCACCGGCACGCCCAAGACCGTGCTGCCCAAGATCCGCCACGTGCTGGAGTACCTGCGCCCCGGCAGCGTCTTCTTCTGGGACGGCGACGGCGCCATGACCCACGAGGACCAGATGCGCAGCCTCAGGCTCATGGGCGAAGAGGTGATCCCCGCCGTCCGCGAGATGGGCAAGGAGCTGGAGCTGTTCAGCCCGTTCGAGGTCGACCCGGCCACCAACAAGCCCATCGCCAACGGCGCAACGGAAACGGCGCCCGCCGAGGCCGCAGTCGCCAGCGACGACTAAGAGCCTATCCGATAAGTCCCTTCCCCCTTGACGGGGGAAGGTTAGGATGGGGGTGGTGACCTGGTTATCGGACAGGCTAAGCGACCCCCAAGAGGCTGGCACTGCCGTAGCGCCGACGTCGCGGTCATCGGCGGCGGGCCTGGCGGCAGCACCGCGGCGACGATGCTCGCCCGCAAGGGCTTCCGCGTGGCGCTGCTCGAGCGCGAGCGATTTCCCCGCCACCACGTAGGCGAGTCGCTGCTCCCCGCCAGCATCCCCGTGCTCGAAGAGCTCGGCGCGTACGAGCGCGTGCGCGACGCCGGATTCCTCCCCAAGTACGGCGCAACCATGGTCTGGGGCCGGGACAAGTCCCCTTGGTCGTGGTACTTCCGCGAGACCAGCCGCACCTACCCGCACTCCTACCAGGTATGGCGTCCCCAATTCGACGGCATCCTGCTCGACAACGCCCGCTCCCACGGCGTGGACGTTCGGGAGCAACACGCCGTCACCGGCGTCCTGGAGCGCGACGGCGCGGTGGAGGGCGTGCGAGTGCGCGGACCGGACGGCTCCGAGTCCGAGGTGTGCGCCCGCTTCGTCGTCGACGCGAGCGGCCAGTCCGCGCTCATCAGCCGACGCTTCGGACTTCGCCGCTGGGACGACTTTTTCCGAAACCTCGCCGTCTACGCCTACTACCGCGACGCGCGCAGGCTCCCCACGCCGGACGAGTCCAACATCTTCATCGAGTCCTACCCCAACGGCTGGCTCTGGACCATCCCCCTCCACACCGGCGCGGCCAGCGTCGGCGCGACCCCCCCAATCCGTCATTCCCGCGAAAGCGGGAACCCAGTTGCCGCCGATGCGGTAGGTTATGCCAGCGTCGGCGCGGTCGTGGACGCGGCCGCCGGACGCGAGCGCCTGCGCGAAGAAGGCCCCGAGCGATTCCTGGCGAGCCAGGTAGCCCAGGCCCCGCACACGTCCGCCATGCTGCGCGACGCCACCCTCACCGACGGTCCCTACGTAGCCCGCGACTGGTCCTACGTCTCCGAGCGCACCGCCGGCGACGGTTTCGTGCTGGTGGGCGACGCCGCCTGCTTCGTCGACCCGCTCTTCTCCTCCGGCGTCCACCTCGCCATGATGTCCGGCGTCCTCGCCGCCGCCTACGTCACCACGGCGCTGCGAAACCCGGACATGCGCGAGCCCGCAGCGCGCGTGTACCAGGAGTTGTACCGCAACGAGTACGACCACTTCCGGGAACTGGCCAGGCTCTTCTACACCAGCAACCGCACCGAGGAGTCCTACTTCTGGGAGGCCCGCCGCCTGCTGGACGCCGGCGACGCCCTCGCACCGCGCCAGGCGTTCGTCCGCGCGCTCGCCGGCCAGTCCCCGCGCGGCTATGAGCGCGTGGCGCTGGAGCGCGGCGAGCCGCCCGCCGACGTGGTGGAAGGCGTTCGCGCCGTCGAGCGCGCCCGCGCCGAGCGCACCGCCCGCCTCGCGCCGGGTGCTGTGACCCAGGACGCGCTGCTCGCCGCCGTGCCCCGCCTCGCGCCGGGCGCAGTCCTCGAGCGCAAGCCCGTCGTCGCCGAGGGCGAGTTCGTCTGGGGCCACGTCCTCACCACACCCGACCGCCCCGAGGGCATGCCCTGCAGCGACCTCGTCGGCGCCCTCGTCTCCCGCATCAACGGCCGAGCGACAGTAGCCGACATCCTGTCCGGCGTATACGATACCTATTCCGAGCCGCAACGCCCGCAGGTCGCCGCCGCCGCCCTCAACGCCCTACGCATCCTGTACATTGACGGGGCGGTTGTGGAGCTGCAAGGGTTGTAAGCGGCGCAGAAGTCGCGGGCGGTACGCGACAGACTCGGCGATTGGAGGAGGCGAATCATGGTCATGATGAGCGGAGGGGAAGCCCTTGCGAAGTCGCTCGTAGGCGAAGGCGTCGAGGTCGTGTTCGGTGTCCCTGGCATACAGATATACGGCATCGTCGCGGCGCTGCGAGACGAACCGGGCATCCGCATGGTCACCACGCGGCACGAACAGGCCACGACGTACATGGCCGACGGCTATGCCCGCGCATCAGGGAAGCCGGGAGTGGCGCTGGTGGTTCCCGGCGCGGGTCTTTACAACGCCGCGCCCGGCCTGGCCAACGCGTACTCCCGCTCCACGCCGGTGCTTCTGATCGCGGGCCAGGTGCCGCGCGGGGCAATCGGCAAGAACCTCGGAGCCGTTCACGAAATCGCCGACCAGCCCGGCGCGGTGCGCTCCGTGACCAAGTGGCAGGCTCAGGCGTCCAGACCCCGTGACGTGCCGGATGCCGTGTTCGAGGCGTTCAGGCAGATGCGTACCGGCCGCCCCCGTCCCGCTCTGTTGGAGATGCCGCCCGAAGCCGGCGTGGAGCGCGAGGAGGTCCAGATGCGCAATCCCGCCCGTATCTCCCGAATCGTGCCCAGCCCGGAAGACCTTCGGGAGGCCGCACGGGCCATCGCCCGTTCCAACATCCCCCTGATATACGCGGGGGGAGGCGTCGCGCGCTCAGACGCCGAAGAGTCCCTCGTGAAGTTGGCGGAGGCGACCAACATCCCCGTGGTCACCTCCAGCGGAGGCAAGGGAGTCATCCCCGACAGCCATCCGCTGTCCTACGGCTCCTGTTTCAGTCCCCGGGGCGAGCGACAGGAGATGAACCAGCTATTCGAGGTAATGCAATCCGCCGACGTGGTGATAGGGATCGGCGCGCGCTTCTCACTGGGCAATCCGGCCGGAGAGGCGTCCACGCTGGTGAATATCAACATAGACGACGCCGAGCTCACGAGGCATCAAGCGAACACCATTCCCCTGCACGGAGACGCCAGGGCCACTATCGAGGCCCTTCTGCCTCTCCTCGTGGAGGCCGGGGCGGCGGAGCGACCGTCGCCTGCCGAGGCGGTGAGCGCCGCCCGCAACCTGATAGCCTATTTCGACATACGGCTCAGGGAGCCCCAGTATCCGGCCATCGAGGCGATGCGCAAGGGAATCCCACAGGACGCCTTCACAGTCTGGGACGTTACACAATTCAGCTACTACGCCCGCACCCACTGGCAGGTCGACCACCCGAAGACCTACATAGACTCCGGCTACTCGTTCAACCTCGGCTACGCCTTTCCGACCGCCCTGGGAGTCAAAGTCGCCAGGCCCGACCGCCCCGTGGTCTGCATAACCGGAGACGGCGGGTTCATGTTCAACTCGTCCGAATTGTCCACGGCCATCCAGTACGGCATCAACACGGTGACCGTCGTATTCAGAAACGACTCCTACGGCAACGTCGCCCGCGACCTCGACGAGGCGTTTGGGGGCGCCTACGGGACCGATCTGCACAACCCGGACTTCGTCAGGTTCACCGAGTCGTTCGGCGCGGTCGGCATGAGGGCAGACGATCCGCTGGAGTTGGAGACGCTGATTCCGCGGGCGCTGGAGTGGGAAGCGCCGGTGATAATCGACGTACCTTTCGGAGAGATGCCCATACCGCGCGCGCCCCAGTTCGCGCCCTTCTACAGGCTCCCCTGGACCCAGCCCCAGGAGGGGCTTATCCCCCCCTGAAACGATCCTCCGAGCCGCACCACGCGCAGGCGTCCGAAGTAGTTTAGGGTTTCTCGAACAACTCGATCTCCGCCCGCTGCTCAGCGGTCAGTACGAGCGAGTCGTTGGACTGCGAGGGATATATCTCAGCATCGTCCCAGTAGCGCCGCGCGACGCTGGTCGCAACACCGATTTTGATGTTGCGCGTCTCAAGTTGGCGAACCAGGTTGCGCGAGTCAAACAGAAAGACTGACGTAATCACCCAGGGGCGCGTCGAACCGCGAGAGGATGCGGCAGATGTCCTCGGACCCGCGAGCACCAGATAGTAGTCGGGCAGATGCTCCGGCGTGATGTCCAGGAGGCTCTCAAGCTTCGTGTACCACTTGATGTTCACAGACGTGCCGGCGAGCGCGCCGTTGGTGAAGTGGCCGTCAATTCCTTTGTGCGATGCGGAGTCGAGAAGCTCAATGCCGAATATCTCGGCCGCAACGTACTCTCCGACGTGGCCAATCAGCCCCGGACGGCCTATGACCTCGGCTATCTCACGCTCCACCGCGTTTCGTGATTTCATGAGTTCCGCGAGTCGGCTTAGATCAGGAGGTAGGCTCAATAGATAACCCGCTCCCCCTCCAGCCGCGCGATCTCCTCCCCCGTCAGCCCCAGCAGCTCGCCGAAGTAGTGCCCGTTGTCCGCCCCCAGCGGCGGGCACCCCGCGATCACCCGGCTCGGCGTGTCGCTCAGCCGCACCGTCGCGCCCGGGTGCTCGTGCACCTCCCCCACCGGCCGGTGGTCCACCGTCACCACGTAGTCCCGCGCACGCAGGTTCACGTCGTGGTACAGGTCCTCCCCGCTCGCCACGATTCCCGCCGGCACGCCCTCGCGCTGTAGCAGCCGCATCACCTGGCGCGCCGTCATGTCCGACGTCCACTCGCCGAGCCTTGTGTTCAGCTCGTCTAGGTTCGCCAGCCGGCCCTCCAGCGTGTCGAACTTCGCATCCGACGCCCACTCCGGCTCCTCCATCGCGCCGCGCAGCCGCCGCCACTGCTCGTCCGTGTAGCACGCGATCGCGCACCACGAGTCGAACCCCAGGCACTCGAACACGTCATGCGGCGCCGCGTTCGCATCCCAGTTGCCCCTCGCCTCCGGGACGTGGCCGTTGAAGAAGTAGTCCAGGAACGCCTCCCCCATCGTCGCCACCAGCGCCTCTAGCTGCGCCAGCTCGATCATCTGGCCCTGCCCCGTGCGGTCGCGCAGCTCCAGCGCCGCCAGCGCCGCGAACGCGCCCGTCGCCGCGCCGTAGAAGTCCGGCAGCGGCACCTTGGGCCGCGTGATGCCGGGGGACTCAGGCTGCGCCCAGATGCCCATCGCGCCCGTGTACGCCAGCAGGCTCTGCCCGAACGCGAGCTCGGACGCGCGCGGGCCGTCGATGCCCATGCCCGGCATGCTGATGTAGATGATGTCCGGGTTCAGTTCGCGCTGCCGCTCGTAGCCGATTCCCCAGCCGTCCAGCACGCCGGGCCGGAAGTTCTCCACCACCACGTCGCACAGGCCTATGAGCCGCTCGCACAGCTCTACCGCCTCCCGCGAGCGCATGTTCAGCGTCACCGAGCGCTTGCTGCGGTTGATCTCCACGAAGCTGAACGACGCGAACGGCCCCCGCGCCTGCTGCCTGTCCGGCAGCATGTTGGACTCGACCTTGATGACCTCCGCGCCCAGCTCGGCCAGGTAGCGCGTCATGTACGGCCCCGCCCACACCCGGCTGAAGTCCAGCACCCGAGTGTTTTTCAGGGGCAGCGGCGGCTCTGCCATTCCGAGCGCAGCCGAGGAATCCGGCTGAGATTCTTCGACAAGCTCAGAATGACGGGTTTGGCCGCCCAGCGGCTCGTCCGCCGCCCACTCCGCAAGTACCTCGTCCGTGTGCTGGCCCAGCAGCGGCGGCGGACGGTACAGCCGCCACGGACTCGCCCCCATCCGGAACGCCCCCGTCGGCGTCGGATACTTCCCCACCACCGGATGATCCACGTCCACCAGGAACTCGCGATACGCCAGGTGGTCGTCCTGCATCAGGTCGTGAATCGTCATCAGCGGCGCGGTGGGGATGTGCCGCCGCTGCGCCTCCTCCGCGAACCCCATCTTCGTGAAGCCCATGCTGAACTCTGAGATGATGTCGTTCAGCACGTCCCCGTTCTGCCGCCGGAACGCCGCGTCCTTCCACAGGTCGTCCTCCAGCACCGGGTTGTCCAGCCACTCGAACAGCGCGTCCACGTGGCGCGGGAAGGTGGGCTGCATGTAGATGAATCCGTCGCTCGTCGGGTAGGTGTTGGTGGGCGCGATGGTGGGACTGCCCCCCGGCCGCCGGTTGATCTGCCCGTCGGAGGCGTACCGACCGAAGTAGGCCAGGATGTTCGCCAGCACCTCCTGGACGCACACCTCGACGTGCTGGCCGCGCCCCGAGTCGGCGCGGTGCCGGACGGCCGCCAGCGCCGCGAACGCCGCGTGCTGGGCCGCTAGCTGGTGGCCGGGAGAGAACGGAGCCATCGCGGGCCGCTCGTCCGGATCGCCGAAGCCGTACATCAGCCCGCCGGCCGCCTGCACAATCAACTCGCCGGACAGGAAGCCGCTGTAAGGACCGCTCAGCCCGAACGGCGTAATCGTCACGTACACCAAGCGCGGATTGGCGCGGCTCAGCGCGTCATAGCCCAGCCCCAGCTCGTCCAGTGCGAACGCCGAGCCGTCGTCCAGTAGGACGTCCGCCGTCCGCGCCAACGCCTCGAAGCGACGCCTGCCGGTCTCGTCGCCGAGGTCGAGTGCGACGCTCCGCTTGTTGACGTTGAGCGGCAGAAACCGGATGCCGCCTTCCGGCCCCGGCTCGTCCCCCGCGAAGGGACGCAGGTGGCGCGCGGCGTCGCCTTGTGGCGGCTCGATCTTCACCACGTCCGCGCCCAGGTCGGCCATCAGCCGCCCGCAGTACTGCGCGCCCGGCCCGGTCAGGTCGAGCACGCGCAGGTGCGAAAGCGCTGCCGTCATTTCGCGCCGCCCTTCACACACGCATGGCTACTCGAACCGCGACCGCCGCGCCTCCATCCCGCTCCGCACGTCCAGCAGCACCGTCCGCCCCTCGGCGTTCAGCCGCTTGGCCTCCTCCAGCGCGCTGGCGACCTCGCCCGGCTCCGACACCACGATGCCCACGGCGCCCATGCCCTCGGCTATCTTCGCGTAGTCGCCGCCCATGTGCGTGACGCCGTACAGCTCGCGCGCCGTCGGGTAGCCGCCCGGATACGTCGCCATGCCCCCATTGTTGAGCACGATGGTGGTGATGGGCGCGCCCGCGCGCACCGACGTCTCCACGTCCAGCCCGGACATGCCGAACGCGCCGTCGCCCATGAAGTTGAGGCAGAACTTGTCCGGCTTGGCCAGCTTCGCGCCGATCATCAGCGGTATGCCGTACCCCAGGTGCGTCGTCTTGCCCCAGCCGATGTAGCTGTTCGGCGTGGTCGCGGTGTAGAAGGGCATTATCGTGTCGCGCGGAGCGCCCGCGTCGTGCGTCACGATGCTGTTGTCGTGGTCCAGCACGCGCTCCAGCTCGCCTATCACGCGGTAGACGTTGATGGGCGTGTCTTCGGAGTCCAGAAGGTCCTTCCACTCCGAGAACCACTTCCCCTTGACCTCGGCGATCTCGTCCTGGACTCCCGTCTGGCCGCGGCGCCCGTTCTCGCCCGCCTGCGCCTTCACCTCGTCTATCAGCATCTGGATGGTCAGCTTGGCGTCGCCCGGTAGCCCCACGTCCACCGTGAAGTCCTTGTTGAGGTCCTCGATGCTCTCGGTGTTGTGAATGATCACCTTGCCGTCCGGAATCGGCTGGCCGTAGCTGGTGCGCGTCATGCTGGAGCCGAGCGCCATCAGCACGTCCGATTCCTGGAGCCACGTCCGCGCGTGCAGACCGGTCGCGCCGCTGCCCGAGCCGAGCGACAGCGGGTGCCGCTCGTCGAACCCGGACTTGCCCGGCATGGTGCAGTAGACCGGCACCTCGGCCAGCTCCGCCAGCTCGCGCAGCTCCGCGGTGGCGTCGGAGAACAGCACGCCCATGCCCGACCAGATGACCGGCTTCTTCGCACCCAGCAGCAGCTTCACCGCGTCCCGCACGTCCGACTGCGCCGGCGCCTGCGGGCTGCGCTTGGGCGGCTGGTATGCCATCGCGGACTCCGGCACCTCCTGCGGGCCGATGTCGGCGGGTATCTCCACGATGACCGGACCCGGCCGGCCGTTGCGCAGCGCGTGGAAGGCGCGACGCATCACGTTCCCGACCTGGTCGGCCTTGAACAGCACCTCGCTGTGGGTGGACACGCTCTGGTAGGTGCGCGCCGGCGAGAAGTTGGGCTGCACGGAGTACTGGGCCAGGGCCGGACCGCCGGGCAGATACAGCACCGGCACGTTGTCCGCGTAGGCCTGCGCCAGGCCGCCCATCGAGTTCTCCGAGCCCGGGCCGCCCTGCGTGATGATCACGCCGAAGCCCTCGCGATTGCTCATGCGGCTGTAGCCGTCCGCCGCCATCACCGCGCCGCGCTCCTGCCGGAACATGATCGTGCGTATGCCCTCGCGCGCCACCACCTCGATCAGCTCGTTGGACGGGAAGCAGGCGATCCACTCCACGCCCTCCATCTTCAGGATGCGCGCCACCGCTTCAAGAACGTTCATCTGGGTATCCTCCACACGTTTCTGGCAATTGGAAATGCGTAAAGTAGCATACGCCTTAACGTGCACGCGGGCAAGCGGCGGCGGGCGTGGAGCCTGTGTCAGACTGCTAGGCGGCCCCACAAACGTCATTCCGGCCCCCGAGCCGGAATCCATGAGCGGGGTGGCGTATCGTCGTTGCCGGCTGGCGTATCCTCATTTTCGCCTTCCCTACCGTCGTTCCCACGAACGCGGGAACCCAGGGGGGTGTGTCATTTTGCGTTCATTACGCCTACTATCCTGTGACTAAAGTTGAGAATGTGCAAGAAGTGCAACTGCGTGGTAAGCTTGTGCTGTTGCCAAATGCAAATCTAGCTGTTTCGGCATTAGGGGATGATCGGATGAGCACCAAGGAGTAGCAAGTGACAGAGGCACACCCAAACCAGGCATTCAGCGAGGTGGTTACACAGCAGTTGACTTCAGAGACCAGAGAACTGTGGGTGACGATGGCCGACTATTTCGTTAGAGGAGGCCCTGAAGCCGTCAAGACCTGGTTGGATGCCGAGAAGGACCGACTTGAGAGTAATGTGAGAAGCCAACTCGAACGGCTTGAAGGGAGCTAAAGACAATGGCGCGCGGGTTCATTGTTCAAGGCGTTGAAATAGAAGGATTCAAGGGGTTCACGTCTCCCAAGACGATTGACTTCAAAGGACGCCACGTGTTTCTGCTTGGGCTAAATGGCAACGGAAAGTCCAGCATTGTGGAAGCTGTCCGATGGGGGCTGTTTGGGTCGACGTTCCGCACCAATGAGATTGTGAAGAATCAGCGATACACGGGCAATTGCCGTGTCACGATAAAGTTGATGCGCGACGGGGAACCATGGACCCTGCGCCGCACACTGGATTTAGGAACTCGCGGAAGAGCCGATGGAATCCTCACCGACCAAAGTGGAACCAGACACCTGTTGAGGGACATTATGCCTCAACTCGATTCTGTAAATGCGGGCGAAGGGACACACGTGATCTTCGCGCCCCAGTCTGCTCCACTCCGTCGGCAGCCAGAGGACTTGGACCCATTTGAAAGAACAGTCTTCAACTATCTCGGCCTTACGCATCCACGTGTGCTACTCAGCAACATTGACGATTTCTTGAAGGAACAAGCTGAAGCTGAGCACAATTTAGACGAAAAACTCACGGGTGTTCGCAAGAACATTGATGACCAAATTGCAGACCAAGAGAACCGCAGAAGGCGCATCCTAGACGCCCCACCGTGGGGCGACGGACCCATACCGTCAATTTCAGCGTCCGAACAAAAGACAAACAACTTCATCAGAGAAGTCACCGGCAATCCGCCAGCATTGGTGGGTCTGTCATTGGAGGCTCTACTTGAGAGCGCCGCCGCTTCCCTAGAAAAAAGGCGTACTCAACAGCAAGGCAGTCTGGAGAATGAGGCAACGAATTTGTCCAGCCGGCGGGAGCGCTTGGAGACCTTGCACCGCTGTCAAAAGCAGGTTAGCGAGCAAGAAGCCTGTGTCCAAAACTGTCAATCAGAATTGAGTTCAGTTCTTGGCGACCGAACACCCAATGAACTGTACCAAGGCCTCAAAGCAGTGAAGGCTCAAGCCGACACAGAATCCATACAGGGGCGGATATTACAGGACGCGATTGAGCTAATTGGGCGCGATGAATCCGAGACGGTTTCCTGCCCAATCTGCGATTCAAATCACGACCGACAAAGTCTGGCGTCCGCTCTACAGGACACCGTGACTCACCCTGGCGACTCCATCATTTCTTCGGTGGCCGAGCTTGAATCGCAGCTTCAGCAGTATCAAGAATTGAAGGGTCGGCTCAATGCACAAGTCGCTGAATTGACATCCCTAAAACGAGATCTTGCCAACGCGATGAACCTTGTCGACGATGAGGACAAGAAGAACCTAAGCGCCACCAGCAGCGTACAACAGGCGATCAAGAATCACGCTGAAAGAGAAGCCGAGATCAAGGCTCAGCTAGACAACCAAGAGGAATGGTTCAGAGCAAAGCAGGCCGAACTAGACAAACTCAATGAAGAGAACCGGGTTCACCGAATTCAGGGCTACCTTAGCGGCCTATACACGCGCAAAAGGGAACTTGAGCGTGCTATAGCGTCCTATGACAACTTGGTTTCTTTTGGAGAATCAGTTCGTGCAACTAAGGAAGCAATCGAGACCTGCTTGAATGAACAGCTCGCACAAGACATCCCTCGTGTCTCTGATATTCTGTCAAATGCCTTCAGCGCCCTGACACGGCATCCGTGGTATGACCAGTTGGTAATCTCGGAGTCTGTACTCCCTAAGCTACAGCTAAGGGTTGCCAGCAGTCAGGAGCCTGGAAGGGAAGACCCGACGGGCGTGCTGAACGGCCAGGCAGAGAGCGCCTTGAACCTCGTGCCGTACTTTGCGTTCAGCCAGACCGAGGATACTCCCACCGAGGTCTATCTTGTCATGCTGGACGACCCCACGCGAGCCCTGGACACGGAACACATAAGAATTCTAGTGGAACGCCTGCACGAACTTGGACGCAACGTACAACTGATCGTCGCCTCACAAGAAACGGAGCGCTTTCAGGAGATGATACCGGAAGTGTTCGACGAGGCTGGTTACGTTATTGTTGAGCCCACAGGGTGGTCACCCACTGAGGGGCCAACCTTGAAGATACGGTATGAATGATGCAGCGTCGCTCCATGCCTCAGATTGTATTGAGAGTCTGCGCCTGAGCGTTTCGCCATCTGAGTTTGGATACAAAGTGCAAGCCTTGGCCGCCCATGTACTCCTGCGACTTGGTTACAGAGTGGAAGCTATCAATCGCACGGGTCATCCAGATATTGTCGCGATTGGAGGAACGGACGAACTTCTCTTTGAGATTGAAGCCGAGGTGTTAGGCCCACGTCCGCGCCAACTGACGGACGAAGATTTGGCCTCATTGATCGACTCGCCTGGCGTTGAGGGCTACTTTGGATTGGCCATCAGCTTCCCCACGCCACGCTGGGTGTTGGTTCCTGCCAGTCGGCTTATAGGCAGAAAACCGAGCCATAATGTATTGCTGGAAGCCCTTAGCGACAAGGGCTTCTCAGATGCGTGGACGACCGAGTATGTAAGCCTGTTGAATAGCGAATGCCGTCGAATCGTTCGAGCCTCGTTCAGTTACCTATGCGACAGAGCACTGGAAGGACGGAGCCTTTAGGAATCAGGGGCCGCGGTTGGGACGTGCGCGGTTCGCCCTCATCCTGAGGGAGAGTAGGCAAGCGGAGCGCTAGCCCCTACGTCCCGAAAAGCTCCCGCACTATCCGCACCGTCTCGTCCGCGGAGACTAGCGTTCCTCACGGGTTGCCCCTGGCTGTGAGTTTCGTGATGTGAGATGCGCCTATGTATGATATCGTCGCCCCAATGCCGAACCACCAACCCCGGCTCGAAGGATGCGCATAGTGCCCCGCGCTACGCTGTCCGCCGTAATCCTCGCCGCCGCCGCGTTCGCCCTCGCCGCCTGCGCCGGCGGGCAGCCCACGCCCGCCCCCACGCCAACCTCCCCACCAACGCCGACTGCCGCCGCCGCGCCCTCTGCGCCTGAGCCGGCGCTTCCTCCCACTTCCGGGCCCATCCTGACGCCAACGCCAACGCCAACCTCTATACCCGTCCCCACGTCGACGCCGACCTCCCCGCCCGTCCCGACGCCGAAGCTTGCCCCTGCGCCCACACCCAGCGCGGTGACCGCACCCACTGCAACACCCGAACCGTCTCCCACACCAACTCCCGTCTCCACGCAGACCTCGACACCTGTCCCAGGACCATCCTATCTTACCGAGGAGATACCCCCCTGCACCCCAGCGCCCGGCTCCTCCGTGGACCCGTGTGAGCCTGGCTGGAAGCCACGAGTCGCAATCGGAGCGTCGATGATCGATGTCGGCGACGTACCATTTGGTATGGAGCACTTCTTGGAGCGTAGATCCGACACTTTCGTGGCCCACATCGTGCTGCGTGGCACCTACCTCCCAGGCACCGTGCGCTGCGGCTCCGGTGACCGCTTTCGCCCTCCGTCCTATGTCGGCCCGGATGGATTCAGGCTCACAAGAGAGTCTCCTATAGTGAAGTGCTACGCCGATGTGCGTGTGAACGCTTATGTTCTCGGCTCGGGTCCCTCAGCATTGGCCGTAGAGGTGGCGCATGACCTTTACCCAGATACTTGGGGAGAAGCAGAAACAGATGAGATCAAGAGCATATGGGAACGTGCCTTGATTGAAGGTGGGGAGATTGGGCCTTTTGAGATAAGCCCCATTGAGGGCAGGGAGGCCATCCTTTTTGTTGGACCGGCGGTGGACGTTTCTGTCGAAGCCTGGAAAGTCTTTAGGACTTGGAACGTCGAGCGCCGGGACGACGGCACAGTAATCGCGATTCATCCGCACAGAGGTTTTTTTGCTGGCGACCCCGAAGATTTTCAAATGCACCGCTCCAAGCTGGAGATGGAGTTGCCCGCCTTCACCCAGGCGGTGACCGCCGCCCACCAGGCGCGTGTGACCGCAAACGGTGGGCGAACCCGCCCAGACCCTAGCTTTCCAATGCTGGTTACCGACGCCAACCGGCTGCGCGAGTTCTTCTCCGACCCCAAGGTCGGCGCCTACGACCACCCCGGCGGGCCGCCCGTGCAACCGCCCCCGCCGTGCGGCCTCGCAGTGCCCGACCAGGCCGACAACCCCGGCCTCATGCGCGACTGCATCACGCTGCTACGGCTGAAGGACACGCTCACAGGTACCACACCGCTTGACTGGAGCGTGGATAGGACCATCGCCACATGGGAGGGCGTGTCTCTCAATGCAAGCTCCACGCGTGTTGCGGAACTGGAGCTCGACGACGAGGGCCTGGACGGAACGATACCGCCCTCTTTGGGGGAACTCTCCGCTCTGGTGACGCTGGACCTCTCCGGCAACTCCCTGACCGGCACGATACCGGCAGAGTTGGGGCTCCTCTCTAACCTGGAGACGCTCAGGCTGTCGGGCAACTCTCTCACCGGCTGCATCCCGCAGCACCTCGAGGACGTGGCCGACAACGACCTGTCGTCACTCGACCTGCCGGATTGTTAGCCCCTACGTCCCGAAAAACTCCCGCACTATCCGCACCGTCTCGCCCATGTTCTCGCTGTGCAGCCCGTGCCCCGCGCCCGGCACCTCGCCGAACGTGCCGTTGCCGTTCGGTATCGCCGCCTCCATCTCCCGCGCCTGCGCCGCGTCCAGCACCGTGCTCGACTCCCCCCGAAGCACCAGCGTCTTGCACGAAATCCTGCTCACGCAGTCCTTCAGGAACGGCCCCTCCTTCAGCGCCGTCCGACCCATCAGCCACGAGATCTCCGGGTCCGTCTTCGAAACCAGGATGCCGTCCCAGTTCGTCCGGTGCGTGTGCCGGATCGTGTCGTTGATGCGGTCGTCCGACCAGTCCGGGTTCTGCTCCTTGTACCAGGCGTACGCCATCTCCGGATTGAAAAAGCCCTTCGGCTTTGGCGCCGCGCTGCTCTGCAGCCGACGCGCCGCCGTGTCCCGCCCGCTCGGCGACGGGTCCGGCACCGGGCCGTAGTCCCCCAGCACCAGGTGGTCCACCAGGTGGCCGTAGTACGCTCCCAGCGGCATGCCGATGCGCGAGCCCTGGGAGTGGCCGTAGTAGTCGAACGGGTACAGCCCCAGCTTCTGGGCGAACAGTCCCACGTCCGACGCGAACGCCTGCGTCGAGTACCCGCCGCGGCTCCACTCGCTGTCGCCGCAGCCCCGCGCGTCCAGCGCGATGACGTGCCACTTGTCGGTCATGTGCGGCGCGAACTCGTCGAACATGTGCGCGTGCCCGCCGATGCCGTGCATCAGTATCAGCGGCTTCTTCGTCATGTCGCCGCCCCAGTCCAGGTAATGCAGGTTGAGGCCGTTCACCTCCACCCACTTGTCTTCCGGATAAACGTCTGCCATGTGCCCTTGCTCCTCTCTGCGGTCTCCGGGCGGGTTTGAAACCCGCCCCTACATCGGGGCCAGTCTCCCGGCGATTGTATGGGGCCAGTCTCCCGGCGATTGTATCAGGAACGCCCCTATCCTAGCCTTCCCCCTCTTCGTGTCCCTTCGTGCCCTTCGTGGATAATCCCTCCCGCCACCGCGCAGCCCGCGCCGCCGCGAACAGGTACGTCGTCACGTAGCTCCGATGCGGCGACCACCGCTCCGAGTACGCCAGCGCGTCCCCCGCCGCCATCGGCGCGCCGTCGCCGACCAGCGTCCCCATCGTCCGCTGCAGCGCCAGGTCCCCCGACGGGAACCCGTCCGGCTCGCCCAGCGCGCCTATCAGCAGCCAGTGCGCCGTCCACGGCCCCACGCCGCGAATCGCCGTCAGCCGCTCCACCACCTCGCCCGCCGGCAGGCCGCGCAGGCCCTCCAGGTCCAGCTCGCCCGACGCCACGCTCTTCGCCACCCCCAGCACGTACTCCGCCTTGCGCTGGCTCAGCTTCAGTCCGCGCAGGTCCTCTACGCTCGCCGACGCGACCGCCTCCGCGCGCGGAAAGGCCCAGTAGTCCTCGCCGTCGAACTCCGCCCGCCGCCCGAACGTCTCGATGATCAGCCCGCGCAGCACCCGCGCCACCTGCGCGCTGATCTGCTGCCCGATGATGGACAGCGTGAGCGCCTCGAACACCGACGCCGCCTGCGGCACGTGCAGCCCGTACAGCGCCTCCACCAGCGGCGCCAGCGCGTCGTCCGCCCGGGCCATCTCGTAGAAGGGCCGCACGTCGTCCTCCGTGCCCAGCAGCAACGCAAGCTGCGCGCGCGCCGCCTCGACGCACCCCTCGTCCAGGCCATCGCCCCGCAGCGACACCTCCACCCGCGGCGCGTCCGGCCCGCCCGCCGACCGCGCCTCCGCCAGCGCCACGCGGCCGTCCAGGTCCAGCAGCCGACGGAACACCCCATCCTCGAACGACTCCGCCGCATACCGGCGCTGAAAATGCGTCACGTACGCCGCCGTAAGCGCGAAATCGTACGGCGGTCTCGGCTCCATGTCGAACTCGATCTTTGGCATAGTCCATAACCCCGCGCAGTAGCATACGCCACCACACCCCACACTGGAAACCTTCCGAATAGTCCCCTCTCCCTCGATGGGAGAGGGTCAGGGTGAGGGTGTGTCGAAGAGTCCCTTCCCCCTCGCAGGGGGAAGGTTAGGATGGGGGTGAAAGCCCCTTCGTTGACACCCGCTACCCCCTTTGCGTAGTATCAACTTACGCATCATCTCGGGAGAGCAGGCTTGTTCGCTGTCCGGTTCATACTCTTTTGCAGGGACACCGTAAACGACTTCCTGGCCAAGAACTGCCCGTTCGTGGCCGGAGCCATCGCGTTCTACACCCTGTTCTCCATATTCCCCCTCACCCTCGCCCTGGTGTCCATAGTGGGCTACCTCATCAGCCCCGACCCGGTCGAGCACAGGCTCGCCCACGACATCGCCGCGGTGCTGCCAGTCTCCCAGGAGTTCATCGGCGACACCCTCCAGGGCGTCGCCAGGGCGCGCGCGATCACCGGCATAATCAGCGTCATCGGCCTCGTCGCCGCGTCCACCGCCGTGTTCGGAGCCATACGCAAGGGCATCAACGCCGCCTGGGGCATAACCAGGGCGCGCCCGTTCATCGAGGAGCGCCTCATCGACCTCGCACTGGTGCTGTTCAGCGGCCTTATCGTCATATTCGTGCTGTTCGTGGCGCCCCTGTTTTCGGCCTACGTCAGCGACATCGCCATCTACCTCGCGCCGGGCGCCTGGTACGCCCACGACTTCCTGGGCCTGATTGGGCAGCTCATCACCCCGCTGCTCTACTTCCTCACGTTCCTCGTGCTCTACCGCTACCTGCCCAACACCGACGTCCGTTTCGCCGACGTCTGGTACGGCGCTCTCGCCGCATCCATCGCCTTCGCCATCGCCAACTTCATCTTCGTCTGGTACGTAACGCGATTCCCCATCCACAACGTCGTCTACGGCTCCGTCGGCGCCATCATGGCTCTGTTGACCTGGGTGTACGTATCGGCTATCATTTTGCTAATGGGCGCCCTGGTTACGTCCCGCTATACGACCTACGTTCAACGGTCGTCGGGAGTGCAGGGCGTTAGGCTTTTGTGGGCGGGGCTGTTGCGTGTTCGACTCAGGGTTATGGCGGCGCCGGACACCGGTTAGAAGTGTAGCGCGCCTGGCTTTTGCCGCGGGCGTGCTGGTGTTTGCCGCCGCATGCTCCCAGCAGTCCGAGCCTATCCCCGACGAGGCTCTCGTCCCCGTCCCCACCGCCACCACGGCTCCACTGCCGGCCGCTCCCGTCGCCGCGACGCTTCCGCCGCCCGCCGCGCTCACCACCCTCCCCTCCATCTCCAGCCTCGTCGAGCAGGTCAACCCCTCCGTCGCGTCCATCGCCGTGGAGTCCGTGACCCGCGGCGTGTTCTTCGACTTCAACGACGAGGGCGCCGGCTCCGGCGTCGTGATACGAGACGACGGCTACATCGTGACCAACTACCACGTCGTGCAGAACGCTGACGAGATCGCCGTTTCGCTGCCCAGCGGCGCGAACTACACCGCCAAAGTGGTGGGACAGGACCTGATCACGGACCTCGCCGTCATCAAGGTGGACACCGACGACCCTCTGCCCACCGCCGAGCTCGTCAGCTCCGACACCGTGAACGTCGGCGACTGGGTGGTCGCCGTGGGCAACTCGCTCGCGCTCAAGGGCGGCCCCACCGTCACCCTCGGCATAATCAGCGCCAAGGGACGCACCATCGACACCCAGCACGGCGTCCTCTACGACATGATCCAGACCGACGCCGCCATCAACGACGGCAACAGCGGCGGCCCGGTGGTGAACATGAACGGCGAGGTCATCGGCATCAGCACCGCAATCTACCGCCAGGCCCAGGGCATAGGATTCGCCGTAAGCTCGTCCGTGGCCGCCCCCATCATCGACAGCCTCATCGAGCACGGCCGCGTCGTTCGCCCGTTGATAGGACTCAGCGGCACCGACGTCACCCCCGCGAACGCCAACCGCCTCGGCCTGCCCGTGGACGAGGGCATCATCGTCACCCGCATGGCCCGCGACGGCCCCGCCGCCAGGGCCGGCCTCCGGGTCGGCGACGTGGTGATCAAGATGGACGGCATCCCCACGCCCGACATGGCCAAGTTCCTCACCCGCCTCTGGACCTACGACGTAGACGACGTAGTCGAGCTCGAGTACTTCAGCGAGGGCATCTTCGCCGTCGCCGAAGTCCACCTGGCCGAGCGCCCCCCCGACATCCCGTAGGGGGCTTCCGAATGGTCCCCTCTCCCAATGATGGGAGAGGGTTAGGGTTGAACCCGCTCGCCTCATCAAGGATGATGGCTGGGTAGAAGTGAAGCGACCCAAACGCACGACGTATCATCGAAGGCACACGCATGGTCAACACCTCGTCCCCGAAGAATCGAGCGCCACAGGCAGGCGATAGCGAACGCCTCTTGCGCCGGTGCCTCTCGCTCGACCTCGAAGTAACCGTCGAGGATAAGAGGATCCGGGCCTTCGCAGGCGTACGCCCTGACACCGGCGAGCGCGTGACATTTCCAGCGGGACGCCGCAGTTTCGATGCGGCGCTCGACAAATTGGATGGCCTCGCAGAAGGCGCCCAATTCCTGCTCGGCCACAACCTCATCGCGTTCGATCTTCCCCACCTGCGGGCGGCGAATCCCAACCTGCGGCTTCTGCGGTTGCCAGCCGTGGACACCCTCATGCTCAACCCACTCGCCTACCCGCGCAACCCGTACCACCACCTCGTGAAGCACTACCAGGACGGCCAGCTCGTGCGTGGGCGAATCAACGACCCGGAGCTGGACGCCAGGCTGACCCTGGAGGTCTTCGCCAATCAGCAGAGGAAGTTGCGCGAAACGAACCCGGATCTGTTGACCGCCTGGCACTGGCTCACCAGTATCGACGCCGGAGCCGGCTTCGACGGTGTATTCGAAGTGCTGCGGCGCTCCCCGAGGCCGTCGGACGCGGAGGCTGTACACGCAATTCACTCCCGTCTGGACGGCAACGCCTGCACCACGCACACACGCGAGGTGATGGCTGACGTCTCCCGACGCGGCTGGCCGCTGGCCTACGCCCTGGCGTGGCTGTCGGTCTCCGGCAGCAACTCGGTGATGCCGCCGCGGGTGCGCTACCAGTTCCCGGAGGCGGGCCGACTCGTGCGCCTGCTCCGAGACATCGCCTGCACTAACTCGGCTTGCTCCTGGTGTAGAGAGATTCGACCTCCCCAGCGACGCGAAGGCCATCACGTCTGCGGGATCCTCAGGCGAGGGTGCAACGGACGCATGATGAGTGACAGGATCGCCTCGTCGTCGAATGTGACGCAGGCCATAAGGGACAGCTATGCGAAACGCCCGCCAAGGTTGGCGGGCGTTACCTCGTGAGGCCCACGAACTTTCTTGCACAGCCCGCCTCTCAATTGAGCTTGTTGAAACTATTTGTTGTATAGTAGTATTTGCGACGCTCTCAGATAACCCGAGTTGGCCTACACTCTGATCTTCAGCCACTCGGAAGGCAGAACAGATGGTTAACTTGACGAAGCCTACAAAATGGCAAGCGCTTAGGCTACGGCTTACCACCTTCTTACGTGCCGAGGCCGAGGTCGATGCCAACTCCATATGGGACACGGTGATTGGTGGGGTTCCGGACGAGGAACAGCGCAGACCACGGGAGGGGTTGTTTCAGCAGGTCGGACGCCTTGCAGATCTCACGGCCTTGATGCGCGTAGCCCATCCGAGGGTGGATTTCTTCCTCCAACCAACTATCCAGAATCTGGGCACACCCTCCACAGCGTCTGACTGGCAAACTCTGTCATTCCAAGACGCCCTGCAGACGCTTTCCGAGATGGCTTCCCGATGGTTCAGCAATGATCTCCAAGTCGCACGAATAGCTTTCGGGGCGACTTTGGTTCGACCTGCCAGCGACATGCAAGACGCTCATAAGAGGCTCAGTGAATACTTGAGCAACGTCACTATAGACTTGGAGAAGTCTCTTGACTTCTTCTACCAGATCAATCGTAGGCGAGAATCAACAGTTGTTCCACAGCTTGGGATCAATCGACTGTCAAAGTGGTCAGTCGCTACTCAGGCAACGGGCTCATTTGCTGTACAGTCTGACCAAAATGCTATTGAGACTGTCCTTTCGGCTCCGGTAACCCAAGCGTTTGCCGGTAGTTTAGAATTAGACATCAATACAGTCGCAACCACATATCTAAGTCTTCCACAGGAGCAACTCTCCGCTTTGTTTGACGAGTTAGTGACTTTGGGGAAGGAGATTGCACAAAAGGGCGACGTGGCATGATGAATTCAGTTGGTACTGCCCCAGTTGACAACCAAGTGCTTCCTCCGACCGAGTCGTCAACTAACATAGATGACGCAGTCCTGTCCAAGATATGGAGTCCTTCAATAGAGCTTGGCGAAGACGCTCGCTTCCCAATTCATGGAGAAGGCGATTCGATCAAGTCTGTTGCTGCTGCGGACCTCTATGAGGTAGTTAAGGGCGACTACGTGGTTTGCATTCTCGGAACTGTAAATAGCCCTAACTTTCCCAGGTCAGCCCCAGAAACGGAAGCTGATGCTATTGGATCTACGGGACAATGGTTAAATGCCGCGTCAAATTGGTTGGTGCCTAGTGCTAAGTCTGATCGATACGGCCCCTCTCTACCTGTCAGCCAGATGTCCGCTGTAGCATATGGAGACATAGTTCACTGCAGTCTTCTGGCCAGCCAGGCAATGAGTTGGCCAGTTGGACCGCTGATCGCGGCGTCGCATAATCCGGGCGCAACTCATGCCGGGCGCATGAAACAGAGGCTCCTAAACCTTTGGCATGAACCCGAAGAGGTTGAAGTCCGGATTGAGAACGTTACTAGGTATCCGACTGAAGGCATGGTAAGCGGCACTTCTCCTTCACCAGCATGGCAACACGGTGTCGGTAGAGTAAAGTCGGCTTTGGCCAACGCCGTTAGTCTCCTAGCAAACGTATCATCTAGTCCGAAGGCAGATTCAATTGGGTACCTCCGACAAACTGATGACTTCTTCCGCTCAGTTAATATGCACACTCCCATGGACATCCCTGGGACGGACCTTAAGGAGCATGTTCTAAGTCGAAAACATGTGCGGTCAGAGCTTGAGAGAGCGTTGCGAGACGGATCGGAGGAAGTGTTTGAATATGGAATGGAGTCAATGCTCTCCCGTTCCCTACACTTCCTCATAAGGACCTACAGCAATGATGCTATGGTTGAACTGGCGAGGGTACTGGCCCACGTGGACATGAGCTCGGACGTTAAGGAGGAGTGTCTTCTCCAGCTTGGGGCCATCGACCACAATCCTACTAGCCAGAGCCGATTGTCTTTGCTGATTGACCATCTTTGGTCAGAGCAGATTGGAGTACGTGATTGCGCCGCGCTCGGAATAGCTGCCATGGATGATCCGTTGGCGATATACCCTCTCCAGCGCGCAAAAAGGCTCGAAACGTCTGACAGGCTCCGGGACGACCTTCAACTCGTGCTAGATCAACTCACAGCAACTAGAAATGCCCAGCTTCCTGAGAGCCATAGTTAAGAGACGGTGGGATACAAGTCCTGACGTACCCTGGCTAGAGCCGAACGAACTCAAGGCCGATGTGCTAAAGGATCTGCCAGCCTCCGATGGAATGCTCTCGATTTGGCAGATAGCTGAAGGCTTTAGCCCAGAGCGCATCAGCATAGCACTGGCTGCTACCAGAGAAAGCTTAGGTGTCTTTGATTACGTAGTGTTTGATGGTTCAGAATTGAGTCCACCCCTCTTTAGTATGGAACACAAGGATGGTGAAACCCCTGATGAAGCCATCAACGGATTACATTATGACTTACAGTACCTTACAACGAACAAGGTTACTTCTCTGGCAGATATAGTCTCCAGAGGTGACAAGCACAGGATATTGAAGAAGCGAGTTAGAGAAAGCCTCCTTGAAGGATTGGAGAGTGGACGGCTCAGCGACAAGACATTCAACCAGGAATTGCTCAAGAAGTTGAGAAGATCTCAGGACTCCGTGAGCACGTAAATTGGGCAATACGAATCTTCACCTTGGTTTTCTGAATCAGTTGGGCAGTCATCAACCCGTACCGCATCCCACTAGTTCGCCATTCTCCCGGTTACAGCAATTAGGGGAGGTACTTGCGTCGAGCTCCTGTCCAATTGCGCGGTCAGTCACCATTCGCGATCCGCTCGAGCTCCGACTTCCTTTCGGCGTCCGACATGTTCAGCAGACGCTTGGCCAACTCCTGCTCGCCTTTCTGCACACCTTCCTGCAGGCCTTCCTCCCTACCCTTCATCCTCTGCTGCTGTTTGAATCTCTCCGCAAGCATCTCATACACCTCCACTCCAAAATAGGTGGCCGCTCCCCCTCCATCTCTCTTCGTGTGCTTCGTGCCCTTCGTGGATAATTCTCACCCCCAACGACTCGGGCCAGAAAGCGGACGAAGGCCCTTGACACACCCGAACACACGTACTACACTCTCTCCATCGACGCCAGCCGCCCCATCCGGCCACGCCAACGCCCGCGCAGCTTAACAACCTCATAGGGAGAGCAGGTCAGTCCACACCCTTCCCCCAACATCGGCTTTGCGCCCACAAACGCCGTGTCCCATTTCCGCCCAAATCGAGCAAATACCCTACCTTTTTGGAGCACGAACCCCCGCCGGGGTTACGCAACTGCCCACCTCTCCCAAGTACGAATGCAACCAAATGGTGCAAAATGGTGCACTTTTTCCGAAATCGCCCCTAAGCCGCCAGCTCGAAAGACTCGCTCGCCAGGTCCACGATGTACCGGCTGATGCTCAGCGACGACGTCGCCCCCGGCGACGGCGCGTTCAGCACGTGGATCGCGTTCGGCGTCTCCGCTATGCTGAAGTCCTGCAACAGCCCGCCCCGCCTGTCCACCGCCTGCGCCCGCACTCCCGCGCCCGGCTCGTACAGGTCCTCCGACCGCACCTCCGGCACCAGCGTCTGCAGCGACCGCACGAACTTGGACTTCACCAGCGACCGGTACTGCTCCTGGAATCCCGTCTTCCAGAACCTCAGCGACATCTTCCAGAAACCGGAGTAGCCCAGGTTCCCCAGCGTGTCCCCCAGGTCGAACCGCGTCTTCGCGTACCCCTCCCGCGCCAGCGCCAGCACCGCGTTCGGCCCCGCCTCCACGCTGCCCCCGATCCGCTTGGTGAAGTGCACCCCCAAAAACGGCAGACTCGGGTCAGGCACCGGGTAGATGAGACCCTTAACCAGGTGCGCCCGCTCCGGCCGGATCGAAAAATACTCCCCCCTGAACGGGATGATTCTCACCCCCACGTCCACGCCCAGCATCCGCGCCACGCTGTCCGCATGAAGCCCCGCGCAGTTGATCAGCCGCCTCGCCCGGATCTCCCCCCGAGGCGTCATCAGGTAGTGCGTCCCGTCCCGCGCGTCGATCCCCCGCACCGGCGTGCTCGTCAGCAGGTCCGCCCCGTTCTCCCGCATCTCGACCGAGTACGCCTGCGCCACCTTCGTGTAGTCGATGATGCCCGTGTTCGGCGAGAAGATGGCCTGCACCCCCGCCGCGTGCGGCTCGATCTCCCGCAGCCGCTCCGGCCCCACCATCTCCAAGCCCTGCGCGCCGTTCTCCGTGCCCCGCCGGAACAGCTCCTCCAGCCGCGGCACCTCGTCGTCGTCGATCGCCACGATCAGCTTGCCGCACATCTCGTACTCGATGCCGCGCTCGTCGCAGAACTCCCGCAGCAGCGACCCGCCCGTCGAGCAGAAGTTGGCCTTCTGCGATCCCGGCGCGTAGTAGATGCCAGCGTGAATCACCCCGCTGTTGTGCCCCGTCTGGTGCAGCGCCACCTCCCGCTCCTTCTCCAGCACCGCCACCCGGTAGCGCGGGAACTCCTCGCTCAGCCGCATGGCCGTCGCCAGCCCGATGATCCCGCCCCCAATCACCGCGATATCATACTCAGTGCCATTCATAGTCGCCCTCCCCGCTCAGCCTAACGCTGGATGGAGATGATTCTAGCACTTCCCAAGAGTCCCTTCCCCTAGTCACCCACCGCATCCCGTGCTAACCTGAACGCCACCCGCAACCAGGAGGCCCCCCATGCCAACCCGCTACCCCGTCATCGTAGTCGGCGGCGGCCACAACGGCCTCGTCGCCGCGAACTACCTCGCCCAGTCCGGCATCCGCTCGCTTGTCATCGAGCGGCGCGACTTCGTCGGCGGCGCCTGCATCACCGAGGAGCTATTCCCCGGCTTCCGCGTCTCGAGCTGCTCCTACATCTGCCACATGCTCCAGGACAAGGTGATCGACGACCTCGAGCTCCGAGACCACGGCTTCGACGTCCACTACCTGGAGCCGTCCCGCTTCCAGCCCTTCCCCAACGGCGACTACCTGCTCGGCTGGCACGACGACGACCGCACCGCCGACGAGGTCCGCCGCATCTCACCCGCCGACGCCGACCGTCTCCCCGACTGGTTCGCCTTCTGGGAGCGCGCCTGCGGCATCCTGCACCGGCACTTCCTCGAAGAGCCGCCCACCCTCGCCGAGGTCGCCGAATCGGTGCGCGGCACCCCCGACGAGCCGGTGTTCGAGCGTATGCTCACCGGCAATATGAAGGACCTGGTGGAAGAGTTCTTCCAGTCCCCCACCGTCCGCGGCGCCTACATCGACGCCCAGGACGCCGGCGACGTGCGCGCCCCCGGCAGCATCATGGCCGTCGCCTACATCAAGACCGGCATGTTCAACGACGACCGCAACGTCGGCATCCCTCTCGGCGGCATGGGCGGCATCACCCAGGCCATGGCCCGCGCCGCCGAGTCGCGCGGCGTCGAGATTCGCACCGGCGCCGAAATCGACCGCATCACCGTGGCCAATGGCCGCGCCACCGGCGTGCTCCTCACCACCGGCGAGCACATCGAGGCGGACGTCGTGCTATCCAACGCCGACCCCAAGCGCACCTTCCTCTCCCTCGTCGACCGCGACGCCCTGGAGCCCGCGTTCGTCGACCGCGTCAAGCGCTACAAGACCAACGTCTCCTACCTCAAGTTCCACTGCGCCCTCAGCGAGGTGCCCGACTTCTCCGCCCACCTCGGCGACGGCTTCGACCCCCGCTACCTCGCTCAGACCCGCATCTGCCCGTCCGTCGAGTACTTCGAGCGCAGTTGGGACGAGGCCCGCCGCGGCCTGCCGCCTACCGCGCCCGTCATGCACATCCAGATCCCGTCCGTCTACGACACCTCGCTCACGCCGCCGGGCAAGCACGTCATGTCCATCTGGGCGCTCTACGCCCCCGTCACGCTCGCCGACGGCTGCTGGGACGACCAGAAGCAGGCCACCGGCGAGCGCATGATCGACATCATCGACGGCTACGCCCCCAACTTCCGCGACTCGATCATCGACTGGGAGCTGTTCACGCCCCAGGACCTCGAGCGCCGCGTGTACCTGACCGACGGCAACATCCGCCACCTGGACGTGACCTCCGAGCAACTGCTCACCCAGCGCCCCAACCACAGGCGCTCCGGCTACGGCACCCCCGTGGACGGCCTCTACCTGTGCGGCGGCGGCACCCACCCCGGCGGCGAGGTCACCGGCGCCCCCGGCCACAACGCCGCCATGGCCGTCCTCCGCGACTGGGAGCTCCCCGCGTCGTGACAGGCACACAACGTACCTGCGGAGAGCGCACCGTGACACATGCGGACGCTGGACCCTCTGATTCCAACACGCCACCTCCACCCCTCGACGCCCCCCGCGTAGCCCGGGCCCTCTCCCACCGCGTCATCGGCAGCCGCATCGATCACCACCGGCTCGTCGGCTCCACCATGGACGTGGCGCGCGACTTGGCCGAAGCCGCCGCCGCCGAGGGCGTCGTCGTTGCCACCGAGGAGCAGTCCGCTGGGCGGGGCCGCTTCAACCGCGCATGGGTGTCACCGCGCAGCCTCAATCTCCACTTCACCGCGCTACTCAGACCCACCGCGGCTCAACTCCCCTTCGTGAACATGGCCGCGACCCTCGCCACCGCCCACGCCGCCTCCCGGTTCTGCGGCGCCCGGGCCACCGTCAAGTGGCCCAACGACGTGCGGGTCGGTGGACGCAAGATTGCCGGCATCCTCATCGAGACCGCCGCATCCAGCCAGGGCCTCGCCTACGCCCTCGTCGGCATCGGCCTGAACGTGAACTTCGACCCCACAGACCACCCGGAGATCGCGGACCTCGCCACCAGCATCCGCAGGGAGACCGGACGCCCCGCCGACCGCTCGGCCGTACTGGAGACGCTCCTGGCCCGCTTCGACGACCTCTACGCCGAGGTGAGGCGCGGGAAGTCGCTCACCGAGCGCTGGGCTGCCACGCTCGAGACCCTCGGCCGCCACGTGCGCCTGGACTGGCAGGGCCACGAAATCGAGGGCTTGGCGGAATCCGTGGACGACCGCGGCAACCTCGTTCTCAGGCTCGCCGACGGCTCCACCTTCACCGCCGTCGCAGGCGAAGTCACCTCCCAAACGTAGGGCCACGCGCCGAACCCTAACCTGTTACACTACCCCCGCCCATTCACACGAGGAGGAAACAATGCTCGAGAAACTCAGCCTGGACGGCAAGTCCATAGTCATCACGGGCGGCGGCACCGGCCTGGGCCGGGAGATGTCGCTCGCGATGGCCCGCGCCGGCGCCGACCTCGCCATAGCGTCGCGGCGGACCGGCCCCATCGAGGAGGTCGCCGAAAGAGTCCGCGAGCTGGGCCGCAGCGCCATCACCGTCTCCACCGACGTCACCGACTCATCCCAGGTCGACAGCCTCATCGAGCGATCCCTCGCCGAGTTCGGCAAGATAGACGTGCTAATCAACAACGCCGGCATCGTGCGTGGCCAGGGCGCCATACCCCTGTGGGACATCACCGACGAGGACTGGCGGCTGGGCATGGACACCAACATCACCGGCTCGCTCTACTGCTCGCGAGCCGTCTCCCGCCACATGGTCGACCGCGGGCGCGGCAAGATCATCAACGTCTCGTCCGGGTTCGGGCTGCGCGGCGGCCGCGACAACTTCATGTACACCTGCGCCAAGGGCGCGGTCCTGCAGCTCACCCGCACCCTCGCCACCAGCCTCGGCAGGTACGGCATCACCAGCACCTGCATAGTGCCCGGGTTCATCCCCACCGAGGGCACCCGCGAAGACCGCATGAACCTGCCCGCCGGACGCTTCATCCCACTCGGCCGCGTGGGCGACCCGCCCGAGATTGGCGCGACCGCGGTCTTCCTGGCCTCGGACGCCTCAGACTACATGAACGGCGAGATGATCCACGTGGACGGCGGTGCCCTCGCGGGCGGCTACGCCCCCACCGGCTACGCCCCTGAAATCGAGCTGGTGAGCTAGCACCGAACACTGACCACACCCCCCCAAGGAGCCTGAAAAAATGCCCATCCCCGCAGAGTGGAACCTCACTGGCAAGGCCGCGCTCATTACGGCGGACACCCGCGGCTGGACCCCATTCCTCGCCGCGGCGCTCGCCGAGGCCGGCGCTGACGTCGCCATAGCCGGCGCCGAAGACTCCGACATGCGTGATGCCGCCGCCGACGTTGAGCGCGAGGGTCGCAGGGCCCTGGCCATTCCCACGGACGTGACCGACGCCGCCCAGGTCGGCGCGGCAGTGGACAGCGCCCTGGCCGAGCTAGGCAAGATAGACATCCTCGTGAACAACGCCCGCGTGGAGTTCGGCAAGCCCTTCCTGGACGTGACCGAAGACGAGTGGCAGCGCGTGATGCAGTTCAACGTTCGGTCGGTGTTCAACTTCTGCCAGGCGGTCGGCAAGCACATGCTCGAGCAGGGCCGGGGCCGCGTAATCAACATGAACTCCGGCCTCGCCCTCCGCGGCCTCTGGAACTCCACCGCCGCCTGTGCCAGCCACGGCGCCGTCCACCAGCTCACCTCCGCGCTCGCGCTGGAGTGGGCGCGCAGCAACATCCGCGTCTGCGGCATCGGTGCCGGCTGGATGACCACCGACGAGCCGGACCCCGACGCCCAGCCAGACCTGCTGGACCGCTACCTGCCCTCACGACGCCGCGGTCACCCGACGGACCTGTGCGGCCTGCTCGTATACCTCGCGTCCGACGCCGACGACTTCGTGACCGGCCAGACGGTCTTCATCGACGGCGGCGCTCTCGCGCACGGCTAGCTCAAACCAGCGCGTCCACGGCCGCCAACGCCAAAGGCGGCCGGCAAAATCCGCTATAATGGACACAGCCGACACGAGGACGTGCAACGCACACATGCCGCAAAGACCGCTACTGGCAATAACCATGGGAGACGCCGCCGGCATCGGGCCGGAGGTGACCGCCAAGGCCCTCCAGGACGAGTGGGTGTACCAGCACACGCGCCCCCTGGTGGTCGGCAGCGCCGCCGCCATGAACGACGCGCTGGCGCTTGCCGGCGCCGGCGGTACAGCCCGCGTCGTCCATTCCCCCGAAGACGCCGTCGGCGACTACGGCGCCATCGAGGTGCTGGACCTCGAGAACCTCGACTACGCCGGCATCGAGTACGGCAAGCTCTCCCCCGCCGCCGGCAAGGCCGCCGTGGAGTGGATTCTCCGAGCCGGGGAACTGGCCGCCGCAGGCCGTGTGCAGGCCATCGCCACCGCCCCCATCAACAAGGAGGCGTGCAGCCTCGCGGGCTTCTCCGACGTCGGCCACATGGAGATCTTCCAGAGCCAGACCGGCGCCAAGGACGTCGCCACTATGCTCATGGCCGGCTCGCTGCGCGTGGTCCACCTCACCACACACCGTTCGCTGCGCGTGGCCTGCGACCACGTGACCCGGGCGAACGTGCTGGCCAAGCTCAGGCTAACCGACGAGTGCTTCCGCCAGTGGGGCTTCGATGCGCCCAGGATAGGCGTGGCCGCGCTCAACCCCCACGCCAGCGACGGCGGCCTGCTGGGCGACGAGGAGGCGCTGCAGATAGCCCCCGCCGTGGAAGACGCGCGGGAACAGGGCATAGACGCGACCGGTCCCGTACCCGCCGACACCGTCTTCAACCAGGCGATCGACGGCCGCTACGACGCCGTGCTCGCCATGTACCACGACCAGGGGCACATCCCCATCAAGGTGCACGACTGGGCGCACAGCGTGAGCGTCAATCTCGGCCTGCCGTTCGTCCGCACCTCCGTGGACCACGGCACCGCCTTTGACATCGCGGGCAAGGGAGTCGCGGACCACGTGAGCATGCTGGAAGCCATCAGGGTCGCCGTGTCGCTCGCGGCCGAGGGCAGACTACCGCGTTCCCCTCTCCCTTGAGGGAGAGGGCTAGGGTGAGGGTGAAGGAGTCCGAGCCGATGACACAGCACAAATCCGGGGCCGCCATCTCATTCGTGGGCGGCGGCGTGATGGCCGAGGCCATAATCGGCGGCGTGCTCCAGGCGCGACTCGCCGAGCCGCAAAACGTGCGGGTGGGCGAGCCGGTGGAGCCACGGCGCGACTACCTGCGCGACACCCACGGCGTGAAGGCGTTCGCCGACAACCTCGACGCCATCGACGGCGCCGACCTCGTGTTCCTCGCGATCAAGCCGCAGAGCCTGCCCTACGCCCTGCCCGCCCTCAAGGGCCGCATCGACGAAGGCCAGACCGTGGTCTCCATCATCGCCGGCGCGACCATGGACACTCTCGTGTCCGGCCTCGACCATCCCGCCGTCATCAGGGTGATGCCCAACACGCCCGCCCAGATCGGCGAGGGCATGAGCGTCTGGACAGCCTCCCCGCAGACGCCGCAGTCCGACGTAGACGCCACGCGCGACGTGGTCGCGACGCTGGGCGCGCAGCTCCAGGTGGACGACGAGAAGATAATCGACATGGCCACGGCTCTCAGCGCCAGCGGACCCGCCTACGTGTTCATGTTCATCGAGGCGCTCATCGACGCGGGCGTGTACCTCGGCATGACCCGCGACGTCGCCCGCACCCTCGCGCTCCAGACGGTGCTGGGCAGCGCCCGGCTCGTCGAGCAGACCGGCCGCCACCCCGCCGAGCTCAAGGACATGGTGACGTCGCCGGGCGGCACCACCATCGAGGCGGCCCTGGCGCTCGAACGTAGCGGCTTCAGGGCCTCCGTGATAGACGCCGTGGTCGCCGCCTTCGAAAAGTCGGTCGCACTGGGGAACCCCAAGTGAACGAGTTTCTGCTGCGGTTCGTTGAGGTGCTGGCCATCATGCTGCACGTCGCCATACTGGGGCGCGTAATAATCTCGTGGCTGCCCATTTCGCCCGAAAACCCCATTGTCACGGTGCTCTACCAGGTGACAGAGCCGATACTCGGGCCTATACGGGCGGTGCTGCCCCGGCTGGGAATGCTCGACTTCTCGCCCATAGTGGCGATACTGCTGATAGTGGTAATCCAGAACGTGCTGCTGAGGCTGCTATCCGCCTAGCGCACACCATATGACTTTGCTGGTACAATGTTGCCACTCTATCAACTGGGGGCATGTACTGGACACGTCCACGCAAGCTCTAGACAATTTTCGCGCTCGACATCACCTGCGTCGGCCAATTGCTCGCCCCACCGACATACCAGAGCAGTTCATACTACTTCAAGCAAGCGACGGATTCCGTGTTCTCACGCCCGCGCCCGCCTCCGGCGTCAGGTTAGGTGCTCCGTCAGCATCACGAGGGAACACCAGAGACAGCACGTATCTTTGGGTCATAGACATGAGGGGCATTCCCTACGTAATCGAGATGCCTATCGCGGCGATTGGCGTATCTCTTCCCAAACACACTAACTTGACCGGAGGGGGCGAAGCGTACTTGGGCGGCGAATTGTGGTTCGCCTCAGCAAGTTCACTCTACGTGTCGGGCGGCTCGGGCCGTTACCGTCCCATCGACAACGCCCAACTCGAAGAAGCGACGGACGTATTCCGATCATTCGGCTACAATGTCACTTCCTTGGGCTGGGACTATGTGATGAATGAGGCGAAGCGATACTTGGAGGATGGCGCATAATGGACCTGATGACTTACATCTTTGGGCCTGACGCTGAGAACCTCTCCCCAGTTGGTGTCGCGAGGCACTCCAAGATCAGCTTCGTTCGTAGCGAGAGCGGTTTGGCCGTATACGACGACTCCCGAAATCCAACGGGGCACCGGCTGACTGCCTGGGAAGCATACACAACCTTCGGTCTGGATGTGATAGAAGAGGCGCTGGAATACAGTTCGGCGATCCTTAAGGTAACCCCCACCGCGACGAGCGACGCGTTGCGGACCCGCAGAGAGGCGCTGGGCCTGCATCACTCGTCGGTGAGGAGGGCTGCTAAAGTCTCCGACCAGGAAGTTGAGACTGCGGAGACGCCTGCCGCTTACAGGGTCCCTGTACAGAGCCTGGAGCGCATCGCGTTCGCGCTCGGTCTGGACGAGCGATTCATCGCGTTCAAGGAGAACCCCGGCGGCGACACGAACCTGGCATACCGCCTGCGAACGCTTCAGTGGGAGCCGACCAGTGGCGAACCCAGCCTCTCAGCCGGCACAGCCCTGCTCTTCGCAGAGGCGGCGTCTATCATTCGAACGCAGTACAGGCTTCAGGATTGGCTCGGCATTCCGTCGGAGAGCGCACGTTTTTCTCCGGACGGCAACTACGGGTCACCACAGTCGCCCGCTTGGAGAATTGGATACAGCCTTGCGGAAAGCGCCAGGAGCATCTTAGGGCTTGGTCGCCGGCCGATTGGCTCGATGCGCCAACTGACCGAGGAGCGGCTGGGCATTCCCGTCGTCCAGGCGCGGCTACCCAACCACATCGCGGGCGCCACCGTGATGACGGCCGACGACGAGGGAGGCGCCGTGCGCGGCGTCGTCTTGAACACCGTCGGAGAAAACGAGAACGTCTGGATCCGCAGGTCTACGCTGGCCCACGAGTTGGGCCACCTGCTCTTCGACCCCGACATGCAACTTCAGAATCTGAGAGTCGATTCCTACGAGGACAGCCAGGACGATCCCGAACACGGCGACACGGTCGACTACGTGGAGCAACGGGCTAACGCATTCGCCATCGCTTTCCTGGCGCCGAACGACGCCGTGCGAAAGGTCGCGCCGACGCCGGTAACTGAAGAGGGTGTGGCCACCGTGATGCACAAGTTCGGCGTCAGCCATACGGCGGCGAGGTATCATATCAACAACTGCCACTACCGGCAGTATGACGTACCTATCAGCGTCGTCGAGACCCGGCCCTCGGACGAGCAAAGAGCCGCCGAGAACTTCGCTGCCGACTACTTCCCGCTGCACGACACGCCCATCCAGCGGCGGGGCAGATTCGCCGGACTGGTCGCGGCGGCCTATCGGGAAGGCTTAATCTCCGCTGACACCGGCGCGATGTATCTCAGTTGCGAGATCGATGAGTTCCGGAAAAACGCCGACATTGTGAAGTCGTTCTATCTGGATTAGGGCGGGGCGGAACCTGTACGCAATCCCCTACTCGCACTTGGTGTAGCCACAGTCCAGGCAGGTCATGCACCCCTCCTGGTGGATGATCCGCCCGGAGCACTCGGGGCACTGCGCGCCCACACCAAGCCCGCCAGCCCCCTCGGGCGAGCGACCGAACATCGCAAGCTGCGCCGCTCTGCCGTCCCGAACGTCGCCCACGTCGGGCGAGCCGGAGTCCTGTAGGTAGCGCTTCAGAACCTGTGCCAGCCCGTCTTCCGCCGAGCGAATCAGCACTCCGTTGTCCCAGAACGGCTCCGAGGTTATGCCGCTGAGCTGGTCGACTATCTCGGACGCGGCGATGCCGGAGCGCAGGCACAGCGACACCATGCGCGACAGGCCCTCCAGGTGCGCCGGCTCGCTGCCGCCCGCCTTGCCGATGGTGGTGAACAGCTCGAACGGGTTGCCGTCCTCGTCGAAGTTGAGCGTCACGTACATCGTGCCGTGGCCGGTACCCACACGCTCGGTTATGCCTCTTACCGCGGTGGGGCGCCTGCGCGGGTAGAGCGTCGCGGGAGCCTGCTGCTCGTCTACGCCGTCCGCCGCGCCCGTCTCCAGCACCTGCATGGCCTTCGAGCCGTCGCGGTACACGGTGACCGCCTTGCAGCCCGTCTCCCACGCCAGCCGGAAGGCGCGCTCCACGTCTTCTACGGACGCGCTGTTTGGCAGGTTGATGGTCTTGGAAACGGAGTTCGTAACATACTCCTGCCACGCGGCCTGCATTTTCACGTGGGCCTCGGGGTTGATGAGCATCGACGTGCGGAACAGCGCGGGATCGATACCGTGCTCGGAGAACACGCGCTCGGCGTCATTGGGCGAATCGGCGATTCGGCCCAGCACTTCCCTCACCTGCTCCTCGGAGCCGAGGCGGTCCCGCAGCGCCTCCCACACCGACTTGGGAGCGTCGAGCAGCCGGTCGCTGCTACCCTCGTGGTCCTTCCAGAGCACGTTCGACCACCAGGCGTTGGCGAAGTGCGGCTCGATGCCGCTGGAGCAGTCGGCCAGCCGGCTTATGGTGCCGGTAGGCGCGATGGTCACCACGCTGGAGTTGCGCACCGGAGGCATTCCGCGGGCCTTCAGCGCCGACTCGGCATAGCCGGGGAAGGGTCCGCGCTCGGCGGCGAGCCGGGCGGACTCGTCCCAGGCGGTGTCGTGGATGAACTTGGCGACCTCGTGCGTTAGCGCTAACGCTCTGGGCGAGTCATAGGGAATCTCCAGACGGATGAGCGCGTCTGCCCAGCCCATCACTCCCAGCCCGATGCGCCGCGTCGCGAGGTTGACCTCCCGCAGCTTGTCCAGCGGGAACTGGTTGACCTCGATCACGTCGTCGAGAAAGCGCACCGCCGTGCGCACCGTGTCCTCCAGCGCGCCCCAGTCGAACGCGCCTCCGGAAACGTGCTTGTCCAGGTTGATGGAGCCCAGGCAGCAGTTGCCGTAGTTCTCCAGGAACTCCTCACCACAGTTGGAAATGACGAGACCGTTGGCCACGAACGAGTGCGTCATGGGCTCAGTCAGGTCGTACACCGGCTCCTCGCCCAGCGCCTCGAGACGGTCGAAAGTGGCAAGGAAGCGCTCCCTATAGAAACCCCTCTTGTAGGCCGACGTCGCCTCCTGCAGTCGGATGTTCTTGCGCTCGTTCAGGAAGCCAATCTCGTCGGCGAATCGCCGCACGTTGTCCTTGCCTATTATCACCTCGTAGTTGGGCAGCGTCCTGTACTGTTTGGTCCCGCCCTTTCCGTCGGGCATGGCAGCCATGCGCTCGCCACGCCGCAGGTACATCCGGGAGGCGATGCCGAAGTTGAGCAGCAGACGCTGCACACCTTCGAGGAGCTCAGGGTACGAGGAGTTCAGGCGCACGGAAACGCCCTTCTCCGGTCCCGAGCCCGCCACCGTGCCGTCGGCGCCGAAGAGCGCCTGCAGGTATCCGCGCTGCATCTCCTCCGTGCCCTGGTAGACAACGGCGGGGACGTGGTGCCAGTCCTCCTCGGTGAGGCCGTACCCGCGGACGACGTCCCTGAGGCGGGTCGACTGGATTATGCCCCGCCCTTCCCTGGTAACGTGCATACCCGTGGGATAAGCCCTTTCGGGGCGTTGTCCGGCCCCCGCCACCACCGCCTGCATCGCCTCGGACAGCGCCGGCCCCAGCTCGTGGTCTTCCCCGTAGAAGCTCAGGACGGCGCGCCTCACGTCGATGTGTCCGTCGCCGGTGAGCCAGCCGAGCGTCAGCCCCAGGTTCCTGTCGCCCAGGCTACCGAAGTACCCCTTGTGGTCGAGCAGGCGCACGCGGTCGCCACGCCTCAGCTCACCTGCGGCCACCTTGCCGCGCGTCGTGAACACCTCGTGATCGGCGGTCAACTTCAGCGTGTAGCCTTCGCGCGTCACGAGCCGGTACACCGGCTTGACTCCGCTCTGCCACACCCTGATCGCGAACGACGCCTCCGATCCCGACCTGCTGTCCAGCGACAGCGCCGGGGTCGTGCCGGCCAGTTCGCCTATCGGCACAAGACCATCGCCCGTGTACACCAGCGTGTCGCCGGTCACGCAAGGATTGCTCGTCTGTATGTCCCCCATCTGCGGGTTGGGTTGCGTTTCCCAGACGCGGTCCATGAAGACCACGCCCGGGTCGCCGGACTTCCAGGCCGACTCGCATATCTCGCGCCATAGCTGCCGCGCGCTCACCTCCTCCACGACGGTGTTGATGGGACCGTCGCCGCTGTCGCGCGGGTTGAGCAGCTGCCACTGCTCGTCGTTGTCCACCGCACGCATGAACTCGTCGGTTATCTGCACCGATATGTTGAAGTTCTGTAGAGTGTCGTCGTTGTCCTTGCAGTGGATGAACTCCCTCACGTCGGGGTGGCTGATGATTAGCTGCCCCATGTGCGCGCCCAATCGGAAGGAACCCTGGGTGAGGGTCGCCCCCACCGACGAGTACAGCTTCATCACGGCGATGGGGCCGCACGCCTCGCCGTGCGTGGTGGCGATCCGGTCGAGCCTGGGCCTGAGCTTGGAGAAGCCGAAACCTATGCCGCCGCCCCACTTCTCGATCATAGCGGCGTCCTTGGCCACCTCCATGATGGAGTCCATGTCGTCGTTGGGCGACACCACGAAGCAGGCGGACAGGCAACCGCGGCCTCCCGTGCCGGCGTTGACCAGCGTGGGCGAGTTGGGCAGGAACTTGAGTGACGTCATCAAGTTATAGTAGCGAGCCTCCCAGTGGGAGCGTACAGCCTCGGACTCGCCCAGGGCGACGGCTCCCGCGACCCTGTGGAACAGCTCCTCGGGCCCTTCCTCGGGGTTGCCCTCCTCGTCCCTCATCAGGTAGCGCTTTTCCAGAATCACCCGCGCGTTGTCCGACAGTTCCAACGCAGCATTCAGCGGGGGAATCTCCCCGTCCGCCGCCGCGCCGTTGAGTCCGGTCGGAGCCGTCGTCACCCCCGCTCCCGGATGCGCGGCGCCGTTCTCGAGCTGCGACATTATTTCGGCCGCGCTCGCATAGGACAGCCCATGCCGCTCGACAAGTTCTCTCATTTCGTTTGCCAGATCTTTCCTCGTCCGCGCGGCACGCGACCCCTGGACGTTTCGCTCTTCTATCAACTTCGCACCCCTGATGACAACACTTGTGGATAAATGCGGTGTTTGGCGTAGTTCGGAACCGATGCGTTGGTGCTCTTGCAAGTACAAATGTACTACAGCGAGGGCAACCCCGCAAGGTTTCGCCGCCTATTGTGCGCCGGATTTTTGGCGGCGGCGCCCGCGGCGGCGCGGTAGCTTGCGGCTGTCCAGGAACGAAAGCTGGCCGCTGTCGTCCACCGTGGCGTCCTGGCCGTCCAGAAGGGCGTTGGCCGCGTCGATGAAACTGTGGACGTCGCGGAAGTCGCGGTACACGCTGGCGAATCGTATGTAAGCCACGCGGTCCAACTCCTTCAACTTTTCCATAACCAACTCGCCGATCACATTGGAACGGACTTCGAGTCTGCCAGCGTTACTGAACTCGGCCTCTATCTCATCCGCCAGCCTCTCTATGCTGGCAATGGCCAGGGGCCGCTTCGCGCACGCCTTGTGCAGGCTCGCGACCAGCTTCTCGCGGCTGTACTCCTCGCGGCGGCCGTCCAGCTTGGCCACCCGAAGAGTCCGGGTGTGCACGCGCTCATAGGTGGTGAATCTTTCAGAGCACCCCGAGCACTGCCGCCTGCGCCGGACGCTGTCCCCGGAATCGCGCGAGTCGACCACCCTGGAATGATCGTTCTGGCACTGGGGGCATTTCATTGGGCGCGTCCTCGTTGGCGTCTCCGGATCCGGCGTGTGGGCCGCAAGAAGCCTCCGCAAGTCCGGGCCCCGTCTGGCACAACACATTGCACCAGTACAAGACTAAGGCCAGATTTACACTAAGTCTTGTAGGGGTAACGCATATAGTACCCCATATAGTGTGTAGGCGCAAACGGAATTGCGGTCATATCTGGCCGAATTTCTGGGAGATTGCGCGATTTAGTCTTCGCCTCCACGCCGGCGGCGCCGTTCCAGCGCATTGCCCGGATCCTCACCCAAGGCTGACATCCCGCGCCCGGAGGCCGTTGTGATATAGTTTTGCGTGTACATTTCCAAGCCAAGCGGAGTATGCTCAATGGAACCTTTCGTAAAGCACACGGGCGTTGTCGCGCCGATGAACCGCGTCAACGTGGACACCGACCAGATCATTCCCAAGCAGTTTCTCAAGCGCATCGAGAGGACCGGATTCGGCCAGTTTCTCTTCAACGACTGGCGCTTCAACGACGACGGCTCGCCGAACCAGGACTTCATCCTGAACAAGCCGGGCTACTCCGGCGCGTCCGTACTCGTCGCGGGGCGCAACTTCGGCTCCGGCTCCTCCCGTGAGCACGCGCCCTGGGCGCTCCAGGACTTCGGCTTCCGGTGCGTCATCGCGCCAAGCTTCGCGGACATCTTCTACAACAACTGCTTCCAGAACGGCCTGCTGCCGGTGACCCTCCCGGAAGACACAGTCAACCGCATCCTCGAAAAGGCGGAGTCCCAGCCAGGCTACAACCTGAACGTGGACCTTGAGGGCCTGCGCGTCTGGGACGACGAGGAGGAGATTTCCGCCGAGTTCGACGTCGAGGCGTTCAGGCGACACCTGCTGCTCAACGGGCTGGACGACATCGGCCTGACGCTGGAGCATGAGGACGCGATAGCCGCCTACGAAAGCAAGCGCGCCGCGCACGGCGGCGTGCCAGCCGCGTAGGCAGCGGACGCCCTTTCCTAAGCCGATGAGTATGACTGACGAATCGAAGGCTCACGTCGTGGCTTTCGTTGACTGGCCCAACGTCGAAAAGGGGCTGCGTAGGCGCTTTTCGGGACTGGGTTCACATGAGAGCGTGGCGAGCCTGGCCGTTCCCGCTATCAGGGCCATTGTTGACCGAGTGGGGACGCTCGATTACGCCACCGTCTATGCCGACTGGCGTGAGAAGTATGCTAAGGTGGTGCCGGTTCTCGAGCAGGACTACAAGGTTCGGCCCGCTCTGGTGTCCCGCAAGGCCAGCGGCGGCGACAGATGCGACACGACCATAGTCGCCGACATGATAGACTTCACCCACGAGCGCTCGGCCACGCCTAAGCCGGTCATACTTCTATGTGCGGGAGACGCCGATTACGCGGTCGCCGTGCGTCGTGCGCTGGCGAGAGGCTTCGACGTTTACGTGTCCTCGGAGACAGGCTCTTTGTCGCCGGAGTTGAGTAGCTTGGCGACTGCCTCGTTTCCGTTCGAGCGGTATTTCTCGGATGAAGCTCGAAAAGCTCGGATAGAACTCACTTCCAACATCAGACCGGAGGACATGCCCAGCCTGAGCGAAGTTCGCAGATGGGCCAGCTTCGTTCGCCTGCTGGACAGACTGTCGCAGACTCTGCCCTACGTAACCTTGCTCTACTTCGCTAGACGCCTGGCTGAGACCAGGCCAGAGTATGGCAATACACGTCGAGATGCAGTTGACACTGTTGAAGCTGCCATTGAGATGGGAATGATAAGAGTCTCAGGAGCGGTTGATGACCCCAAGCGGCCCGGCAGCAGCGTAACGGCTATTGAATTGGTAGCCGAAAACCTGCTGACTCGGTGTGTTCTGGAAAATATAAAGGTGCCGGACGAAAGCTCGCCCGACACCCAACGTCAGTAGAGTAGTCTTGTCTGCAAGGGAAGATACCATATGGCGAATACGTTGTCAAATCACACATTCCACCATTAGCGCACACGTAAGGAAAGCCAGGTGACGCAAACCGCCCAACATACGCTTCCCGCCGTTGACCTCTGGAAGGTCATCGAAGAGTTTCGCGTGGGCCTGCGGGCGGCCTGCGCGTCCCACCTCCGCGGGCTGGTGCTCTACGGCTCTTACGCTCGCGGTGAAGAGCACGAAGAGTCGGACATCGACATTATCGTGCTGTTCAAGGACGACGAATCCGTCGCCGAGTACACCTCCAAGGTGGACGGCGTGGCGCGTCGCATCTCCGAAGAGCGCGTGGCGCTGTTGTCTCCCATGCCGATGAGCGAGCGCAAGTACCAGACGGGGCGTTCGCCCTTCTTTATCAACGTCAAGCGCGAGGGCATGTTCATCTTCACGGAGGAGGCAGCTGAGCTGAGCACCGAGATAGAGAATCTGATGGCGGAGGCTGAAAGGAGTCTGAAGGCGGCTGGAGGACTATTGGACGACGAGTACTTCGACTACGCCGCCTCGCGCGCCTACTACGCCATGTTCTACGCCGCGTCCGCCGCGCTGCTGACGAAGGGTCTAACCTATTCCAGGCACAGCGGCGTCGTGTCGGGCTTCGGACGCCATTTCTCTAGCGCGGGACTGCTGCCCAGGCAATTGCACCTGGACTTCGACAGGGCGCAGAGGCTCCGACTATTGGGCGACTACAGCACGGAACCGTTCGAGCAGAGCACGGCGGAGGAAGTTCTGTGGAACGCCCGCCAATTCGTCGCCGCCGTTCGCGGCTACCTCGAAGAGGTCCTTTGATTCCGGCTCGCTCCCGCCCGGACCCCGGACCGCCTCAGACTTTCAGCGCCGCGGAGATAGGGGGAACCACTTGGCACGCATAGCCCTGCCCATGGCCTTCGCGGCCCTGCTCATTGTCGCGAACATCGTGGCGGTGAAACCGCTCGCGCTTGGCGACTGGGTGCTGTCGGCCGGCATCGTCGCATACCCGTTCACGTTCCTGGTAACGGACACCCTCTCCGAGGTGTACGGCAGGCGAACGGCCACCCGCGTGGTGTGGATGGGCTTCGCGCTCAGCGTTCTCATGGCCGCGCTGGTGTACGTGACCCGTGTGCTGCCCGCGGCGGGCTTCTGGGAGGGCCAGGGCGCGTTCGACGATACGCTCGGCGCCGTCCCGCGCATCGTGCTCGGCTCGATGATCGCCTTCCTGGTAAGCCAGAACGCCGACGTGTTCCTGTTTCACGCGCTGGGGCGTCGCACGGGGCAACGCCACCTGTGGCTCCGAAACAACGGCTCGACGATGGTCTCTCAGGCCATCGACACGCTGCTGTTCGTATCCATAGCCTTCGCTGGCACTGTTTCGACGGGCACGCTGCTCAACATGATGGTGACGCAGTACGTGGTCAAGCTGGCCATAGCCGCGGTGGACACGCCGTTCGTGTACCTGCTGGTGGGGATAGTGCGACGCAGCGAGGGCATCCCCGACGGCGCCACGCCGGCTGACCAGGTAGGCCGCTCCCCCGCCTAGGCGCCGGTTGGGGCGTGGGCCAGGCCCTAATCGCCCGCGCTGAACAGCGTATCTATGCCGTTGCGCGACACGTCGTCGGACTGGGCGTTTTGCTGCCTGCGCGTCATGCGCCTGACGCCTGTGACCACGAGCCCCTGGAGCGCGTCCACTTCGCGGTTGATTGCGGTCCGGAAGTGCGAACTGTACTCGCCCACGTTGCGGAACTTCCTGTAGCGGTCCCGCAGCAGCCGCTTGGAGGGCGCCGACCTCAGTTCCACCAGCTCGGCGAGAAGCTCCCGTCTCAGGTTGCGCGCCGCCTCGCCGGGGTTCAGGTGCGCGCCGCCGGGCGGCTCCTGCACAACGCTGTCGACGATACCGAGCGACAGACAGTCCGCGGCGGTGAGCTTGAGCGAGGCGGCGGCCTCTTCGGCTCTCGCCTCGTCCTGGTATATCAGCTCTGCCGCATCCTCCGGCGAGATGATGGAGTAGATGGCGTTCTCCATCATCAGCACGCGGTCGGCGACGCCCAGCGCGAGCGCACCCGCGTTGCCGCCCTCGCCGATGACGACCGACATCGACGGCACCTCGAGCCTGGCCATCAGCGCCATGGTCTCGGCTATCGCGCCGCCGAGTCCCCCCTGCTCGGCCTGCAGGCTCAGGTAGGGGCCGGGCGTGTCTATCAGCGTTATGATGGGTATGTCGAACTTGGCTGCCATGCGCAGCACGCGCTGCGCTTTCCGGAAGCCGGCGGGCGACGTGCGCCCGTCGTTGCGGTCGCCGTCGGCATCGGAGCGGTCGCGCTCCTGTCCGACAACCGCAACTGTCTGGCCTCCCAGGCGCCCGATGCCGCACACGATAGCCGGGTCGTCCGCCGTGTGCCGGTCGCCGTGCAACTCGACGAACGGCGCGAATATGGTGTCTATGTAGCCGAGCGAAGTGGGCCGCCCTTCGTGCCGTGCGAGCTGCACCGAGTCCCATGCCTGCGGCGCCTGCGGCGCGCTCGTCTCGACGAACCGCCGCTGGTCGCGCTTCCGCATAGGGGTGAGCCGGTACTGCGGGCCAAGCAGGTCCAGCGTCGTCGCCAGCATATCCCTCAGCTTGGCGCGCTCCACCACCGCGTCGAGCACGCCGTGGCGCTCGAACGACTCGGCGGTGTGGGCGCGCTCGGGCAGTGGCTCGCCGGTGGACTGCTGTATCTGGCGCAGCGAGCTCACGCCCACGATAGCGCCGGGCTCGGCCACCACGATGTCGGCCAAGCTCGCGAAGCTGGCATAGGCCTGGCCGGTGGCGGGGTTGGCGAGCACCGATATGAAGGGAAGGCCCCGCGCGTCCAGCCGGCCGGACGCGATCGACGTCTTCGCCATCTGCATCAGCGACAGCGCCCCTTCCTGTATGCGCGCTCCTCCGCTGGTCACAATGGCTATCGCGGGCAGCAGATTGCGCGACGCGCGCTCCAGCGCGAGCGCAACCTTCTCGCCCACCACGCAGCCCATGGTGCCCCCCATGAACCCGAAGTCGAGCACTATGAGCATGGCCGGGCTGCCGCCTATTGTGCAGGTACCGGTCACCGCGGCCTCGGTCAGTCCGGTGCGCCGCTGGTCGCGAAATATGCGCTGTTTGTAGGAGACCTTGGAGGAGAAGGACAGCGGGTCGAGGGAAGTTATCGAGCGGTTGATCTCGCGAAAACTACCGGGGTCAGCGAGCGAGTCGACTCGCTCGCGCGCGTTCATGCTGTAGTGGAAGCCGCAGAGGCCGCACACGCGGTACCGGTCGTACTGGACCGACCCGGCCAGCGCGCTGCCGCAGACCAGACAGCTCTCCCTGGCGGGCGGCAGGCTCTCCTCTTCTTCCTCGGCCCGTCCCTTTCCCACGACGGAGCCAATGAGTCCGCTCAGCCTTCTGGGCACCTTGGCACGCTCCCGCAAAGTGTAGCCGCGTCCGGCGGAGGCTCGACAGCCGACGGCGACGGCTTTTAGACACTTCCTATTATAACATCACGCGATCTCGACCCGTCACTGGGGCCCACGATGCCCCTGTCCTCGAGTTCGTCCATCAGGCGTGCGGCGCGGGGGTACCCTATGCGCAGGCGCCGCTGCATCAGCGAGGTCGATATCTTGTTGTGGCTCATCGCCAGGCTGATGGCCTTGTCCAGCAACTCGTCGGTGCCGTCGGACTGTGCCCCCGCCTGCTCGCTCTCATCTTCGGTGGCGACCGACTGAAGCGCTATGTCGTCCAGCGGGCCCCAGGGTGTCGACGTCCAAAACTCCACCAGGTGCTCGACCTCGGAATCGGAGATGAACACGCCCTGCACGCGCTCCGGGCGCGATGCGTCCAGCGGCAGGTAGAGCATATCGCCTCTACCCAGCAGCTTGTCCGCGCCCGTGGTGTCGATGATGGTACGCGAGTCCACCTGCGACGTGACGCTGAAGCTGATTCGGCTCGGGAAGTTGGCCTTGATCAGCCCTGTCACCACGTCCACCGACGGCCTCTGTGTGGCGACGACCAGGTGAATTCCGGTGGCCCTGCCGAGCTGCGCCAGCCGGCAGAGCGTCTGCTCGACATCGAATGCCGCCGACATCATCAGGTCGGCGAGCTCGTCTATCACCACCACCAGCATCGGCATCTTGTCGGGCGTGCGCTTGTTGTACGACTCGATGTTGCGAACGCCCACCTCCTCCATCCTGCGGTAGCGGTCGAGCATCTCGTTGACCATGCCCTTCAGCAGGCCGACCACCTCGTCCGTCTCCACAACCACCGGTGTGAGAAGGTGGGGAATGCCGTTATAGGGAGTCAGCTCCACACGCTTGGGGTCTATGAGCATCAGCCTCAGCTCGGCGGGGGACCTCTCCATTATGAGCGACGAAATCATGCCGTTCAGGCACGCGCTCTTGCCGCTGCCGGTCGCTCCCGCGACGAGCAGATGGGGCATCGTGGCGAGGTCGACCACTTTTGTCTCGCCGCCGGAACCCCTGCCGAGCGCCACGGGCAGGTGGCCCTTCTTGCTCAGGCGGCGGAACTCGCCGCTCTCGACCACCGAACGAAGCGACACGACGCCCGGATTGGGATTGGGAATCTCGATCCCGATCATCGACTCGCCCATAACCGGCGTCTCGATGCGTATGCTGGGCGTCTTCAGCGCGAGCGCCAGGTCCTTCTCACGCGACAGTACGCTGTCCACCTTTACGCGAGTCTTGTTCTCCTGGCGCTTCATCACCGCCTTGCCGGACTCGTCCACCTTGGGCCGGCCCGACTCGTCCGTCTCACGGACCATCTTGTAGCGCCGGATCCAGCCGGGCACCAGGCCGTACATCGTCACGCGCGGCCCCGGCATGGCCTGCCCCATCTCGACCTCGATTCCATACTCCGCCAGCGTGCTCCGAATCACGTCTCCGGTGGCCTGCATCTCCTCCTCGGTCACGCCGGCCTCGGGCGCCTCGCGCAAGAAGTCCCTCTTGGGCAGCTTCCACCGACCTGCGCCGCGTGAAGGCTGGGAGGCCCCGGACCGGTCACCGTTGCCGCCGCGGCCAACGGCGCCAACGGCGGAGTTCCACAGGCTGTTGAACTTTGTCCTGCCAGGAGAAACGGGGCGCTGCGGCGGCTCGGCGTAAGGCTCGACCACACCGGCGGACGCGGGCACGGGCGCGCTCTTCCCGTTGCCGTTGGACACGGGGGCGGGCTCGTCGACGCCATAGCCGTTGGCGGCCCAATCTGCGGCGTTCAGGTACTCGTTCCCGTACCCGTAGCCGGCCGGTTCGTACTCGCGCGCGTACTCGTCTACGCTCGACGCGGGACTGTCTTCGTCCACCACTGGTGGCGCCGCATCTGCGACGGCTTCAGACACGGGGCCATCGCTGAGGGAGTCTGACGGCGCAGCCTCCTCAGGGCGAACGACCGCGGTGAGGCCATCGTACCGGTACGATCCCATCCTGGAGTAGTAGCCGCCCGCTGCCCGGGATCTCGCGCCTCGCTCGCCTGGGCGCACGGTGTCGGCGCCGTAGCCCGGAGGCGACGAGTACGCGAACTGGGCGTCCTGCTCGTCGCCTTGCGAAGTTTCGGATGACTGCTCGTCCTTCCGCTGCCGACGCTCCCGCAACTTGGCGGCCATGGTGCTGGCCGCGAATGCCACGGCCACCCAGCAGAACAGCGCCGCTCTACCCAACCCGAACGCGGCGGCAACCGCGACGGGCGGCGCCACAACGGCCACACCGACCGCTATCACGGCGAGCAGACGCAGCGCGCCAAGCCACGCGGTGGTGCCGACTATGGCCTGTCCCACGCGTCCTCCCAGCGGCACCTCCCCCTCCAGGGTGAACGCCGCGAGCGATCCGCCCGAGGGAGAGAAGAACGCCATCGCCCCGAGCGCGGCGGCGAGGAAGGCGACCGATCCGAGCCACAGCCTGTAACTCCGGAACCACTCGCGCCGCCAGCCGAGCGCGAAAGCAAACACCGCCAGCCAGGCCACTATGGGCACGACACCCAGGCCAAGCGTCGACACGATGGCGTCCCTGGCGGAGGTGATCGCGTCGAGGATGGGAGCGCGGAACCAGTAGACGACTCCGGCGATTACGGAGAGCGCCACCGCTCCGGCTACCGCGACCGGAACGATGGGAAAGGACGTGGTTGTCCCGCCGCCACGGGCGGGGGCGTTTTCGACTGTTTCTTGCATGGCGCCTGTTCCTGCGTAAGACTCCGGGCGGCGGCGATAGGGAGGCCGCGTCCCGGGATTTCGCGGAGGAGGTCGATGGCGATGCTGCCCCGGGCGACCCTCAGAGGCGCTCGATGGCTACGAGCACGGTTGGACGCCTGCGCGTCTGCTCGTACAGGAAGTTGGAAACTACGCCCGCGACCCTGGCCTCCACCCTATCCCAATCTATGGCGAGGCGCGTTTCCGTTTCTAGGCTTTGCAGGGCAATTTTGGCCGATTTTCCGAACAGGTGCTGGGATTCGTCCAAATCGGCGAATCCAGAGGACACTATCGCCGGCTCGGCGAGCGCCTCTCCGGTGACGTCGTCGACGCACAGGAGCACCGCCACCACCCCGTTGCGCGCGAGCCTGCGTCTTTCGTCCAAAGTCTCGCTGTACATGTCCCACAGCGTGCGCCCGTCCACGTAAACGCTCCCCGCAGGCACGCTGCCCACCACATCCGCGCCATAGGAGTCGATCTCCAGTACGTCGCCGTCGGTGAGCACGAACGTGTTGGACGCCGGCACGCCCATGGAGCGCGCTATGGCCGCGTGGGCTACCAGGTGCCTGTATTCACCGTGGACGGGAACGAAGTAGCGCGGCCTGACGAGGCCGAGCATCATCTTCAGCTCCTCCTGGCTCGCGTGGCCGTGCACGTGCACGTTTTCGATCCGGCTGTAGTACACGCGGGCGCCGCGCATGAACAGTCTGTCTATGGTCTTGGCGACTAGGGTCTCGTTGCCCGGAATGGGCGACGCGGAGATGATCACGGTGTCGCCCTCCACTACTTCCACGTCGCGATGCTCGCCGTTGGCGATTCGCACCAGCGCCGAAGTCGGCTCGCCCTGGCTGCCCGTGGCCACGATCACCACGCGCTCGTGCGGCAGCCGGCCCGCGTCCCGCGTCGACACCAGCACACCCTCGGGCGCCTCCAGGTAGCCCATCTTCAGCGCCATCTTCACGTTGTTCGCCATGCTGCGGCCCACCACGGCCACCTTGCGGTCGTACTTTACGGCGGAGTCGATAACCTGCTGCACGCGCGAGATGAGCGACGCGAACGTGGCGACCATTACGCGCCCCGGCGCCTCCCCTATCAACCGGTCGAGCGCCTGCCCCACCACCTGCTCGGACTCGGTATAGCCCGCCACGTCCGCATAGGTGGAATCGGAGAGCAGCAGCAACGCCCCATCGCCCGCGAGCCGCGACAGAGCGATGAAGTCCATCGGCTGGGAGTCTATCGGCGTGTGGTCGATCTTGAAGTCGCCGGTGTGAATAACGACCCCCAGTGGAGTCTCTATGGCAATCCCCATGGCGTCGGGGATGGAGTGGCAGACGCGGAAGAACTCGATCTGAAAGCAGCCCACCCTGAACCGGGAGTGTGGCTCAACCACGTTGAGCCGCGCGTCCCGAATCATGCCCCGCTCGCGCAGCTTGACCGAAATCAGCCCGTGGGCGAGCCGGGAGGAGTAGACGGGCGCGTCGATGTCCGCGAGCACGAACGGCAGCGCGCCTATGTGGTCCTCGTGGCCGTGGGTGATGAGAATGGCCCGTACGCGGTCCCGGTTCTCGCGAAGGTACGAAATGTCCGGTATGGCGAAGTCGATGCCCGGCGTGTCTTCACCGGGAAAGAGTATGCCCGCGTCGACGACCACGATGTCGTCTTCGTACTCCAGGGCCAGCATGTTATGGCCTATCTCGCCGAGGCCGCCCAGGGGTATGACCTTGAGGGGGGATTCGGGCATCCGGCGCTATTCGAACAAGCTCAGCTGCTGCTTGGGTTCATCCTCCGTCTGTTCCTCGGGCAGAGACCCTGCGTCCTCGATCAGTCCGGGCAGAGCGCGGAAGTCCTCCTCCAGCGCGCTGCGCAGCCTGCCGTTTCTGAGCGCCGCCGCCGGGTGGTACATCGGATACACCAGCAGATTGTTCCAGCGGCGCGCCTTGCCGCGCGCCTTGCCGATGGCCTCATTGGGGAAGAACTTGGCAAAAGAGTACCTGCCCAGGGCGACGACCACCTTTGGCGAGATGGTCTCGAGCTGCTCGTCGAGATAGGGCTGGCAGGCGGCAATCTCGCCCGGAAGCGGGTCGCGGTTGTTCGGAGGGCGGCACTTGAGCATGTTGGTGATGTACACGTCCTCGCGCCGCAGCCCGATGGAGTTCAGCAGCTCGTTCAGCAAGTTGCCCGCGCGCCCCACGAACGGGCGCCCCTCCTGGTCCTCGTAGAATCCCGGCGCCTCGCCCACGAACATAACGTCGGCGTCGAGCGAGCCCTCGCCGGGCACAGCGCGGTTGCGCTTTTCTGCCAGGGTGCACTTTGTGCAGGCGTTGACCCTGCGAACCAGGTCGTCGTAAGTGGTGGTGGTCATTGGCCGTTCCCCGTCCGCTGATAGTTGCTTGGCAAGCCTTGAGGAAGGTTCCCGAACCCGCTACATGCGTGTCGGGCGGACTGGGCAAACCTTACACGACAGGCCGCGGAGCGTCAAACACCGATCACCGCCTGCCCTGCGCCATGCGCACCGACTCCGGCATCCGGCGCAGCGCGAACATCGCCGACACGCCGACCACCGCGAGCGCGCCGTTCAGGCTGAACGCCAGGCCCCAGCCGGCGGCGCCCTGCACCACGTCGAGCACCGTGCCCGCGGCGATAGGCGCAGCCGCGCCGACGGTGAACGCGATGAACGCCTGCACCGCCTGCGTCGACCCTATCCTGCCCCGCGGCGACAGCTCAGTCACCGCCGTGGAGTAGATGGCCGAGTCGGCCGCCGTGGACAGCCCGTAGACGAAGCCGAGCGCGAGCATCAGCGCGGGCGGCGCGCCGATGAGCCAGCCGACGATGAACGAGCACGCGCCGCTCACGGCGAATATGAGCATCGCGCCCGCCGTTCGGCCCGTGTAGTCGGACACGAACCCGCCGATGAGCACGCCGCCGATGCCCATCATGAACATCAACCCCGCCCACGTGGACGCCTGCGCCGCCGCGTCCTGGTCCCCCGCGCCGCCGTGCAGGAACATCGCCCCGAGCAGCAGCGGCAGCCACAGCCGCGCCAGGTACAGCTCCGCTGTGTGCAGCGTGTACCCCGCAATCGCCAGAACCGCCGACCGGTTGCGCAGCACGCTCAGGTCCAGGTGCCAGCCGGCGGGGGCGGTCTGCTGACCGGGCGCCGGGTCGGGCCGCTCCGCGTCGCGGCCCAGCATGAGCAGCAACGCGGGCACGAGGCCGGCCAGGGCGACGAACGAAGTTGTGAGGTACGCCGCTTGCCACGTCGACACGGCGTTCAGCAGTTGGCCCATGAACACGTAGGATACGGTCGTGCCGGCGTAGCCCATAGCAACGAACACGCCCACAGCCGCGCCGCGCCGGCCGTGCGCGAACCGCAACGACACGAGCTGAATGCCCGGCACGTATGCTCCAACGTGTCCCATACCCGATATGAACCGGAGGGCCGAGCCGGTCCACACGTCCGTCGCGAGCAGCGGAAACAACAGGTTGCTCACCGCCATCAACGCCACGCTCGCGAGCAGCACGCGCCGGGGCGAGAGCCTGTCGGCCAGCGGGATGAGAACGACGGACGATACGGCGTAGCCGATGAGGTAGGCGGAGAAGACCAGCGCGGCTTCGGCGTTGGACAGTTGCCACTCGTTACGAATGAGCGGCGCGGACGACACGTAGCTGGAGAACGGCAGCAGAGCCAGGAAGAGGGCGGAGCTTATGCCGGTGAGCCACAGCGCGTTCCTCCAGCCGGCTCCGGACGCGCCCCCGTCGTTGCTATCACCGATCAATGGCGGCTGCTAACCCAGGGCCTGGGCCAGGTCCTCTATCAGGTCGTCGGGGTGTTCCAGGCCAATAGACATTCGCAGCAGGTTCTGCGGCGTTCGAGTATTCGGGCCTTCGATGGATGCGCGGTGCTCTATCAGGCTCTCGGTGCCGCCCAGGCTCGTCGCGCGCGTGAACAGCCTCACCCCGGCGGCCACGCGCATGGCCGCTTCGCGGCCTCCCACGACCTGGCCCGCGACCTGGCCCACCACCTGGAAGGACACCATGCCACCGAACCCGTCCATCTGCCGGGCCGCGGTCTCGCGCCCGGGGTGGCCCGGAAGACCCGGGTAGTGGACCGCCTCCACGCGCGGATGCGTGCTCAGGAACTCCGCCACCCGGGCGGCGTTGTCCGAGTGCGCCCTCATGCGCAGGTGCAGCGTCCGCATTCCGCGCAGCGCCAGCCAGCAGTCGAAGGCCGACGGCACGGCGCCGTAGGCGCTCTGCGTTCGCCTGACGCTTTCGAGCAGCTCGCCGTCGTCCCGGCACACAACCGCGCCGCCGGTCAGGTCGCCGTGGCCGCCGACGTACTTGGTCGTCGAGTGCACCACCGCGTCGGCGCCCGCCTCGATGGGCCGCTGAAGCATGGGCGTCGCCCAGGTGTTGTCGCACACGCAAAGGGCGCCCGCCTCGTGCGCGATGGCGGCTGTGCGCTCCACGTCGGTTATCTTGAGCAGCGGGTTGGACGGCGTCTCCACCCACACGAGCCTGGTGTTGGACCGCAGCGCGGCGAGCACCTGGGACTCGTCGGTCAGGTCCACGAACGACGCCTCCAGGCCCCACCGCGCGAACACGTCGCGGAGCAGCGCGGCGGTGCCGTGATAGCAGTCGGAGGGCGCGATCACGTGGTCGCCCGCGGCCAGCGTGTGGAACACGGCTCCCGCGGCGGCCATGCCGGACGCGAAGCAGGCGGCTCCCGCGCCTCCCTCCAGCGCGGCCAGGCGGTCTTCCAGCAGCGCGCGGTTGGGATTGCCGGAGCGGGCGTACGTGTATCCGAGCGGATAGTCGCCGTCGGGCGCGCGCTCGAACGTCGTTGACAGGTGGACGGGAACCGTAACCGCACCCGTCGCCGGGTCCACGTGGTGGGCGGCCCGGGCCGCGAGTGTCTCGCGTCTCACGGTCTCGCCGGACGCGGCTTAGGCCCTACAGCCCTATCGCCTCGGCCACGCGCTCCAGGTGTTCCCTGGAGTCGCCGAACGCGAGCTCGGCGGCCTTCGCGCGGCGCGAGTAGAGCTGCATGCTATGCTCTTTGGTAAAGCCTATCGCGCCGTGGCACTGGTGGCCGGTGGCGCACACCCGGCGCACGGCGTCGCTGACCCACGCCTTGGCCATGGCGACCTCGCTTTCGGCGGGCAGTCCCTCCGAAAGCCGCCACGCGGCCTGACTGGTCACGTAGCGCGACCCCTCGACGTCGGTGGCCATGTTGGCGCAGTGGTGCTGAATCGCCTGGAAGCTGCCTATGGGCCGCCCGAACTGGATTCGCTGCTTCACGAACTCCACCGTCATGTCGAGCACCTTCTGACCGTTGCCCACCATCTCGGCGCACTTGCCCACGGCCCCCCACTGGATAACCCTGGCGATAGTTGGCCAGCCGCCGTTCAGCTCGCCCAGCAGAGCTGAACGGGGTACGTGGACACCACTGAACGTCACCTCGGACTGTCGGTCGGACGCTATAGTCTTGAGCAGAGTTTGCGATACGCCGGGCGTGTTGGAGGACAGGATGAAGAGCGACACGTCCTCGTCGGCCTCCCCCGTCCGGGCCGCCACTACCAGGTAGTCGGACACGTGGGCGTTCGGGACGAACAGCTTGGTTCCGTTGATCACGAAGCCGTCGCCGTCCGGCTCGGCGGTCGCGCGGATGCCGGCGGCGTCCCAGCGGACGTCGGGCTCCGTAAGCGCCAGGGTCGCTATCACCTGGCCCTCCGCGATGCCCGGCAGGTACTGGCGCTTCTGCTCGTCGCTGCCGGCGTCGAGGATGGCCATGCCGCCCAGCACGACGGTGGAGAAGAACGGACCCGGGAGCATAGCGCCGCCAATCTCCTCCAGCAGGATGCACAGGTCCAGGAACTCCAGCCCTGCGCCTCCGTACTCCTCGGGGAAGATGAGTCCAAGCCAGCCGTTTTCGGCTATCTTCTGCCAGCTCTCGGGTGTGTAGCCGCGCTCGTCCTCCTCCATCGCGCGCACGAATCCCTCGGTGCACTCGGCTTCGAGGAACTCGCGGGCGCTGTTGCGCAGCATCTGCTGGGCTTCTGTAAGTCCTAGGTCCACTGATGCACTCCTAGTCTGGTGCGCCGCGGGCGCTCAGCGCCGATGAGCTTAATATGTAGGCCGCAGTCCGCTGCCCAACTGAGGTTTACAATTGACAACGCGCTCGCAACGATGTAACGTTTAACTTGTGAGAGCCGGGCGTAGCTCCCTGCGGGAGTTGTGACTGGCTCTTTTGATTTGCCTCCCAAAGATCAGGGACCCCCTTTAGCGATTACAATCGGTAGATCCCAGGCCTCTGATAACCATCGTGGCTTGTCTGATCGATGGTCTTCTGCTCGTACCGCTGGATCGTTAGGGTGCGGATGTCCACTTTCGTCAATGAACACTAACACAGCGAGTCTACCCGCTGCCCTTACGCATTCTCAACCAAGAGCAATCGCGTCCCCGGCTAGTCGCTGCCGACGGCGAGGCAGGTTACCGTGCGAACTATCCCATTGATGGTGTGGACCTGGCTCGTGACCAGGTCGCCCACGGCATTGAGGTCCGGCGCCTCGACGACCGCGATGATGTCGAACGGGCCGGTTACGGCGTCCACGTTGCGAACGCCGTCGAGCTCGCGCAGGGACTCGCCCACGCTCCTGGACTTGCCCACGGCCGTTTCTATGAGTATGTACGCCTTGGTTGACATGGTAGTGCAGGCCTCCGTTCCCACCGGTGGGAGTAGTGGATTGTGGCAAAAAAGCGGGAATTCGTATCTGTGATCGACAGTGAAAGCATTCTAAGTGTGGCCTATAGGGGTGTCAAATTCCCAACCGCGGCCGTGTATGCTTGGAGCAGACTCCCCGGACGGGCGAGAGGGCAAATGGCGCAACGCAGAATGCACGCGGACGAGATTCTCGCGGACGAGGCCCTGGCGGCACGGCTGGTCGCGGCCCAGTTCCCGCAATGGCGAAACCTGCCCGTCGAGCGCGTGCGGCACTCCGGTACGGACAACGCCATCTTCCGGCTCGGCGACGAGCTGGTCGCGCGGCTGCCACGCATCCACTGGGCCGTTGGACAGGCGGACAAGGAGTTCGAGTGGCTCCCCCGGCTGGCCCCCTATCTCCCGCTGGCCGTGCCGACGCCGCTGCGCAAGGGCACGCCCGCGCTGGGGTACCCCTGGCCCTGGGCCGTCTATCGCTGGCTGGAGGGCGACAGCGCGCTCGACGTCGCCGTCGACGACCTCGCGGAGGCAGCGCTCAACTTGGCGTCGTTCATCCGCGCGCTACGCGCCGTGCCCGCGCGCGACACGCCGCCGGCGGTCCCGGGAGGACGCGGCGGTCCGCTCGCCGACCGCGACGCCGAGACCCGTGCCGCCATCGCCGCGCTGGGGAACCTGGTAGACGCCGACACCGTTACCGCCGCCTGGCAGGCATCCCTGGACGCGCCCCCCTACGACGGCGAGCCCGTCTGCATCCACACCGACCTCACGCCCGGCAACCTCATAGTGCGAGACGGACGCCTGAGCGCGGTGATCGACTTCAACATGCTCACCGTCGGCGACCCCGCCTGCGACCTCACGGTGGCGTGGAATTTTCTGGACGCGCCTTCCCGCCGCGTGCTCCGCGACGCGCTGTCCGTCGACGACGACGCCTGGCTTCGGGCGCGCGGCTGGGCGCTCTCCGGATCGCTGATAGCGCTGCCTTACTACCTGCGCACCAACCCCGGCATCGTGGCCCAGTCGTGGCGCACCCTCCGCGAGGCGGTGGGCGGGAGGACTCAGTAGCCCTTTACCTCCATCCCCGTATCGAGTACGGGGCAGGCTTCAAGTTCTCACGTACCCCGCGTGTGCTATGATGGCCGCGAAAGCGAGAGGGCAATGGGGACACCCACCGAAACGTACCAGGACGTCGGACGCCGACTGCTGCGCCAGGCCCGCGCGGAGCTGGCCGCGGGCGACCTGCGCCAGGCGTCGGAGAAGGGATGGGGCGCGGCGGCCCAGATGGTCAAGGCCGCCGCCCACCAGCGCGGCTGGCCCCACGACCAACACCGGCTCCTGTTCGCCGTCGTCAGAGATCTCTCCAACGAAGCCGGAGACCCGGAAGTCCACGCCCTGTTCATGTCGCCAAACGGCCTTCACGTCAACTTCTACGAGAGTGAGTTCGACGCCGACATGGTCGCCTACCACCTGGACCGCACAGAGCAATTCGTATCCAGGCTGGAGCGGCTACTGGACTGACGAGGCGCCGACACGCGCGGCAAACATGGCAAGACCTGCGTGCCAGGCATCCTGAGTCCTCGTTTCGCCCCATTCGCGCCCACGTACCCCGAAAAAACCGTCACTTTCCTGCGCCACCCGTTCCCCATCCCTGCCCCACCCACGCCCCACGCACGCCCCGCCCCGTCCCCACGCCTGCGCCATTTCCCCCCACAAATTCGGCCTACCCCGACAATTTCGCCAGCCCTATTGATTCTATAGCACGCACGTGCTACATTCTACCACACAGGCACCGCGGCCGCCGGCTGGCGAGTAGGGGCGGAGCCTGCCGAATGGGTCAGGATGGGGGTGAAGATGGGAGACGAGCCTGCCGAACGGGTCCCGTTCTGCCACATTCGGCGCAATGCGCGTGACGAACCTTAACAACTTGGCTCACAAAAGTGACAAGAACATTGGGCCGCCCAGCTACGAAATGGGCGGAATGTAGCAGAATTGTGCAGATTTTTCGGAGAGCCGCGCCCAAAGACCCTTCCATTCCGAGCGCAATGCACCCCGACTCTGTCCATTCCGAGCGCAGCCGAGGAATCTAACCCCAGGCAATTGACGAAGTCGTAGCCCAGTGCTAGCATTCGTACGGAAAATCTCCGACCTAAACCCGTTTTCCGATGCCCCGGCGTACTGGGCCGCCCACGGTTCGAGGCGTTGATATGACCAGCTCCATCCGCGAAGCCGACGCGGGCGCAGATCGACTCCCGGCGATGTTCCAGAGGTACAGGGCCAACATAGCCGGCGCCCTGCGCGCCGACCTGTCGTGCGGTGACATTCCCGTGTACGATATGCTGCGCTACTACATGGGCTGGGTGGACGTGGACGGCAACCCCTGCGAGGCCACACAGGGAAAGGCGCTTCGCCCTACGCTTTGCCTTTTCGGCTGCGAGGCCGTGGGCGGCTCCGTCGACAGAGCATTGCCCGCGGCCGTCGCCTTAGAGTTCATTCACAATTTCTCGCTCGTACACGACGACATACAGGACGAGGACGAGACGCGCCATCACAGGCTTACCCTCTGGGCCGCCTGGGACGTGCCCAGGGCCCTGCAGGCCGGCAACGTGCTCAGGGTGGTGGCGGACAGGGCGCTCGAGCGGCTGCTCGACGGCGGCGCGGACTACGGACAGGCTCTCGGCATAACCAGGATGCTGACCGGCGCCTACCTGGAAATGATCGAGGGCCAGTGGCTGGACATCTCCTACGAGGGCCGGCGCGACATAGCTATCGACGACTACTTGGTAATGATCTCGAAGAAGACGGGCGCGCTTATCCGATGCTCGCTGGACATGGGCGTCGCCATCGGCACCACCGACGCGGATATGATCCGGGCTTTCCGTTCGTTTGGGCGGTCTGTAGGGTACGCCTTTCAGATTAGGGACGATTCCCTGGGCGTGTGGGGAGAGGAACAGACCACCGGCAAGCCGGTGGGCGCCGACATTCGCCGCAAGAAGAACTCCCTTCCGATCGTGTATACCATGGCCAGGGCGGGCGGCGCGGACAGGCGCGAGATCGAACGCGTCTACGACAAAGACGAGCTCGACGACGGCGACGTCGCGCTGGTGCTGGACGTGATGGAGCGGGTCGACGCGCGCGGCTACGCGCAGCGGCTGGCGGCACGTCACTGCGCTTCGGCGCTCGACGCCGTGGCCGGCGTCGAGATGGCGGCAGGCGTGCGGGAAGAGATAGAAGAGCTTGTGAAGTTCCTGCTCGAAAGGGAAAGATAGAGTTCACCCCACCCCCATCGAGGGGGAAGGGACAAAACGTAAGAGGTGCATTCATGGCCAGACCGCTCGAACTGGCAGTCAGGCTCGGCTGGCACATTCTCAAAAACACCGCCGCGCGCCGTAAGCGCTTTCCGCTGGTAACCATGCTGGAGCCGCTCGAAAAGTGCAACCTCGCTTGCGTGGGGTGCGGTCGCATCAGGGAGTACGAGCCGGTGCTGAACTCGATGCTCACGGTGCGGCAGTGCCTGGACGCCGTGGAGCAGTCGGGCGCGCCCATCGTGTCCATCGCCGGCGGCGAGCCCACGCTTCACCCGCAAATCGACGAGATAGTCAACCGCATCACCGCCACCAAGAAGTTCGTCTACATGTGCACCAACGCGCTGCTCATGGAGCGCGTCATGAAGAAGATCCCGCCGTCCAAGTACTTCTGCTTCGTGGTGCACCTGGACGGTATGGAGGAGGCGCACGACAGGTCCGTCTACCGCAAGGGCGTGTTTCGCATAGCCATGAGCGCCATAGAGGCCGCCATCGAACAGGGCTACAGGGTCACAACCAACACCACGGTCTTCAACGGCTGCGACGAGGACGACCTGATAGAGATGTTCACCACGGTTACCGAGATGGGCGTCGAGGGCGCCATGGTGTCGCCCGGCTACAAGTACGAGGCCGTGCCCGACCAGCAGATGTTCGTCTCGCGCCAGAAGGCGAGGACCATATTCAAGAACGTTCTCGATCCCAGGCGGAACATTCGCTTTTACAACAACCCGCTCTACCTGGACTTCCTGCGCGGAGAGCGCGAATACCAGTGCACGGCGTGGTCCAATCCTACGTACACGGTGATGGGCTGGCGCGAGCCTTGCTATCTGCTCGCCGACAGACACACGCAGAACGTGGACGACCTGTTCAGCGACGACCTTTGGGAGCGCTACGGCGTGGGCAAGGACCCGCGCTGCGCCAACTGCATGATGCACTGCGGATTCGAGTCGGCTTCCGTCTTCAGCGCCGTCAAGAGCCCCCCGGAGGCGCTGAAGATGATCAAGGGCGGGGCGCTGAAGAATGCCGGCATGGGCGCGGGCTGAGGTAACGCAACGTGTTGGGAATAGTCGCTGCCTTCAAGGAAGAGGTGTCCGAGTATCTCGCTCGCGGCCGGTTTCGGCTGGTGGAACGCAACGGGCCGTACCGGTTCTACCGCGCCCGGCGAGGACCGGCCGCGGCGCTGGCGCTTGGCGCGGTAGGCAAACGCGGCGCCACGGAAGCCACCCGCCACCTGGTAGAAAACTACGGCCCGCGCCTGGTCGTGTCGGCCGGCTTCGCCGGAGCCGTGCGTCCCGACCTGGACACTGGCGACGTGTTCGTGTGCGACCGCGTGCTGTCCATGGAGGGTCCTCCCGCGTCCTGGGCGGTGGAGAACGCCAACGAACGGCTGCTGAGTCGAGACTCGTCCACCGCCAAAAACGGCGCGCGGCCCATAGGCTGCGTGTCAGTGTCCCAGTTCGTGCAGAGCACACCGATGAAGGCCTGGCTGGGCAAAGTGCTTCGAGTCGGCGTCATCGACCTGGAGAGTTACTGGGTCACCGACGTCGCCGCCGCCCACGACGTGCCGCACGCGGTGGTGCGAGTCGTGCTCGACCCCATGGACCACGCCATGCCCGACTTTCTGGCCGGCTCCATGCGCCCCGGCGCCGGCTCGGCTCGCGCCAGGGCTGTGCGCTACGCCCTGCGGCGTCCGCACCGCGTGGGCGGGCTGCTGCGGCTGTCGGCACAGGTGAAGCTGGCCCGGCGTTCTCTGGCCGACTACCTGGACTCCCAGCCCTGGAACTAGGCCGCCGCCGGGGTTCATCCTAATGACCAGTGTGAGCGACAACCATCGGCAGAGCGCCACCGCCGCGCGGCTGGAAGACGCTATAGACCGCGCCCAACGCCATTTGCTCAACCGCCAGTCCCCGGAAGGCTACTGGTGGGGCGAGCTGGAGTCCAACTCCTCCATGGAAGCCGAGTACATACTGCTCACACACTTCCTGGGCGCGGTGGACGAAGAGCGCCATCGCAAACTGGCCAACCACATCCGCGGCCGCCAGCGAGGCGACGGCACCTGGGGTCAGTACTACGGCGCCCCGGGCGACCTTAGCACCTCCACCGAGTGCTACTTCGCCCTCAAGATGACCGGCGTGCCCGCCGACGATCCCATGATGACCAGGGCCAGGGAGTTCATTCTAGCCAGGGGCGGCGTGCCCAACGCCCGCGTGTTCACCAAGATCTGGCTCGCCCTCTTCGGTCAGTGGGAGTGGAAGGGCGTGCCGGTCATGCCCCCGGAACTGATGCTCGCCCCGCCGTGGTTTCCAGTTACGATCTACGACTTCGCGAGTTGGGCCAGGGGCACCATCGTCCCGCTGCTCATCTTGCAGGACAGGCGTCCCGTAAAGCCGGTGCCCGAATGGGCGCGCGTCGACGAGTTGTACCCGCTGCCGCGCGACCGCACCGACTACTCCATCCGGCGCCCCAAGCGGCTCCGCAGCCTGGAGACCCTCTTCTACGCCGCGGACGTCGGACTGCGTTCCGTCGAACGGCTGCCCTGGAAGCCCACCAGGGCGCGGGCCGTACGCCAGGCCGAGCAGTGGATAGTCGAGCGCCAGGAGTCCGACGGCAGCTGGGGCGGCATCCAGCCCCCGTGGGTTTACTCCCTCATGGCGCTGCACACGCTGGGCTATCCGCTCGAACACCCCGTCATCGCCCGGGGACTGAAGGGATTCGACCGCTTCGCCATCGAAGAGGACGACACCTTACGCATCCAGGCGTGCGTGTCCCCCGTGTGGGACACCTGCCTCGCCGTCATCGCCCTACTGGACGCCGGCGCCGCGCCGGACCACCCCGCGCTCGTCAGGGCGGGACAGTGGCTGCTTGGCCGGCAGGTGCTTACGGGCGGCGACTGGCAGGTCAAGGCCGGCTCGGTGCCCCCCGGCGGTTGGGCGTTCGAGTTCGAAAACGACAACTACCCCGACATCGACGACACCTCCGAGATAGTCATCGCCCTGAGCCGCATGCGTCTGCCCACTGAGTCTCACATGCAGGCGGCTATAGACAGGGCCGTCCGCTGGCTGCTGGGCATGCAGAGCAGCAACGGCGGTTGGGGCGCGTTCGACAAGGACAACACCAACCTGCTGCTGGCGAAGATACCCTTCGCGGACTTCGGCGAGACCATAGACCCGCCGAGCGTGGACGTCACGGCGCACATTCTGGAGATGCTGGGGCGGCTGGGCTACGACAGCAGCCACAGCGCGGTCGCCAGGGCGCTCGACTACGTGATGTCTGAGCAGGAGGACGACGGGGCCTGGTTCGGGCGTTGGGGCGTAAACTACATCTACGGCACCGCCGCCGTATTGCCCGCGCTGGAGGCGCTGGGCGTGGACACGCGCGCGCCGCAGGTGCGCCGGGCGGTTGCGTGGCTGATCGAGCGTCAGAACGCCGATGGCGGCTGGGGCGAAAGCTGCGCCTCATACGTAGGCCCCGCCCACAGGGGCCGGGGGCCCAGCACCGCGTCGCAGACCGCCTGGGCGCTCATCGCGCTGCTGGCCGCGGGGGAAGGCGCGCATCCGGCCGCGGCGCGCGGAGCCGACTTTCTGATGCGCACGCAACACGTCGACGGCGCGTGGGACGAACCCTACTTCACCGGCACGGGCTTCCCGGGCTATGGTATTGGACAGCGGCTGGGCCGTTACCTGCAACCCGGCGAACAGGGCTACCAGGGCGAGGGATTGCCCGAAGGCTTCATGATAAAGTATCACATGTACCGCATATACTGGCCGCTCATGGCCCTGGGCAGATATCGCGAGTCCCTTTCCGGTGAGGGCGCGGACACGCGCCAGGCGAGTCTGCGCAGCAAGCTGTACGTTCAGCCCAGACGCATGAGGCGAAAAACGCTGCAAACGCTTCTGCTCGGAGGCGTCAATGGCAACCGAGATTGAACTGGCCTACGAGTACTGTCGCCGCATATCCAAGCGCCGCGCGAAGAACTTCTACTACGCCTTTCGCACGCTGCCAGGCCCCAAGCGCCGCGCCATCTACGCCGCCTACGCCTTCTGCCGATACTGCGACGACGTGGCCGACGAGGACATGGCCCTCAGCGAAAAGACCAGGCTGCTTTCCGAACTGAGGCAGTCGCTCGCCCGGTGCCGGAGCGGACGCCCTGACGGTCCGGTCTTCGTCGCCCTACACCACGCCTCACAGGCGTTTCGGGTACCCTACGAATACTACGAGACCGTCATAGACGGCGTGGAGATGGACCTGACCATGACACGCTATGAGTCGTTCGACGAGCTCAACGACTACTGCTACAGAGTGGCATCGGTCATCGGACTCATCTGCATCGAGATTACCGGCTACACCGACCAGAGGGCCAGAGAGTACGCGGTAGACCTCGGCGTGGCCATGCAGCTCACCAACATCCTGCGGGACGTCCGTGAGGACGCCGAGCGGGAGCGCATCTATATTCCACTCAGCGATCTGAGGGCGCACGGATACACCGAGGCGGAGCTGAGGGGCGCCGCTTACAACGAGGCATTTCGCAGCCTGATGAAGTTCGAGATCGACAGGGCGCGCCGCTACTTCGAGCGAGGACGGCGGCTGTTTCCGCTGCTGGCCCGCGAGGCGCGCGTTTTCCCGATGGTGCTGGACGGCATCTACAGCGCGGTGCTGGACCGCATCGAGCAGCGCGGGTTCGACGTGTTCGGGGAGCGCGTCGGTCTGAGCACCGGCGAGAAGCTGGCCATCACCGCCAGACTGTGGCTCGCCCACGGCTTGCCGCCGCTGCTGGGAATCGGCGCCCGACGGTAGGCCCCCGAAGGCCATGCCCGCAACATCCGTTTCGCCCATGCGCCGCGTTCTCATCCTTGCGCCGTTCAGCGCGTCCGCGCTGGAGCGCCTGCGCGCCCACGCCCGCGTTGTCCACGAGAGCTGGCTCGACACGCGCCGGCTACACGCGCCGGACGAGCTGGCCAAGCGTATCAGCCGCGATGGCGTAGGCTGCCTGGTGGTGGAATCGGACTTCGTATTTAACGAGGTGTTCGAGTGTGCGCCCCGGCTGCGATTCGTGGGCGTGTGCCGTGGCTCCGTAGGCAGCGTGGACGTGGAGGCGGCGACGCGGCATAGCGTGCTGGTGGTCAACACGCCGGGCCGGAACGCCCGGGCAGTCGCTGAGCACACGCTGGGGCTGATGCTGACACTGGCGCGCCGCATCGTCGAGGGGCACGAGTACGTGGCCGGGGGGCACTGGCTCAATCCAGCCGAACCTTACACTTCCATGCGCGGCACCGAGCTCGGCGGAAAGACCGTCGGCATCGTGGGGCTGGGGGCGGTTGGGCGAGAGCTCACGCGCGCCTGCGCCGCACTGGGGATGGGGGTCACCGCCTACGATCCTTACGCGGACGACCCACCTACGGGCGTGCGTATGCTCGGGTTGGGCGAGCTGATGGCGGGGGCGGACTTCGTCTGCGTCCACGCGCCGGCCACCCCTGAGACTCGCGGGTTGCTGGGCGCGGAGATGCTGGCCCTGATGAAGCCCACCGCATTCCTCGTGAGCTCGTCCGACCCGTCCGTCGTGGCCCGCGACGCGCTGGTGGAGGCGCTGCGGGCACGCCGGATCGCGGGCGCGGCGTTCGACGTGTTCGAGACGCATCCCGCCGCGCCGGACAACCCCCTGCTGTCGCTCGACAACGTGGTGCTCAGTCCTCACGTGGGCGGCGCAACCGCCGAGACCGTGGAACGGCATTCGCGGATGATGGCCGATGATCTGCTGCGCTACTGGGCCGGTGAGCGACCGCTGAACCTGGTCAATCCCGCCGCGTGGACGACTGGTGGACACGATGGCTGACGGCGCCGTGGCAGTGGTGGATGCCGGCACCAGCGTGCCGCGCTGCCTGTTATTCGACGACTCCGGGCGCGTGGTAGGCTCGTCGGCAGGCGCGTGGCGGTACGCCGCTCCGCCCGACGCCGGTTCTCTGGCCCGCGAGTTTCACCTGCCCACGCTGTGGGACGACCTGTGCGCGCTGGTCCGCTCGTCGCTGCACGAGGCGGGCGTCGAACCGTCGCGAGTGGGCGCAGTAGCCGTCACCGGGCAGCGTCAGGCCGTCGTATTCCTCGACGGTGAGGGGCGAGAGCTGTACGCCGGCCCCAACCTGGACCTGCGAGCGGTGTTCGAGGGCGCGCAGCTCGACGCCGAGGAGGCCGAGGGCCACCGGCCGTCGATGCTGTTCACCCACGCCAAGCTGCGCTGGTTCCGGGAACACCGCCCGGAAGCCTATGCTAGAATAGCCTGCGTTCTGACGCTGCCGAACTGGATCGCGTGGAGGCTCACGGGCGAGCTTGCCGCCGAGCCGTCGCTCGCTGTAGAGGCCGGCCTGCTGGACATGCACACGGGCGCCTGGCGGTCGCAGCCGTTCGACGAGGCCGGCATCGACCCTGAGGTCGTGCGGCTTCTGTATGCGAGCGAGTTCGCGGGCACCGTCCACGCGAGCGCGGCGCGGGCAACGGGCCTGGCGGAAGGCGCCCCGGTGTGCGTCGCCGGGCCGGACACGCAGTGCGGCCTGCTGGGCATGGGCGTCGCCCACGCTGTCGAGGTGGGCATAGTGGCCGGCTGGAGCGCGCCGCTACAGATGGTGACCGAGGCGCCGGTGGCGGCGTCCGAGGGCGACGCCTGGACGGGGCTGTTTCTCGAAGGCGGCAAGGGCGTGCTGGAGTGCAACGCCGGCGACCTGGGCAACCAGCGGCGCTGGCTCGCGGGGGTGCTGTTCGGCGACGCTGACGCGGGCCTCGAGGCTATGAACGCGCTCGCCGCCGAAGCGCCCTTGGGAGCGAACGGTGCGACCGCGCTGTTCGGCCACCCATGCATGGGCCCGTCAGTCGTGGGTATGAGAACGGGCGGTATCATCTTTCCGGCGCCGGTGACGTTCAGCGAGATTGGGCGCGGCCACATCGTCAGGGCGCAGGTGGAGTCCGCGGCCTTCACCATTCGCGCAAACCTGGAGCAGTTGGAACGAGCGGCGGGCGCTCGGGCGCGGGCGGTGCGGCTGGGAGGAGGCATGACCCGAATGCCGGTATTCAGCGAGATCGTGGCCGCGGTTCTGGGTCGGCAGATCGGCGTGTCGGCGGAGCGAAACGTGAGCGCGCTCGGTGCGTACCTGCGCGCAACCGCCGCCCTGGCGGGCCGCCCGGCCTCGGAGGTGGCGACGACCGTCGCGCCGGCCCGGCTCGCGGCGCTCGACCCCGACCCGCTGGCCGCCGCCGAGTACGAGGACGCCTACACGCGATGGCTGGAGCTGGCGAAAGACATGGAGGGATGGACGCTGTGAGCGTAGACTTCGCCGAGGCCCGGCGCATGGTGGCGTCGGCGGCGCGGGAGATGGCCGCGCTCGGCCTGGCGACCGGGTCGAGCGGCAACGTGAGCCAGCGGCTGGCGGGCGGACTGTTCGCCGTCACGCCGTCGGGCGTGCCGTACACGCGGCTTCGCGACGAGGAAGTGGTCGTCATCGACGGTGACGCCGAGCCAGTGGAGCCGCAGGATGAGGCATGGTCCCAACCCGATCTCATGCCGTCGTCCGAGACGCTGCTGCACCTGGCCATCTACGCGGCGCGGCCCGACGTGGGGGCGGTGGTGCACACGCACGCGGTCTACTGTAGCGTGGCGGCGGTGGCAGGCCTGGACGTGCCGCCCATCATCGACGAGATGATGTTGTCGGTCGGAGGGCCGGTCAGGGTTTCCGAGTACCGCTTTCCGGGGACGCAGGAGCTGGCCGATAGCGTGGTGGAGGCGCTGGGCGAGCGCAACGCGGCGCTGATTCGCAACCACGGCGCCGTTGGCGTTGGCCGCGACCTGGAGTCGGCCCTGGACGTGTGCGTGCTGGTCGAGCGGATGGCGCAGGTGTTCGTGTTCGCCTCGCTGCTTGGGGGCGCGAACCCGCTGCCCGCCGAGGCGGTGGAGACGGAGCTGGCCCTGTACAGGATGCGTCGCACCATGGAAGGGTGAGGTCACTGGCATGGTAACTGTGCCCGGCTTTCTGCTGAGACGCCTGTACGTGAAGGGCAGTCTGCGAAACACCGAGGCGGGTTTCGAGTTCCGGCTGCGCAACAGCCTTGGCTCAGGCTACGCGCACAGGATGCTGCCGCTTTCGGTTGACGGAGCCGTGGTCCCCATGGAAAGCGCCTCGTTCGTACTGGAGGGCGAGGAAACACCATTCGAGGCTGTGTCGCGGGAGCGGACGTTCACGCTGTCGCTCAACACGTCCATCACCATCCGCGTGAGCGGCGTTACCCTGGACGCCGGGCCGCGAAAGATCGGCATGGGGTTCGAGGTCCCCGGTCTGGGCGAGCTGCGCTTCGACTTCACGGACGTGCCCGCGGATGCCTAGAGAGATCCGGCGCGTGGCGGTCACGGGCGCGGCGGGATACGTTGCGCGGACACTGATGGCGCGGCTGGCGCGGGAACCCGGAGTGGAGCGCATCCTCGCGCTCGACGTGCGCCCGCTGCCGGCGGAGTCCGCGAAGGGGCCGGTGGTCTTCGCGCGCCACGACGTGACGCAGCCGTTCGGGCCGCTGCTGCGCGAGCACCGGATCGACGCGCTCGCGCACCTGGCCTACGTGATGCGTCCCTCGCGGGACCGCGAATTCGCGCGCCGCGTCAATGTGGAAGGCACGTCGAGCGCGATCGCCTCGTGCGAGGACGCGGGTGTGCGGCACATGCTCTACCTTAGCAGCACGAGCGTATACGGCGCCCACGCCGACAATCCGCCGCTGCTGGGGGAAGAGGCGCCGCCCCGGCCCCCGAAGGGCTTCCAGTACTCGGAGGACAAGGCCGCCGCAGAGCGGCTGATAGCCGACTTCGCCGCGAGCCGCCCAGACTTCAGCGCGGCGGTGCTGCGCGCATGCCCGGCGCTCGGACCGAGCGCGGACAACTTCATCGCCTCCGCCTTCTCCAAGCCCTTCCTCGTGGGCGCGCGCGGGCACGACCCACAGATGCAGCTAGTACACGAGGACGACCTGGCGGAGGCGATGAGCCGATGCCTGCTGAGCCGCGTGTCCGGCACGTACAACCTGGCGGGCGACGGGCTGATACGCTGGAGCGAGATGGCGCGCATGTTCAGCAGGCGTGTGCTGTGGATGCCGGGTCCGCTGCTGCGGTTCCTCGTGGGCGCGTCCTGGGCGCTGCGCATTCAGCGCGACTCGCCGCCGAGCGGGCTGTGCTTCATCACCCATAACTGGGCCGCGAGTAACGACAGGGCCAGGCGTGAGTTGGGCATACGGCCACGGCACACGTCACGAGAGGCGTGGTCCGCCTTCGCATCGCGCAACGGCGCGGGGTGAAAGGGAGAGGACGTACCGACATGAAGGTTGTTATCGATACCGACCCGGGAACAGACGACGCGCTCGCCATCGCCATGGCGCTGAACTCGCCCGACCTGGACGTGCTGGGGATGACCACGGTCGGCGGCAACGCCTCGCTGGCCCACACCACGAACAACGCGCTCGCGCTGGCCGAGTGGCTGGGGCGTCCGGACCTGCCCGTGTCGCGGGGCGCGTTCCGCCCGGTCCGCGGCGCGTACGGCTACGCCTACCACTACCACGGTACGAGCGGTCTCACGGTGCGGCTGCCGCGTCCCACGGGCGAGGTCATGCCGCTGAAGGCGTCCGACTACCTGGCGTACATGGCCTACACCCACCCCGGCGAGTTGGTGATCATCGCGCTCGGTCCGCTGACCAACCTGGCCCTGGCCATCCGTGGGGAGCCGCGAATGCGGAGGTGGGTGAAACACATCTACGTCATGGGCGGAGCGCTGCACGTGTCGGGCAACGTGACTCCCCACGCCGAGTTCAACATCCACAGCGACCCGGTCGCCGCCGGCGAGGTGCTGGGGTCCGGCATCGAGACGACTCTCATCGGGCTGGACGTGTGCGGGGAGCCGGTGCTGACGCGCGCCGACGTGGAGAGGACGGACGGCGCCTCGGAGAGCGAGCGGCTGGCGCACGAGGTGGTGCGCGGCTGGTTCGCGTTCCGGCCGGACGGCGGCGACTACATGCTGTGCGACCCGCTGACCGTCGTCGCCGCGGTGAGGCCTGAGCTGTTCGACTACGAGCGGGCCGCCGTGGACGTGGAGACCGACGACAGCGACCGGCTGGGCGAGACAACGGCCCGCTACGGCGAAGGCAGCGTCCGCGTCGCGCGCACGGTGCGGGTCGCGGAGGCCGTCGCCACCGTGAAGGAGATGCTGGCGGCCGGCTAGGCGGTACCCTCTCCCTCGAGGGAGAGGGCCAGGGTGAGGGTGACAAGTCAGGAGGTGAACTGAATGGAATACGTCAACCTGGGAAGAACGGGGCTGAAGGTTTCGAGGGTGTGCCTGGGCACCAACATGTTCGGCGCTGGCTACGTGGACGACCGGCGCGCGGTGTCCGTAGTCGACCAGGCTATCGAGTGCGGCATCAACTTCATAGACACGGCGGACGCCTACAACGACGGGCACTCCGAGCGCGTCGTCGGGATGGCGGTCAAGAGCCGGCGCGAAGACTTCGTGATAGCGAGCAAGGGCTTCGTCCCCACAGGGCCCGGCGTCAACGACAAGGGGCTATCCCGAAAGCACCTCGTCCACGCCGTGGAGAGCAGCCTGCGCCGGCTGGGCACGGATTACATCGACCTGTACCAGGTCCACTTCTGGGACCCGGACACGCCACTGCACGAGACGCTCCGCACGCTCGACGGGCTGGTGCAGCAGGGTAAGATTCGCTACCTGGGCTGCTCCAACTTCGCGGCGTGGCAGCTATGCCGCGCGCTGTGGGTGAGCGACAAGCTGGGCATCGAGCGGTTCGAGTCGGTGCAGCCGGAGTACAACCTGGGCAAGCGCGACATCGAGCAAGAGCTGCTGCCGCTGTGTGACGACCAGCAGGTGAGCGTGATTCCGTACCAGCTTTTGATGGGCGGGCTGCTCACCGGCGCATACGACCGCGACGCCGGGCCTGCGGACGACAGCCATATGGCGTCGCGTCACGCCCAGCGCGCGAAGGACACCTACTGGACCGACGCCACGTTCGACATGGTGGACGGCCTTGTCGCCATCGCGGCCGAGGTCGGGTGCGAGCCGGCGCAGCTCTCACTCGCCTGGGCGCTCACCCGCCCCGCCGTCGCGTCCGTCATCGTGGGAGCCAGCCGCCCGGAGCAGGCGGTAAGCAACGCCGCCGCGGCGGCCATCCGTCTGGACGAAGACGTGATGGCGCGCCTGGACGCGCTGGGTGGAGGCGCGGTGGCGTGACGTCGACTGGCAGAGCTTCGTCGCTCCCGCGAAGCCTGTCCCCGTGGAAACGGGGAGCGGGAGTCCAGAGGCTCGAGCGCGAGAACGGCCTCGACTCGGATGGCATATCTATTAAGTTGTTAAAGGCTCGCGGTTGAGTGTCACCCCCATCCCCGCATCAAGTGCGGGGCAGGCTCTGACCTTCCCCCTGCGAGGGGGAAAGGACAAGCGGAATTGGCGACGCGGAAGGGCCGGGACTGGCTCGCGCGGTGGCCACGAGGACAGACCGCGCAGCACCTCTCGACCTGCTGCCGCGTGATTGGGCCAGGGACGCCGTCGGCAAGGTGATGCGGAACCGGGACCGGAACTCCGCGCCGGCCTGGTGGCGTGCGCGGTACGGGTCGGGGACGGCTTTTCGCTGACGTCACCCCCATCCCAGCTCTCACCCTCACCCTAGCCCTCTCCCATCAAGGGAGAGGGGACAAGCGGAAGGGGCGGGATGGATGGGTGACGGGCTACCAAGCGGAGTAGCGTCCGGGCAGAAGCAGGTGCCAAACTGCCGGGTGGGACAAACTAGCTAGAAAAAAGTGTCCCGTTTCGTTTCTTTTGTTTTATCTCCTCGGATTTCGGTTTGTCGGTTGGCGGCTTGTGAGTGGTTGGTGGTTTGTGATGAAGCGAGCGTAGCACGAATGTGCTGGAGTGTCAATGGCCCTACCCCGCTGAATTCCGTTCCCCGTTTTAATGGGGACAAACTCATCGCCGCCATCATCGAGCCTTGAGGACGGAAGGCTTTTGAACGCTACACAGTACCCGGTATACACTATCGGCCACTCGAACCACTCGCCGGAGGCGTTTCTGGCGCTGCTCAGGAAACACGCGGTGGACGAGGTGGTGGACGTTCGCTCGTCGCCGGCCAGCCGCTACTATCCGCAGTTCAATCACGGCGTTCTGAGCGACGCGCTGGAGAGGGCAGGAATCGATTACGTGTTCCTGGGCGGCGAACTGGGCGGCAGACCCGCGGACCGCTCCTGCTACGACGAAGAGGGCCGCGTCAGCTATGCTCGCCTGGCGGACACCGACCTGTTCGACGACGGAATCGGGCGAGTCGTTCGGGCGGCGGACGAGCGCCGCGTGGTTGTGATGTGCAGCGAGAAGGACCCCCAGGACTGCCACCGCGCGCTGCTGATAGCGGTGGCGCTCGAGGGGCACGGCGTCGTCGTCGAGCACATCCTCGCCGACGGCAGCATTGAGAAGCACGACGAGACCGTGAACCGCCTGCTGGACAGGTTCAAGCTGCCTCGCAGCGGCGACATGTTCCGTTCCAGGGACGAGGTTGTAGTCGAAGCGCTGGCCCGGCAGGCCAGCAAGGTGGCGTTTGTCGATGACAGGTTGGCCGCCGCCGGCCGGGAGCGGGCGCATTGAGGGTGTACACGATCGGCTTCACGAAGAAGCCCGCGTCGGTGTTCTTCGAGCTGCTGCGGGAGTCGGGGGCGAAGAGGCTGGTGGACGTGCGGCTGAATAACGTCTCGCAGCTTGCGGGTTTCGCCAAGCGGGGGGACCTGGAGTATTTCCTCCAGAAGATATGCCGGATGAAGTACGTCCACATGCCGGACCTCGCACCCACGCCGGAGATGCTGGACGCGTACCGGAAGGGCCGCATGGACTGGGCCACCTACGAGCGGCAGTTTCTCTCGCTGATGGACGAGAGGCGAGTGTGGAAGATGGGCATCAAGCGGACCATCAGCAACTCGTGCCTGCTGTGCAGCGAGGACACGGCGGAGCGCTGCCACCGCCGGCTGGTGGCGGAGTACCTGGACCGTCACTGGGGAGACGTGGAGATAGTCCACCTGGGGTGAAGGGGCGCCGCGATCTGACGCCGGGGCGGTCGCACGGCATCGGCCACCGCCTGCCGCCACGCGGCGGCGGTGTGCTAAAATCGCCGCAGCAAGGAGGATGCGATGACCACCGGACGCGCCACCACCATCTTCTACCCTGAGTCGGACGGTATGCCCTTGCCTGACGGAGAGTA
>DAOUJZ010000074.1:0-34523 GCA_034421955.1 Dehalococcoidia bacterium | reverse complement strand
GGAGCGAGGTTTCTCAGGAAGAGACCCGTCCGGTGAGCGTTCGCAGCGCCGCCGTCCAGGACGCCCCGCCCGCACCGATTGAGAGAAGACAACGGAGCCGCCAGAACCCCTTTTTGGGGAGGCCGGACTACTGATCCGGAAGGGGTATTGACTCTGCGGGCACATACGTTCTGGCATCGATTCATGGGAAGAGACCGCACACGCGACCTGCGCGTGGCGGCGGCTGGCCCTGACGATAGCGGCCTTGGCGTTGTGCCAGCCTGGATACGTTGGTTAAGAGAGGGTATCGACATGTGGCGATGGTGGATTCTCGCCGGTCTGGCGGCGATGGGCCTGGGGGTGGTGGGATGTGGCGACGGCACGCACGATGTGGGGCTGTGCGCCGACCGCGGGAGTCTCAAACGTAGCTGGGAATCGTACATTGACACGGGCACTGTCGACGACGAGTTCTACCGGGAGCTCTACCGAACGTTCGCCCCGCGCCTGGATGTGAGTTTGGGAGAGACCGCGAAGCTGACGCTTACGATTCGCAACAGAAGCGACGAGGCACAGACGCTCACGATGAGGTATCACGCGCCGAACGTAATCTTCACCATCACCAAACCCGATTGCGACCCGATTTGGTTCTCACCCAAGGTGAAGGGCGTCGAGCGGAAGACGGAGGTGCGATTCGAACCGGGCGAGGAGAAGCGATATGTGAGCCGCGGCGAGTGGAACTTCCAGGTGGAGGGATTTGGAAGCAAGGTCTGGCCGGGCTGGTATCTGGCCCACGCCATCGTGGGGGTGTACGACGAATCCGAGGAGGAGCGCATCGGCGTGATGGTGGCTTACAGGCGCTTCTACGTGAGGGAGGCGGATTTGTTCGCCGCGCGCGACGAACACCCGCCGGCGCTAGCGGATCCGTCCGCGTGCGGCGGGCCCGTTAGGGGGATTGAGCACGCTTTGCGAGAGCGCGACGAACACGGGGGTTGGCTCGATAATCTTCGATTCCGGGACAACCGCTTCAGATACGCGCCCGCCGCTCCCCTCCTCGACGAGAACAGACTGCCCGTTGGCGCATACGGCATCCGCGTCATCGTTCGTGGGCCGTTGATGGACGATTGGGGGTTGCCGGATTGCGTGGGGGAGTTGCCGGTGCAGGTTGTGGTGGTGGAGTGGAGCAACAGGTAGGCGAGGAGGTGGGTGGCTCGAACTTCAGAGAAGAATGGTAATGTCAAGATGCGGGTGGGGAGCCTGAGGTCCCGCTAAGGAGCTCGTATTCGGTGGGTCTGTTGCAGCAGACCCGCCGAGTGTGCCCCCCGCCCGCACCAACAGAAGACAACGAGGAGGCGATTCCCGTCTGCGAGAGGGACCCCTTTTGGGGGTTCATCGGCCCTGCTGTCTATGCCCTCAGCTCATCACAGATCAAGGGCATGACAACAGTATGAAGGGCCTCAGAAAGGAGGTTCACCAATCCCCGCCGTGTCCAAACCATACCACACCGGAGGCCCGAAGGTACAACCCGGTTTGGATGCAATCGAACCACAGATAACGACAGTGAACACACCGAAGCAACGAACAAGGAGAAAGACAATGGGCAGAGCTTACGTTGACCACAAGGATGGCGACGGCCTGATGGCCGGATTGAAGATACAGAGCGGCATACCCACGGGGAACACCGGGCGCGTCGATGGAATCAGGCAGGGAACGCTGACGGGTCTGGCGCTGCACAAGAACCCCATCGACAACACCATGACCAGGGTGCTGGTGACTTGCCAGCACGTGATGGCGAGCACGGAGGGCAGCAACACCTACGAGAACGCCGATGACGACGCGCTCATGTACCACCCGGAGGTGGACAAAACCGACAGCACGGCCAACCTGGTGGGCACCAACTTGGACGCGATAGACGTGGAGCCCGCCGCCGACCGGGGCGGCAGGCCGAACTACGCCGACATCGCCACGTGCGACGTGGCCTCGGGCGTCGCGGTCAGCTACCGAATCCACGACCCAGACCACTCCGGTACCGGACCTACGGGCGCAGGCGCGCACGCCGTGAGGAAAATTATCAGCGGCACGGTCGAGCCGGAGGTGGACTTGGATGTCACGTACATCGGCTACAGAGTCGGTGAGAAGACCGCCAAAATCTCCAGTCTCGTCTCCGGCGTCAAGACCCACGCCAAGATGCCCTTCCAGGGAGTGGCGGAGATACACTACGGGTTCCTTGATAGGAACAATCCGCTCGGCGGGACCCAGGTGAAGGCCGGAGATTCTGGCGGCCCCGTGCTGGCGAAAGTCAAGGGTACGAGCGGCCTGTACAGGATGGTCGGCATGATATTCGGCATCGAGGAGAGCAGGGGAGGCAACACGGAAAAGGTGCTCATCCTCCCCGCGTCCGCGGCGGAGCGCGAGGCGGGCATCGTCTTCGGCGAGCCGCTGCCGAAGCTGTCCCTCAACGAGATGGCCAGCTTCGGCAACTACACATACCGGAAGTGGACCAACCTGGGCGACTTCGCCGGTAAGACCTTCGGTCTGGGGTCTATCGACACGTCCGGCTCGTTCCTGCGGTTGTCGGGGCCGAACGTGCCCGACACGGGGGGCACACACCCGTGGTGGAACGCTTACATCAGGTCCGGCACTGGCGCCCCCGGCAGCATCAGGCTCGTGGTGGGCGGCTCGCCGGAGATAGACGAAAACTTCGCCGTAGGGCGCAGGTGGGGCTTCAAGATGTTCGTCAGGCGCAAGGACGCCTTCGGCGCGTGGGAGCACGTGCTGAGCGGCGAGGACGAGCTCTCGGCCATGGGGTTCGTGTCCGGCACGGACAGAAATGCCATCGTGGGGGCGGACATGACCATACCCCTCAGCAATGAGGCGAAGGCGTGGCGGGAGTATTTCCAGCCATACAGATACGTCAACTACGAGGTCTTCATCCAAGGCGCGCCCGCCAACCGCGCGCCGTTGGTTTCGGCCGTGGCGAAGCCCAACCCCGCGCCCGCGGGCTCAGAGGTGAAGCTGGACGTGAGCGAGAGCACGGACCCGGACGGGGACAAGATCACCGAGTACAAGTGGACGCAGCACAGCCCGACGCCCACGACGACGGTGACGCTCACGCACTCGGACAAGGCGATAGCGTCCTTCGACGCTCCATCCACGGCCGGGACGCTCACGTTCCAGGTGGCGGTCAAGGACACGCACGGGGCGACCAGAACGGCCAGGGTAGAGGTGAAGGTGCTCGACCCGGGGCTCGACTCCTTCGGCACTCTTCGAGAGGACGAGTTCCCGTTCAAGAACGGCGTGTGGGTCTCGTCGATTCCTTCCGTGAACAGGCCCGGCAGGTACGCCAAGTACTACGTGTTCAGGATGCCCAGGCGCGGCAAAGTGTCGATCGACCTGGCTTCCGCCCATGCCGACGCGTACCTGTGCCTGCTGTCCGGCGCCGGTAAGGGCGGGCGTGTGCTGGAGCGAAACGACAACACCGAGCTGGGCATCGTGGGACACTCCAGGATAGAGCGCGTGCTCGACGCGGGCGACTACACCATTGAGGCGACGACGCTGATGTCCGGGCGCACGGGCAACTTCCAGGTGGGTGCGCGGCTGATGAGCGCGGACGCGACGCTCAGCGAGCTCGAACTCTCGGCGGGCGAGCTCTCCCCCGACTTCGCCGCGAGCACAGTCTCGTACACGGCGTCCGTTGAGCACACGGAGGACACCATCGAGGTTACGCCCACGGCGAGCCACCGGTGGGCCAAGATAACGGTCAACGGCGTCGCGGTAACCAGCGGGAGCGACTCCGGCGAGCTGTCTTTGCTCGTGGGACAGAACACCATCAGCGTGGTGGTCGCCGCCGAGGACGGCACGCGGAAGACCTACACGGTCGTGGTCGCGCGCAAGTCGCTTGGTCCCGGCCCATGGAGCGACTGGCTGGACACGGGCAGATTCCGCAAGTCGGGCGCGGCGCGCGAGAAGGAGCAGGCCAGGACGCGCTCAAACGGCAAGGGCGGGACGGAGAGGCAGACCCGATGGGTAGGCGCGCCGGATACGACGGGCAACAGAGGAGGCAGCGGCGGCGGAACCACTCCCCCGCCGCCGGACCCGTGCACCCCATGGGTGGAAACGGGCAACTCCAGGGGCCACTGCGACGACTGGGAGATGCAGGAGACCAGGACGTGCACGAACAGCCAGGGCGTGAAGGTGAAGCAGTACCGCTGGGTGAGCTGGGAAGGCCCCGCCGAGACGTGGGTGCCGTGGAGCCGGTGGACGCACACCGGCAAGGTGAGTGGCACGGGCAAGGAGCGCGAGGTGGAGATGAAGCGCACGAGGACGAGCAACCGGTGCCGGACGCAGACCGAGAAGACGTGGGTGTCGGACCCGGAGGAGCCGCCCGAAACCTGGGGGCAGTGGTCGGCCTGGTCGGATACGGGCAACACCAGGGGCTCGGGCCACTACAGCGAGAAGGAGCAGAGCAGGACCCGCACGAGCAGCAAAGGCCGGACGCAGACTCAGACTCAATGGGTGTCGAACGAGTAGCGAGAGGATAGGGAGGTGATCGGGAAGCCCCCTCCCGTGTGGCCGGAGTATCCAGTCACGCCGGGAGAGGGCCGAAAGCGCACGAGGCCGGCCGACTTGATTCTCTTCGACAGACGCCCGGCGCGACACCCCGTCCCATTCCGCTCCCAGGCACCTCGAATTCCGGCCTGCCACCCGCGAAATTGTGACAGATACACTACAAGGAGCGCCCCGGACGTGACAGCCCCCAGCTACGAAAAACACAGAACGGAACACTTTCCGCAAAAGCCGCGTTTGTAACCCTCCACCCGCGTGTCCCCACACAGCCGCTCCCCCCTCCGTGATAGAATGGCCGCCAACACGACCGCCACACACAGGGGAAGGAGCCTTCGCAAATGGCCGAGATCACCCGACGGCAGGCCCGCCAGCTTGCCACCGCCGCCGGCATCGACCTGGACGACGACCGCGCCGACGCCGTAGCCGCCCGCCTCAACGCCGTGCTCGACGAGCTAGGCAAGCTGCCCGCCGCCGACCTCGCGGACGTCGAACCCCTGCCAGTCTTCTCGCCCGGGGAGGTCTCCCATGACTAAGCAAACCGCCCACGCCCTGTCCATAGAGGAATCCGCCTCCGCCCTCCGCACCGGTGCCCTCTCCGCCGTCGACCTGGCCACCGCCTACCTCGACCGCATCGACGCCCGCAACGACCACCTCGGCGCATACGTTACCGTCACCCGGGACGCCGCCCTCGCCCAGGCCGAGCGCGCCGACCGCGCCCTCGCCGCCGGCGAAGACCGCGGCCCCCTGCACGGCGTCCCCGTCGCCGTCAAAGACATCATTGACGTCCGCGGCGTCCGCACCACCGCAGGCTCTCGCGTGCTCGCCGACAACGTCGCCGACAGCGACTCCACCATAACCGAGCGGCTCGACGCTTCCGGCGCAGTGCTCCTAGGCAAGCTCAACCTCAGCGAGTTCGCCATCGGCGGCACCATCGACCACCCCTACGGCACCCCCCGCAATCCCTGGAATACCGGCCACTCCGCCGGCGGCTCCAGCAGCGGCTCCGGCGTCGCCGTCGCCGCGGGCCTCTGCGCAGGCGCGCTCGGCTCCGACACCGGCGGCTCCATTCGCGGCCCCGCCGCCTTCTGCGGCATCGTCGGCATACGCCCCACCTACGGCCGCGTCACCCGCTCCGGCGTCGTCCCCATGTGCTGGTCCATGGACACCGTCGGTCCCATGACCCGCACCGTCCGCGACTGCGCCATCATGCTCGCCGACATCGCCGGCCGCGACGACCGCGACCCCACCTCCAGCCGCAGCCCCGTTCCCGACTACCTCGCCACTATAGAGGAAGGCGCAAACGGCCTGCGCGCCGGCCTCCCCCGCGAGATGTTCGAGTACGAGGCCCTGTCCGCCGAGACCCGCGAGGCCGTGCTCAGGGCCGTCACCGTGTTCGAGGAGCTTGGCGCCTCCTCCGAGCGCACCTCCCTGCCCACCACCGAGCACAGCGGCGCCGCGTTCGTCGCCAGCGCCGACGTGGACGCCGCCTCATTCCACGAGCACTGGATCAAGACCCGCCCCGACGACTACGACTGGAGCACCCGCATCAGGCTCGAGTCCGCGCTCCTCACACCCTCCACCGCCTACATCAAGGCCCAGAAGGCCCGCGCGAAGATCCGCCGCGAGCTGCTGGAGGCGCTCGACCGCTACGACGTCCTCGTCTTCCCCACGGGCCCTGTCACCGCACCCGCGCTGGCCGCCTCGACCGGAGGCCCGGGAGGCTACTACCAGGGCCGCTCCGACCTCGGCCGCCGCCGCTACACCAGCCCCGCCGCCCTCGCCGGACTGCCCGCCATCTCGCTGCCGTGCGGCTTCTCGTCCGCCGGACTGCCCATAGGCATGCAGATAGTCGGTCGCCCCTTCGACGAGGCCACCGTCTTCCGCGCCGCCCGCGCCTACGAGCGCGCCGCTGAGTGGCCAACCATCGCCCCTGACTAAGGAGCACCACGAATGACCCGCGTCCACGTCCTCGGCGCCGGCACCCCGACGCCCACCCCCACCCGCTTCGGCTCGTCGTTCGTCCTCCAGACCGGCGACGACAAGCTGATGATAGACTGCGGCCCCGCCGCTACCGCCAAGCTCGTCCAGGCCGGCCTCTGGCCAACCGACGTCGACTACCTCTTCTTCACCCACCACCACTTCGACCACGACGTCGACTACCCCTGCTTCCTGCTCTGCCGCTGGGACCAGAGCATCGGCAAGGAAAACCGCCTGCAGGTGTTCGGCCCCACGCTCACCGAGCAGCTCACCCATCGTATCCTGGACGAGCGCGACGGCGCCTTCTCCCACGACTGGATCGCTCGCGTCAACCACCCGCTCAGCCAGCAGGTCTACGTCAACCGCGGAGGCGTCCTTCCACGCCGACCACCCGACGTGCTTGCCAAAGACGTCGGCCCCGGCAAGGTCTTCTCCGGCCCCGACTGGCAGGTCACCGCCGCCCCCGCCGAGCACGTCCAGCCCTACCTCGACTCGCTCGCCTACCGCGTCGACACGCCCGGCGGCAGCGTCGTATTCACCGGCGACACCCAGCCCTGCGACTCCGTGCGCGACCTCGCCAGGGACGCCGACCTCATGCTCTGCATGTGCTGGGACGACCAGGAGCGCATGGACGACGTCGGCGAATCCGGCGGACAGTGCGGCACCACTGGCGCGGCGGAACTCGCCCAGGCCGCCGGCGTGAAGACGCTCGCGCTCGTGCACATCGGTCCGCACCTCTCCCAGCACCCGAACATGGAGAAGGGCATCGGAGACGTCAAGCGCATCTACGACGGCCGCCTGATCTTCGCCGACGAGCTCATGTCCTTCGACGTGTGATGCTACCGGCTAGTCGCCGTCCCCCAGAGACTCGATGTAGTTGCCGATCTTCAGAACCAGCACGAATACACCCACCGAAACCAGCAGTGCCCCCACGGCCACCGTCAGGCCCGAAAAGGCTGTGATCAACATTACTGTGTCCGACACTTCAACACCTCCTACCGTATCCCTCCGCCCGAGCCGGGCGAAACCTCCCTATGCATGCACACGTGACTCCGTCAGGCCGAATCTATCACAGCGGTAGTAGCGTCGCAATCGCACCCCCTCTCGGTTTGCGCCCGAGCGCACTTGAACACGCCGCGCATCCGTGCCAATCTCCGCTCATCCAGTCTCCCGTCCATCGCGGGCGCGGGCGCATAACCGGCCCTTAACGATTCGTTAAAGATACGTTCATTGTGAGTTCACCTGCGTGCGCTACTCTTGCGCCAGGCAACACCGCAATAGGAGGTATCCGACTGGCAATGAGAACGATACGGCAATCGAAAGCACGCTTCATGCTACCCGCCCTCGTCGGGGCGCTGGCCCTCTCGCTTCTGGCGTTCGCGCTCGCCTGCGGCAGCGACGAAGACGACCCGACCCCCGCGCCCCGCGCGCAGGCCACTGCGCCAACCCAGGCGCCGGCAACAGCGCCGCAGACTCAGACACAGCCCACCCAGCCGCCCGCACCGCCTGCGCAGCTCACCGGCCAGATAGCGGTAGCCGGCTCCAGCACCGTCTTCCCCATCAGCGAGGCCGTCGCCGAGGAGTTCAGCATCGCCAACAAGAGCGTCCGGGTAAACGTCGCGTCCTCGGGCACGGGCGCCGGAGGCCGCGCCATGTGCGCCGGCGAAATCCAGGTGTGGAACGCATCCCGCCCGGCCAAGGACTCCGAGCTCGAGACCTGCGCCGAGAACGGCATCGAGGTCGTCGAGCTACCCGTCGCGTTCGATGCCCTGTCGGTGGTCGTAAGCCCGGAGAACGACTGGGCGCAATGCCTCACCGTCGACGAGCTTGAGACCATCTTCGGCCCCGACGCGCAGGGCAACATCACCAACTGGAGCCAGGTGCGGTCCGGCTTCCCGGACCAGGGCCTGAGAATCTACGGCCCCACGACGGCGTCGGGAACGTTCGACTACTTCACCGAGGCCATAATGGGCGAGTCCGGCGCGCACCGCGGCGACCTGGACTTGGCGACCGAAGAGGACCCGCTGATAGCGAGCGGCGTGAACGGCGCCCGCGGCGGCATCGGCTACTTCGGCCTGGCGTACCTCGAGCAGTACCGCGAGTTGGTGCAGGCCGTAGAGGTCGTTAACCCCGGCACTGGCGAGTGCGTGGAGCCATCGTCCGCGAGTGTGGCGAACGGCCAGTACATCCCGCTTGCGCGGCCCATCTTCATCTACGCGCGGCTGGACCAGATGCTTGAGCGTCCGGAGGTCCAGGCATTCGTGGACTTCTATCTGGACGAGGCCGGCACGCTCTCCGGCGAGGTCGGCTACGTCGCGTTGCCCGAAAGTGCCTACCAGTGGGGCAGAGACAGGATAGCCAGCCGCACCACCGGGTCGGTGTTCAACACCATAGCCGCCGGCACGCCGCTGGACGAAGCCCTGGCCGCCACGTCTGGTGACACGTCCATGCCGGCGAAGCAACCCCCGGCTAACCTCACCGGCGAGATAGCCATCGCCGGCTCCAGCACGGTCTTCCCCATCAGCGAGGCCGTGGCCGAGGAGTTCAGCATAGCCAACTCCGACGTGCGCGTGAACGTCGCGTCCACGGGTACGGGCGCCGGAGGCCGCGCCATGTGCGCCGGCGAAATCCAGGTGTGGAACGCATCGCGCCCCGCCAAGGACTCCGAGCTCGAGACCTGCGCTGAGAACGGCATTGAGGTCATCGAGCTTCCCGTCGCGTTCGATGCCCTGTCGGTGGTGGTAAGCCCGGAGAACGACTGGGCGCAGTGCCTCACCGTCGACGAGCTGGAGACCATCTTCGGCCCGGACGCGCAGGGCAACGTCATGAACTGGAGCCAGGTGCGCGACGGCTTCCCGGACCAGGGGCTGAGAATCTACGGTCCCACGACGGCGTCGGGAACGTTCGACTACTTCACCGAGGCCATAATGGGCGAGTCCGGCGCGCACCGCGGTGACCTGGACCTCGCGACCGAGGAAGACCCGCTGATAGCGAGCGGCGTGAACGGCGCCCGCGGCGGCATCGGCTACTTCGGCCTGGCGTACCTCGAGCAGTACCGCGAGCTAGTGCAGGCCGTAGAGGTCGTGAACCCCGGTACCGGCGAGTGCGTGGAGCCTTCGTCCGCTAGCGTAGCGAACGGGCAGTACATCCCGCTTGCGCGCCCCATCTTCATCTACGCTCGGCTCGACCACGTGGTCGAGCGCCCCGAGGTGGCGGCGTTCGTGGACTTCTACCTCAAAGAGGCCACCACCCTGGTCGGCGAGGTCGGCTACGTCGCCCTCCCCGAAAGCGCATACGAGTGGGGCAGGTCCAGGGTGGCCAACCGCACGACCGGGTCGGTGTTCAACACCATAGCCGCCGGCACGCCGCTCTCGGAGGCCCTGGAAAAGGTGAACTAATTGGCGACAATCTCCGCCTCCAGGAGCAATAGCGACAGGTGGCGGAGGAACCGTCTCTCGCACAAGTTGCGGGAGACGGTCATCCTCTCATTCCTGTTCCTGTGCGCGCTGCTCTCGGTCATAACCACCGTGGGCATCGTGGTCACGCTGCTCACCGAAGCAGTGCCGTTCTTCGGCGAGGTGTCCCTGCTGTCGTTCCTTACGGGCACCGTGTGGACGCCCCTGTTCGCCGAAAAGCACTTCGGGGCGCTTCCTCTCTTATCGGCGACCATCCTCATCGCGGCCATGGCGCTGAGCGTCGCCTTCCCCGTTGGCCTGCTCACCGCCGTCTACCTCAGCGAGTACGCGCACGAAACGGTGCGCTCGGTGGTCAAGCCGGTGCTCGAAGTGCTGGCCGGCATCCCCACGGTCGTGTACGGCTTCTTCGCCATAACCTTTATCGCGCCCAACATAGTAAGACCACTCTTCGATTCCGAGACTATCTTCACCGCGCTGGCCGCGTCCCTGGCGATGGGCATCATGCTCATTCCGATGGTCACGTCGCTGAGCGAAGACGCGATGCGCGCCGTCCCCACCTCTCTGCGTGAGGGCGCCTACGCTCTCGGCTCCAACCGCTTCCAGGTGTCCACCCGAGTGGTGGTGCCCGCCGCCCTCTCCGGCATAATGGCCTCCGGGCTGCTGGCCCTCGCCCGCGCCGTGGGCGAAACGATGATAGTCACCATCGCGGCAGGCGGAATCCCCAACCTGTCGATCAACCCCGTGGAGGCGATGCAGGCCATGACCGCCTACATAATGGAGGTGGCGATGGGCGACACCCCGCGCGGCACGATCGAGTACAAGAGCATATTCGCCATAGGCTCGCTCTTGTTCGTGTTCACCCTCGGCCTCAACCTGCTGGCTCAGGCGCTTCTTGGCCGATTCAGGGAGGTGTACGATTGAGCGCCCGCCTGTCGGCTGAATCCTCCTTTTCACAGGGATCGCGGACCAGCCGCAAACTGTCGTCCATAATCTTCGCGGCCCTCGCCATCGGGGCGACAGCGTTCGGCGTCGCGGCCCTCGCGCTGCTGCTGTTTACCATCGCGCGCGACGGCCTCGCGCACGTCACCTGGGACTTCCTGAATAGCTTCCCCTCCCGCAAGCCGGAGCTGGCCGGCGCCAAGGCTGCCCTCCTGGGCACGCTGTGGGTGATGGGCTTCACGTCCCTGTTCTCCATACCCCTTGGCGTGGGCGCGGCGATATACCTTGAGGAGTTCGCGCCGCGCAACTGGCTCACCCGCGTAATCGAGATCAACATCAGCACGCTGGCCGGCGTACCCTCCGTCGTGTACGGGCTGCTCGGTCTTGCGCTGTTCGTCTACGGCGCCGGCATGGGACCCAGCATCCTCGCCGCCGCCTGCACGCTTACGCTGCTGATACTCCCCATAATCATCGTCGCCAGCCGCGAGGGGCTGCGCTCCGTGCCCGTCTCCATGCGCGAGGCGGCAATGGCGCTCGGTTCCACCAAGTGGCAGGCCATATGGCACCAGGTGTTGCCCGCCGGACTTCCCGCCGTGCTCACCGGAGTCATCCTTGCGCTCGGTAGAGCCATAGGCGAGACCGCCCCGCTCATCGCCATCGGCGCGTTCACGTCCGTGTTCTTCATACCCACCAGCCCGATGGACTCCTTCACGGTGCTGCCCATCCAGGTGTTTAGCTGGCTGTCCCGCCCGCTGAGGGGATTCCAGGAGAACGCCGCCGCGGGCATAGTCGTTCTGCTTGTGGTGCTGCTGCTGCTCAACAGCGTTGCCGTAGCGCTCAGGCATATGTATGGTAAGAGGAGCCTGTGATGGCAACTTTGAATCTGAGGAAGCCCGCCTTGAGAAGAGTGGAAACGCGCGAGGCGCCATCGCCCACGTCGCGGGGCGGCGACTACGTGATGGAGATCAAGGACCTCAACGCCTACTACGGCGACGTCCTTGCGATCAAGAATATCAACCTTTCGATGCGCCGCAACAGCATCACGGCCGTCATCGGCCCCTCCGGCTGCGGCAAGAGCACGCTCGTGCGCTGCCTCAACCGCATGCACGAGTTGGTCCCCGGCGGACGCATCGAGGGCAGCATCCTGTTTAACGGCGAGGACATAAACGCCCCGGCCGTGGATCCCGTGGAGCTTCGCAGCACCATAGGCATGGTGTTCCAGAAGCCAAACCCCTTCCCCAAGTCCATCTTCGACAACGTCGCCTTCGGGCTGCGCATAAACGGCTACAGGGGCGACATCGCCGAGGCCGTGGAGCGCTCGCTGCGCCAGGCCGCCCTCTGGGACGAGGTCAAGGATCGGCTCAAGCGCAGCGCCCTCGCGCTGTCCGGCGGCCAGCAGCAGCGGCTTTGCATCGCACGCGCCATCGCCGTCGAGCCCGAGGTGATCCTCATGGACGAGCCCTGCTCCGCGCTCGACCCCATCGCCACCCTCGCCATCGAGGACCTCATCCGCGAGCTGCGCGAGAGCTACACAATCGCCATCGTCACCCACAACATGCAGCAGGCCGCCAGGGTCTCGGACGAGACGGCCTTCCTGATGGTCGATGAGGACCGCGCCGGCTTCCTGGTGGAGTTCGATTCCACCGAGCGCATATTCACAAACCCCAGCCACCAGCAGACAGAGGCCTACATTACCGGACGCTTCAGCTAACTTACACAACATGCCTCCTCTCCCTTGACGGGAGAGCGCCCAGAGTCCCCTCTCCCTTGATGGGAGAGGGTCAGGGTGAGGGTGAAGAGAGAAGAGAGGTCAGCCGCCATGGCGAGAGTCGGATTCAGTAATGACCTGAGAGATCTGCAGGACGAACTGCTCGTGCTTGCCAACATGGTCGAAAAGGCCATCGCCCGCTCGCTCGACGCCCTGAAGAACCGCGACCTCGCGCTCTCGGAAGAGGTCGTCCGCGACGACGATGTGATCGACCGCAAGCGCTTTGAGTTGGAGGAGCGCTGCATCGACCTCATCGCCACCCAGCAGCCGCTTGCCGGCGACCTCCGTGTCCTCATCACCGTGCTGCACATGTCGGTGGAACTGGAGCGCATGGGCGACTACGCCGAGGGTATCGCCAAGATCAGCCTGATGATGGGCAACGAGCCGCCCCTCAAGCCTCTCATCGACATTCCGCGCATGGCGGACAAGGCGACCGACATGCTGCGCCGCAGCCTCGATGCGTTCGTCAACCGCGACGTCCAGCTCGCCAACGACGTCTGCGACGCCGACGACGAGGTGGACGCCCTCTACGAGCAGGTGTACAGGGAGCTGCTCACATACATGATGGCCTCGCCCGCCGCCATCCAGCGCGCGACCTTCCTGCTGTGGGTGGCGCACGACCTCGAGCGCATTGCCGACCGCACCACCAACATAGCCGAGCAGGTAATCTACATGGTCACCGGAGAGTTCACCCAGGCGAACGTATCCACCTACTGACGCCGCGTTCCTACTCGAACGCCCGCCACACAAGCAGCACGCCGACGACCACCAGCACCGCCCCCATCGAGGCTATCAGCGTGTTCAGGCTGGCCCGGCCCGTGTACTTCGCGCCAATGTAGCTGCCCACCATCGCGGCGGCGCCCATGCACGCCAGCAGCGGATAGTCCACCTCGCCCTGCACCGCGTGCCCCACGAAGCCGAGCGCCCCTAGGAAGAAGCCGATGAACAGGTTGGTGCCCGCCGCTATTCGTGGGTCTATCTTCAAAATGCGTATCAGCGCCGGCAGCCGTATGCTACCCAGTATCAGCCCGACCGCGCCGCCCAGCAGCCCGACTCCCAGGCCAATTCCCGCCTCCGCGGCGATCCTGTTGCGGCTGAATATCCCCGGCGACCCCTCCAGGTCCGCGCCGAACAGGTGCTGGCTGCCCGAGTCGCGCCGGTTGCGCGCCAGTATGAAGAACTCTATGCCCTGCCAGCCCACCAGAAGGCCCGCCAGGAACAACAACAGCCGTTCGTCCACTACGTCGCTCGCGAACCCGCCTGCGAACGCGCCCACGAACGCGGGCACCCCCATGAACAGCACCACCCGCATGTCCACCCGCCCCTCCCGGAAGTGCCGTATTGCCCCGGTCAGCGACGCCAGACTGCTGACCAGAATATTGGTGCCGCCCGCGATGGGCGCCGCCATGCCGATAAGCAGCATAGCCGGAAGCCGCATCGTTCCCAGCGCCAGGCCGACGAAGCCGCCCAACAGCCCCACGCCGAACGATACCACCGTCAGCAGCGCCACCTGCCACACCAGCATGTCCGAGGGCAGTCCGAACTCGTTAAGCGGCAGGTCCATCTGGCAACTCCTTTGCCCATGTGCGATAAATCCCCTCTCCCTCAAGGGAGAGGGCTAGGGTGAGGGTGACGGCGCAGCCGCTTCCAGTCCTACCCCGGCAGCTCTTCCATCTGCGCCTTCAGCTCGTCCAACACCGCTTTAGACGGCAGGTGGTGTCCGTAACATGCGTTGGTAAACGCGGCCGTGGCCGACCTCACCAGTCTGCGGGGCAGCACCTGCTCCAGCGTGTGCTGGTACTCCAGCGGCGTCGCGTGCTCGGGCCGGGGGAAACCCTGCTCGCGGGCGTGTTGGAGCAGGCCGAAATACACCCTGAACACGTCCACTATCTCCGCCTCGTCGTCGGGGAGCCGCAGCCCCGCGTCCTCTCGCGTCCGTCGGAAGCGCCTGGGCAAGAGGTTGAGCAGCAGCCGCTTCAGATCGTCTCCGGCATCCGCGCCCTCCCTCACCGACTCGCGAGTGCCCTCGGACTGCACCAGGCGCCACGACAGCCGGCGCCGAAAGGCCGCCGCTATCACGAACAGCGCCCCCGCCACCAGCAGCGCCACCAGCGCCCACTGCGACACCTGCACCACCGCCGCGACCACCTCGTTCACCTCGCCCGTCTGCTCCCGCAGCTCCAGCAGCGTGCCGCCGAAGTCCGGCGCCTCGGAGGTCACCTCCTCGCTGGCGAACCAGCCCAGCACCGTGAGCAGCCCCTGTGTGAGAGCGCCGACCACGAACGCGATGGGCACGATGATGACGTAGAAGACCACGGTGCCCAGCAGGTTCAGCACCACCAGCGCCGGCCTCGAGACGTACTCCAGCACGTCGCGCTGCAGCATGCTGACCAGCAGGCCCACTATCACGATCCCCAGCACCAGGCCGCCGATCACCTTCAGCCAGGCGCGCTCCTCGATGGCCTGCCGCGACGCCGGAAGCAGCCGCCCCGCGCCCATTCCGGCCAGGCCTGCCGCGAAGAACAGGATCATAGAGCCGAACACCTGGAGGTCGGCCGGGTGTGCCACGTCCACCACCGCCACGACCGCCGTGACCAGCACTCCCAGCCGGAAACTGGTGCTCAGGCTTTCGACCGGAAACTCGGAAGCCGCTATCATCCCGCCGCGCCACCAAAGCGCCGCTCCCAGTATGCTGCCCGCAGACGCCCGGAACGTGTAGCCTTCCACGTCCGCGCCCCCGACGACGGTCGCGATCCATCCCAGTTCCAGTCCCGAATTCGGATCGACCTGCGAGCCCACCGCCACCACGATCACGGCGACGCCCATCGCCAGTTGGATCCCGTATGCCATCCTGGCGGGCATCAGCACCATCTGCAGCAGCCGTGCGGTCAGCGTCGATATGCCCACCAGCGCGAGCACCGCGGACAGGCTCAGCGGGCTTCCGTCCTGCGCCAGCGTTATCCCCAGCAGCCCCAGCAGCAGGTACAGCCATGCGCTCTCGGCCAGGACGGTGGCCGCGGTTACCAGCTTATCTTGGAGTGAATGGGCCGGCATACTCTATGCCCTCGAAGTAAGTGCGCAGTTCGTGGACGATTACGCCCTCCGGCATCTCCGGCCACTCCCCGTCGCCCACGTGCACCACCACAAGCCTGTAGCCCCGCGACTTCAGCGTCCGCACCACCTCCGCTATCTCCGGCTGGAAGAACGCCGTCACCAAGACCAGTGTCGCGCCGAGCGGAAACTGGCGGAAGTTCTGCGCGAGCTGCGTCCACATCTGGCCCATGGCCATTGGGCGGATGGTCGCCAACGCCTCAAGTATTATCGTCAACTGGTCCGGCGACTGGCTGGGAGCGATCTTCATCGGACGGTCGGCCAGCATCGGCGTGCCGTTGGAAAACAGGCCGAGGTTATATCCCTGCTCCGCGGCGTAGCTCGCCACCGAAGCTCCCGCGACCGTTATGCGCTCCAGGTTGGCCGCCGAGTAGCCCTCCCAGTAGTGGGCCGTCGTATCCACGTCCACCACCAGCACCACCGTGAACGACGTGCTCGGCTCGAACGTGCGCACCTGCAACTGCTGCATACGCGCCGTCGCCTTCCAGTCCACCGTCTTCATCGGGTCGCCCAGTTGGTACTCCCGCAGCCCGAACGGGCGCGAGGCGTCCTCGAACATCCTGTTGCCGCCGCCCACGTCACCCAGGGGCCGCGACGCCGGAAAGCCCAGGGCGGCCAGCGGCACCACGGTCGGATACACCAGCAGGTAATCTCTCGCTGGGAAAGACTTCTCCGAACTGAAGAATCCGAACAGGTCCCCACTCTCAACGTGCGCCGGCCCCAGCATGTGCAGGCCGCGGTGTGCGCTCTTGACTTTGTATTGCCATCGTATGCGCTCATACCACGCCATGGACGTCAGGTGGCGCAGCGTCTGTGCGTTCGGGCTGGAGCTGCCGCTCGTTTCGGCATCCAGCACTTCCACCTCCAGGGGAATCGTGTCCTGCACCGACAGCCTGGCCAGCGGCACCGGCTTCCCGTTCGTGACGGCGACGGTCAGCTTCACCTCTTCCCCCATGAACACCCGGTTCTGGGAGAGTGATCTCTCGTACACCACGTCCTCCAGGGCCATACGGTCCCACAGCCACGACACGCCGGCCACCAGCAGGCCCATCGCGGAAAACCCTATCAGCAGGCCGTGGCCCGTGAACACGCCCACCACGATGAGGATCAGGAACAGACCTATCCACAGGTCGTGCCACAGTCTTACCAGCAACGGCCTTACCTTTCGATGGGAACCGCCGCCGTGCCCAGTATCTCCTCGACGACGTTGTCCGCGGTGCGCCCCCGCAGCCGGGAGTTGGACGTGATGAGCATGCGGTGCGCGAGCACCGGCGAAGCCAGCGCCTTCACGTCGTCCGGCGAAACGAAGTCGCGGCCCGCCAGGGCGGCGTTAGCTTGGCAGCACCTGTACAGCGCGAGCGCCGCGCGCGGACTGGCTCCGAGCGACAGTCCGCTGTGTTCCCGCGTGGCCTGCACCACCGCGACGATGTAGGAGCGCACACTCGGGTCCACGCGAACCTCTGTCACCAGCTCCTGCATCTGCCGCAGCTCGACCGCCTCTGTCACGGCTTCCACGCTTGGGTCCGTGGTAGAGCGCTCGAAGCGCTGCAGAATAGCGGCCTCCTCGTCGGGCGTGGGATAGCCCAGGCGTATGCGCACCATGAACCGGTCGAGCTGCGCCTCCGGCAGAGGGAAGGTGCCCTCCATCTCCAGCGGGTTCTGCGTCGCTATCACCAGGAACGGCTCGGGCAGCGGGTACGTCTCGCCGTCGATGGTGGACTGGCGCTCCTGCATCGCCTCGAGCAGCGCCGACTGTGTCCTGGGCGTGGCGCGGTTGATCTCGTCGGCGAGAAGCACCTGGCTGAACACCGGGCCGGGGCGAAACTCGAACTCCGACGCCTTCTGGTTGAAGAAGTTGACGCCCAGCACGTCCGAGGGCATCAGGTCGGGCGTGAACTGGATTCGCCTGAACGTGCAGCCCATCGACTGGGCGAGCACCTTCGACAGCGTGGTCTTGCCGATTCCGGGGACGTCCTCGACAAGAACGTGGCCGCGGCACAGCAACGCCACTATCGCCAGGTCGATGGCTCCCGTCGCGCCGACGATGACGCGTTGCATGTTCTCTCGCAGCCGGGACGCGACCTCCCTGATACGCTCCACGTCCTGCCCTGAGCCTGTCGAACGGGTTGGAATGTCGGTCAAAGCACTCACCTGGGGTAGGAGTCGGCGCTACGCGCCGCTGCCGCGAGCGGCAGATTGCCCGGCGAGACGGCCGAACACGGCGCCATGCATCAGTCCGGCAGCTCTCAAACTATTGTGGTAGAAGATGCCTCCGACAATCTCGCCGGCCGCGAACAGCCCGGGTACAGGCGCGTCCTCCGCGCCGAGAACGCGGCCATTCTCGTCCACCTTCAGGCCGCCATAAGTATAGGTTATTCCCCCGGTTACCGTAAACGCGGAGAATGGCGGAGCGTCCAGCCGAATCGCCCAGTTGCTCTTGGGTGGGTCGAGCCCGCGCGTAGAAAGCCCGTCGAGCGTCCGTGGGCTGTACTCGCCGTCATTCGCGGCGGCGTTGTACTCGGCGACTGTCGCTTCCAGCGCGTCGGCGTCCACCCGCAACTCGCCCGCCAGCTCATGCAGCGTGAACGCCTGCGCCACCCGGGCGAGCGCGTAGCGCGGCTCCAGGTGCGGCGCGGCCCGGCTGTCGAAAAGCTGAAACGCCACACCGCCGTCTTGGCGCAGTATCGCGCTGCCCGCCGCCACGAACGTCTGCTCGGCGAAACCCGCCCCCTCGTCGAAGAAGCGTCGCCCCTGCCGGTTCACCGTAATGCCCAGGGGATAAGACCGCCTCGGCATTCGCTCCGTGATCTCCACGCTGCCCGTAACCGGCGCGTCCACGTCGATGGGCGTGGCGTGGCAGCCCGTCCACTGGCCGAAAGCCTGCGCGCCCGCCTCGAGCGCCGCGCGGTGCCCGTCGCCCGTGTTGTAGGCCGAGCCTCGCACCTTCGCCCTCTCCCAGCCCGCGCCCAGGAACTCGCCGCGCATCCGGGCGTTCGCCTCGAACCCCCCGCACGCAAGCACCACGCCGCGTCCTCCGATAGTGTGCACCCCATCCGCGTCCTGCGCCTCCACCCCGGTCACCGCGCCCGCGTCGTCGAGCAGCAGCCGCAGCATCTTCGTCTCGTACAGAATCGTAATGCCCGCGCGCCTCGCGGCAGTGGTCAGCATCTGTACCAGTCCCGGTCCCGAGCGCCACGCCGACAGCCCCACGCTGTTCGGGATGACCGACGGCGCCCCTGCCGAAACGCGACCGCCCGACAGCTCCCACCTCACGCCCTGCGAGTGCATCCAGTCCACAGCGGGCCGCGAGTTCGCAATCAGCGTCTCCATCAGGCGCGTGTCCACGTCGCCCTGCGTAACCTCCGTCAGGTGGCCGCGAAAGTCCTCTGCGGTGTATGGCGCCATGCTCAGCCTTTCCGCCTCCGCGTCCGTAAGGTCCGGCAACAGCGAGCGCAGGTCCTCTATGCCCTCGTGCACGAACCGGAACCCGCCGCCTGTAAAGGGGCAGTTGCCCCCCTGTGCCGAAGGCGGCGCCTTCTCCAGCACAACCACGCTCGCTCCCTGCTCCCGCGCCGACAGCGCGGCGCACAGCGCCGCGTTGCCCGCCCCCACCACTATCACGTCGAAAAATGCGTTGTCCCCGTCCATGGCCTTCCCCCTGCCCCGGCGAATGTCTGGCGGGCGCCCAACGTGCCCGCGCGAGTGGCATAGAGTATAATGTACACCCCGCCAATCCTCTAGCGTGGCGTCTCAGCGGAGGAAGATTGCCCGGTGGTGTAGTGGCAGCACAATGGACTTTGGCTCCATTGACCGAGGTTCGAATCCTCGCCGGGCAGCCCGTTTGCACTAAGACCTGTCCCGTACTCATGCGGAACGACAGCAATCCCCTGCCGTAGTTACAGCCGCCCGGTTAGACACGAGGCCACCGATGTCGCTATCATCGGCATGTAATGGCCAAGAACGCGGACATCAGCGATAGCTCCGGGTCAGGCGACTCTGCCGCTCAACCCGGACCAGCCGGTCGATCCCAGGCGGACGCCGGCTTGAGACTCGAGTGCCGAAACCTGTGGAAGGTGTTCGGGAACGGGCCGCGGGACCTCATCGACTCCCTGGATACCGCCCTGTCCAAGGAAGAGGTGCTGGCCCGGACCGGTCGCGTCCTCGCCGTCAGGGACGTCTCCTTCCACGTCGGCGAAGGAGAGACCTTCGTCATCATGGGCCTCTCCGGCAGCGGCAAGTCCACTCTCGTCCGCTGCCTCAGCCGCCTGATCGAACCGACACGCGGAGAAGTACGCATAGACGGCGAAGACCTGCTCGCCATGAACAAGCGGCAGTTGCGGGACATTCGCCGCCACAAGCTGGGCATGGTCTTCCAGCACTTCGGCAACTTCCCCCACAAGCGCGTGTTCGAAAACGTGGTGTACGGCCTGCAGGTCCAGGGAATCGACAAGTCCACCCAGCGCAGCCGCGCTGCCGAGGTCATCGAGCTGGTGGGGCTTTCCGGGTGGGAGGAACGCTACCCGCACGAGCTGAGCGGCGGAATGCAGCAGCGTGTAGGGCTGGCCCGCGCCCTCGCCGTCGACCCGCAGATCCTCCTCTTCGACGAGCCGTTCAGCGCCCTCGACCCCCTCATCAGGCGGGAGATGCAGGACCAACTGATCGGGCTACAGCGCCTGGTCCAGAAGACCATGGTCTTCATAACACACGACTTCCTCGAAGCCCTGAAGGTCGGCGACCGCGTGGCAATTATGAAAGACGGCGAATTCGTTCAAACGGGCACGCCCGAGGAGCTGGTCTCCAACCCGATCGACGACTACGTTCGCGACTTCACACGCGACGTTCCACGGTCCAAGGTGCTCACCGCGCGTTCCGTCATGACCCCTTCCCAGGTCTACACCACCGCCGATGAGGGACTGGCCGACGTGTTGGACGTGCTTGCCGACAGCGAGTGCGAGGTCGCGGTTGTGGTCGACCGCGAGGACCGCTTCATCGGGACGGTGCATCCGGCGGACGCGCCCGACAGCGGCGCGGCGGACTCCAGCGTCGCATCCGCAATGCGCGACTCCTGCCCCGTGGTGGAACCCTACACCCGCCTCGAGCGGCTCATCCCGCTCGCGATCGCCGGCGACGCCCCCATCGCCGTTCTGGACGGCGACCTCTGCATCGGCACCATCAGCCGTGAGGCAGCCGTCGCCGCGCTCGTTGGCGACGAGGGAGCAGCGTCGTGATCCGCGCGGAGGCGCTCCAGAGTCGATTACTAAGGGAGCCTCGGTACCGGGGTGTTCTGTGGGCCGCGGTCGCCGTCGCTGCCTACGTGTTGGCCTACTCCTTGGCGACCGCCAATGCGGGCACCGACTTCGGCAACTGGCCGCGAAATTGGGAGCTTCCCATCCAGCAGCCGGTCGACGACCTGTTCGAGTGGGTCCAGGACACCTTCGCCTGGTTCTTCGATCCAATCTCCGACGTCATCGACGCGGGACTCGCCGGAATCGACGCGTTTCTGCTGTGGCTTCCGTGGCCGGTCGTGGTGGCGGCCGGAACGATCCTGGGACTCAGGCTCGGCGGCTGGCGGCTGGGACTGTTCTCCGGCGCGGGGACCCTGTTCATAGGCCTGATCGGGTTCTGGGACTCCGCCATGGTCACGATGAGCGTCCTGGTGGTATCGGTGATATTCGCCGTTGCCGTCGGGGTGCCGATCGGCATACTCGCCGCCTTCAGCGACAGATTCGAGTCGGTGGTTCGTCCGGTCCTCGACACCATGCAGGTGCTGCCCGCCTTCGTGTACCTCATCCCCGCCCTGGTGTTGTTCGGAGTCAGCGGCACGCAGGGCATCTTCCTAACCGTCGTCTACTCCATCCCGCCCGTCATCAGGCTCACCAACCTCGGCATCCGCCAGGTCCCCCGCGCCGCCATCGAGACGGCCCTCTCGCACGGCTCGACGACTATTCAGACGCTGTTCCAGGTGCAATTGCCGCTGGCCAAGAGCTCGATAATGATGGGCGTCAACCAGACCATAATGATGGCCGTCTCCATAGTCATCATCACCGCGCTTGTGGGCGTGCAGGGTCTCGGCAGGGACGTATGGCTCTCCCTGAGAGAGGTCAACGCGGGAGAAGGCCTCGAGAGCGGCATCGCCATCGTGCTCCTGGCGATAGTCCTCGACAGATTCAGCTACGCCCTCGCGCAATCCGGTCCCGGCTCCTCGACGCCCGTGGCCCCCGCCGGCCGAAACCCCCGAAGCCTGGCTGCGCGCTACGCCGCTCCCATCGCGGGCGTGGGCCTGATAGCCGTGCTCATGGTCGTCGGCGCCCTGTTCGCGTCCCTCCGGGATTTCCCGGACGAGCTGACCTTCTCGATGGCGGAGCCGGTCAACCGCATCTTCGACTGGATGGCCGTCAACCTCCACTTCATTACCAGTTGGATACGGGATACCCTGTTCCGTGAGCTTGGCTATTCCCCCATTCGAACGCTGCTCCTCTGGCTGCCCTGGCCCGCGCTGATGATTGCCGCCGCCGGGCTGGCCTACGTCGCCGCCGGTTGGCGCGTGGCGCTTCTCGCCCTGGCGGGGCTGGCCTTCGCCGGGGTAGGCGGGGTCTGGGACGTCACAATGGACACGCTGAGCCAGGTGCTCACCGCGGCGGCCTTCACGGTGGTGGTGGGAATCGCCCTCGGTGTACTCTCCTCCCAGAGCAGGCCGTTCGAGTCGGTTCTCAGGCCGGTGCTGGACACGATGCAGACCATGCCGATCTTCGTTTACCTGATCCCGGTGATAATGCTCTGGGGAATCGGCCCGCTTGTCGGTATAATAGCGACTGCGGTGTACGCGCTGCCGCCGGTGATCCGCATGACCAGCCTCGGCATCAAGGAAGTGCCGGCCCAGGTGATCGAAACAGCCGAGTGCCACGGATCGACCGGCCTTCAGACCATGCTCCAGGTCAAGATACCGCTCGCATTTCCCATTATCATGATGGGTGTGAACCAGACGATCATCATGGTGTTGGCCATGGTGATCATCGCGGGACTCGTAGGCGGCGGAGGACTGGGGCAGGAAGTCTTCATAAACTCGATATGGCTCAGGATGGGCCACGGCCTGGTCGCCGGCATGACCATCGTCTTCATGGCGATGGTGCTCGACCGCATGACCCAGGGCAAACAGGGCGCCGCCATACCCTTAGCGGCGATGAGGTAAAGCCAAAGCTAAAGGAACTAAAGGAGGAAACAAGTGAAGAAACTGAAGATCAAATGGGTTGGACTGTCGATAGTCGCGGCGTTCGCCTTAGTCTTGGCGGTAGCCCTGGCCTGTGCCCAGGACTCCGAGGACGACGCGGCGGACGCCGACGACCCCGAGGCCAGGGGCACGCTGTATCTCGTCGACCAGGACTGGAACGGCCAACTCGTCACCACGGCCGTGATACAGATCCTCCTGGAGCAGGAGATGGACCACACCGTCGCGACCAAGTTCGCGCCTGCCGACTCCGCGCCGCTGTTCATCGGCCTCGAATCGGGCGACTTCCACTTCGTCTGCTGCAACTGGCCTTCCTACAGCGCCGCCCTCCTCAAGGAGTACGTGGACGCCGAAGACGGCGCCAAGGTGGAGCGCGTGGGAACGGTGGGCATCGTGGGCGAGACCGGCTGGTACGTTCCCTCCTACGTCATCGAGGGTGACGCCGAACGCGGCATCGACGCCGTCGCTCCCAACCTGAGCACCGTACAGGACCTGAACCAGTACGCGTCCGTCTTCGCCACCAGCGACACCGGCAACAAGGGCAGACTCCTGGAGTTCACGGCCGCTTGGGACACCAAGCCCGAGGACCGCCTGGAGGCATTCGGCGCCGACTTCCAGGTGGTGTTCGCCGGGTCCGAGGGCGCGGCACTGGCCGAAATCGATGCTGTGTTCCAGAGGGGAGAGCCCATCCTCACATACCTCTGGGAGCCCCACTGGGCACACGCCAAGTACGACCTGGTGCAGATAGAGATGCCCGAGTGGACGTCGGACTGCTATCCCGACGGCACCAACTACAACTGCGGCTTCCCCACAGACGCCGTGGCCAAGCTCGCCTGGCCTGGCCTGAAGGACGAGTTCCCCGAGGCTTACGAGTTCCTCTCCAGGTTCCAAATGACCAACGAGCAGCAGAACGAGATCGTCCTCAATCTCACCGAGAACGACCTCACCGTCCGCCAGGCCGCCCAGGAGTGGGTCGACGCCAACGAGGCAGTCTGGAGACCCTGGATCCCCTAGAAGTTAATCCCTAACACTCCGTAAACGTCCGCTTAAACTTCGTCTGGTCTAATGGCCGTAGGAGGTGGTAACCCCTATGGCCGACCGGACCAGTTGGATGGAGAAACTCGCTGAACACCATCGCCGGATGCGCGCCAGCCATCCCCGCGACAGGCTCATCATCCTATTCGACATAGACGGCACCGTGCTGGACAACCGCTACCTCGTCCTGAACATCCTCAGGTCCTACGACGGCGCGCACGGCACAGACCACTTCAAGTCCCTCCGTGCGGAAGACGTCGTCACCTACGAGAGCAACGTCCGAGACCTTGTGCTTCTTCTGGGGCTACCCCCTGAAGAGCGCGAGCGCGTCGCCGCCTGGTACGACGGCGCGTTCAGGTCCTCCTACGCCCTTCCCCACGCTCATCAGCCCTTCCCCGGCGTCATGGACATCATTCGGTGGTTCCAGTCACAGCCCAACACCTTCGTAGGCCTCAACACCGGCAGAACCGAACGCATCAGGCAGGACACGCTGGACTGCCTGCGCGCCTTCGGCAGGGAACACCACGTCAAGTTCGACGACCACCTGCTCCGCATGAACCCCTATGGCTGGGACTCCCATATCCCACGCGCCAAGGTGGAGGCCGTGCGGTGGTTCCAGGACCAGGGATACCGGGTAATCGCTATGGTGGACAATGAGCCTGCCAACCTCGCCGCCATCGCGGAGGCGGATCCGGGCCACGGGATACTGCTGCTGCACGCCGACACCCTCTTCGAGTCCCGCCGCGAGTCCCTCCCGGCCCGTACTATCGCCGGCGACGCCTACGACCTCGACCTGGTCGCCCTTCCGCCCCAAGCCTGACAAGGGTATGTCTAGGGCGTGAGCCTTCCGATAAGTCCCTTCCCTCTTGATGGGGAAGAGCCTGCCCTGAGCCTGCCGAACGGGTTAGGATGGGGGTGACGAACGCGATACAACCCCCGTCTTGCGCCCCCTCACTCCCAGGTGGGACGCGGCATCGAGAAGCTGCTGTCGACTTCGACGAAATCGAGGTAGCCGAGTCTGCCCACGGGCCTCAGCTTCAGCGGGTCTATTCGGCCGTCCGTCAGCACACGCTCGTCGATGTGGACTCCGATCACCTCACCGAACACGACTGTGTTCGGGACGTCCGGGTCGTTCGCCAGCATCTCCACCGACCGGGTGTATCTACACTCCAGGTGCACCGGGCTCTCCGCCACGCGCGGGCATCGCACCAGCCTGCTGTCGGCCTTGGTCAGCCCCGCGTACTCGAACTCGTCGACCTCTCGGGGCGCGGCAACCGAGGAGGCGTTCATCCGCTCCCTCAGGTCCCACGTGGCGAGGTTCACGACGAACTCTCCCGTCGTCTGCGCGTCGAGCACCGCGTCCTTCAGTCCGCCGGAGCTGTGGCTGCTCGTGGCTGCGAACATCACCTGTGGAGGGTTGTATGCGACCGCGTTGAAGAAGGAGTAGGGCGCGAGGTTGGGTACGCCCCCCTCGCTGAGAGTCGATATCCAGCCGATTGGCCTCGGCACCACTATGGCGTTCAGCGTGCTGTAGTGCCCGGCAGAGTCTTTCCCGATCTCGTGAAACATTGGCATCTCCTGTCGCGGCGATCCTTTGGGTCGCCAACCCTCCCATTTCACATCACGGGAAAGAAGATATCGGTCCGCCACTTTGACGAGTCCGGCTCCGCGCCCGGGTCGGTCACGTACACCTCCCACGGCGCGCCCGCCGGTTGCAGTCCCTGCGAGCCCATCCACTCCGTCAGCGAAGACCACGTCCCCGGCAGCGCGTCGTACGGCCCGACGTGAGTCACCGTCGCCACGGTCGCCGCGGGCAACTCGCCCGCCGTCACGCGGCCCGCGCCCTCGATTGGCGAAGCCACCGGCATCCCGCACTCCAGCTCGACCGTGTGACCGTCCATCGAGTAGTACCTTGCGAACGGCATGCCCGCCGGCTCCTGCCCGCTCTGCTGAATGTGAGCGTACACCTCCCCGAAGAGCGGCCCCATCATCTCCCCGATCTTGTCCATTGTGGTAGATGCGCGTATACCCAGGATGTGCCTCGCTTCCACCTTCTTCGTTCCGAAATCTTGGTCCATCATCTGCCCCTTTCAGTCGTAGTTCGTCAGCGGCGAGTCCGTCTGACACTCAGCCGCCCCGAGATTTGTACCACTTGTTCCGCGAAACCGCCAAGCTCAGAAACCGGGTCTTCGGGCAGAGTATCCGAGTGGACGTTCACGCCCTCTCACCCGCGCCGCCGCGTCACCGCGATCGCCGCGATGCTCGCCAGCACCCCCAGCCCGGCCAGCCCCGCGCCGGCCAGCAGCGCGTCCGAAAAGCCCAGCGCCACCGCTCTCTCGGCGGTCTCCAGCGCGCCCAGGTACGCCCGCTCCCGCACGGCGAAGATGGCCCCGGCCGCCGCCACGCCTACCGAGAACGAGAGCTGCCGCCCCGAAGCGATGGACGCCGAGGCGGTCCCGTAGCGGTCCGCCGGCACCGACCCCATGATCGTCGTCGTGTTCGGCGGCTCGTACAGCGCCGACCCCACTCCCGCCAGGAGCAGCGCCCCAAGTATCGCGAGTTCGGAGGAGCCGGAGGCCGCCAGAATGCTCAGCCACGCCAGCGAGCACACCATGGCCGCCAGACCCAGCCCCGACAGCGTCCAGGCCCCCACGCGGTGTGTCAGCGCCCCACTCACCGGCGCCAGGAACACCCTCATCAACGTGTGCAGCATGATGAACAGCCCCATCTTCGTCGCCGAAAAGCCCAGCGCGTCGATGAAGAAGAACGGCGCCAGAAGCAGAATCGCTCCAAGAGACGTGTAGTGGAAAACCAGCACCCCCAGCCCGAGGCCGTATCCTGCGCGGCGGAAAAGGCCGAAGTCCAGGATCGGCCTGGCAGACCTCCGCTGCGAGACGATCAGCACCGGAATCGATACTGCCAGCAACGCCGCCGACCCCAGCACCAGCGGCGACAACGGGCCGTCCTCCGCGCTCCGGTTCACCACCACCAGGAACGACGCCAGCACCGAGAACAGCGCCACGGCCCCCAGCCAGTCGACGGCAAACTCCTTTCGCCCGCTGTTCGTTCCTCCATCGAGCACCCACCACGACAACCCCGCCGCGAACAGCGACAGGGGTATCCTCATGTAAAACAGCGCCTGCCATCCGAGCGCGTCCAGCAGCCACCCTCCCGCCAGCGGTCCGGTGGTAAGCCCCAGTCCCACGACTGCCCCGGCGATGCCGATGGCCTTCGCGCGATTCTCCGGCTCGAACCTGTCGAGTATGATCGCGTTCACGCCCGCCAGCACCATCGACGACCCCACACCCATGAATATGCGGGAGGCGATGAGTTGCCAGAGATCCACCGAAATCGCGCAAAGACCCAGCGCCGTGGAGAACAGTACGAAGCCCAGTGTGTACGAGAATCTCCTCCCTCCCACGTCGCCAAGCCACCCTACCGTCATCACCATGCCGACCCCGGTCACCCAGAAGGCCACCGATACCCACAGCACGGTCGAAGTGTCCGTGTCGAAAGCCCCCGCCAGCGCCGGATACGAGACGCCCATGACGCCGCTGTCCAGCGTAAGCACCAGGTTGCCAAGACACGCCGCCAGCAGCACGAGCCACTTGCTGCGCTGAGCGGGCGGCGATGCCGCCTCTGCGGACGGTGTAGAGTCCACTCTGAAAAATACCTCGCGTGTCGGTTCGGCCCTTATGTTACACCCACGAGCACACGGACCGATCCCGCGCCGGAGCGGTCTGACTCCCCCACGCCCCCCTGGCCGGAACCACCCCAAAAATCGTGTCTCAAACCTTCCCAGCCGCGTAACTCGAACGCCACTCCCATATCTCGCCGGCGTCTCGAACCTGCCATGCACATGCCACACACATGCCGCAAAAATTCCCACCCTCAGGCCCTTCCCAGGATCTTATGTCAAGTAGCCTCGCCTTCCGCCGACAGATCGGCCGATCCACTCCGGCGAATCCACGTTCGTCGTTCCCGTGAAAACGGGAACCCAGGGGGCGAGACCATACGCTGCAATGTCATCCGCTAATCTGACACAGGCTCACGCCCAGACCCCTCTTGATTCTATAGTACGCACGTGCTATTTTCTACATGACAGGCGCTGTGGCCGCCGATTGTGGATTAGGGGCGGAGCCTGCCCTGAGCCTTGTCCTGAGCCTGCCGAATGGATTGCCAAACGGAGCCTGCCCTGAGCTTGCCGAACGGGTCCCGTTCTGCCACATTCTGCGCAATGCTCGCGACGAACCTTAACAACTTGGCTCAAAAGAAGTGACAAGAACATCGGGCCGCCCAGCTACGGAATGTGCAGAATTGTGCAGAATTGAGCAGATTTTTCGGAGAGCCTCGCCCAGAGCCCCTTCCGCTTGTCCCCTCTCCCTCGATGGGAGAGGGCTAGGGTGAGGGTGATGGCGCGGGCGCAACCAATGCGGTGGTTTCCTTGTCCGTGCGCCGTACAGGTGCTAGCATTCGCGGCATAGGGCCATTCGACAGTGGAGAGGGTACGATGGACATAGTTGGATATGCCGACCGCTACAGCATCCGCGCGGGGAATATCATCCGGTTCATGGTGAGCTGCAAGCTTCCCAGCTACCGGGCCGACGTCGTGCGGCTGATTCATGGCGACACCAACCCCGAAGGCCCCGGCTTCAAGGAAAAGTTCATACAGAACGTCGGCACGTTCGAGGGCCGGTTCCAGGAACTGGTGACGGGCTCCTACGTCACCGTTCCCGACAGCCCGCCGCTCCGGATAAAGGAGAGCTTTACGCTCACCGCCTGGATTTCGTCCACGACTCCGTCCAACTTCTCCCAGGGCATCCTCACCAAGTGGTCCGACTTCGGTGGCACCGGGTATGGCATGATGCTGGACGGCGAACACGGCCTCACCCTGTGCATCGGCAGCGCCGACGGGCACGTGGAGCGAATCTCCACCGGGGTCCCCGTGCGCGCGCCGGCTCTCCACTCGCCCGCCTGGTACTTCGTGGCCGCGTCCTACGACTCGTCCACCGGAACCGTCTTGCTCTACCAGCAGCCCCGCACCATCTGGCCCATGGATGAGACCGCCACGGTGGTCGAGCGTGAGATTGGTCGCCTCGAAGTCGCCGAAAACAGCGTGCCGCTCGTCATGGCGGGTTACTGCGAGGGCGAAGCCTCCCAGGCTCCGGGTCCCAGGATCGCTGGCCACTTCAACGGCAAGATCGACCGCCCGGCCCTGTTCGGGCGCGCCCTGGACCTGGCGGAGCTCGATTCGCTCAGGGACGGCGCTTCTCCCTCAGAGGTAGGGGACAGCCTCATCGGAGAATGGGATTTCGGCAGAGACTTCGCCACCGACCGGATCACCGACGTTTCCGGCAACGACCTGCACGGCAACACTGTAAACAGGCCCACCCGCGCCATGAAGGGCCACAACTGGACCGCGAACTACATCGACTTCAACCGTGCTCCCCAGGAGTACGGAGCGATCCACTTTCACGACGACGACCTCGACGACGCCCGATGGGACGTGAGTTTCGAGTTCCAGGTCCCGTCGGACCTCGGCAGCGGCGTGTACGCCGCGCGCCTCACGGAGGGCGACTCCGAAGACTACGTGCCCTTCTTCGTCCGTCCGGCGGAAGGCGCCGCCCAATCAAAAATCCTGTTGCTCATCCCCACCAACAGCTATCTCACCTACGCCAACAACCACTCCTACGCCCGCACCGAGTACGCGGGAAGAGTCGCCTGGGAACCGTCCACGCCGCAGGACCTGTACATCGCCGAAAACCACCTGAACAGCACCTACGACGTCCACACCGACGGCTCACCGGTCTTCTACTCATCCCGCCGTCGGCCAAACCTCACAATGCGTCCCAAGTACAATTTCTGGTATCTCCGACTGGGAAGAGGCGGCCCCTGGCAGTTCAACGGCGACCTGCACCTGGTGGACTGGCTGGATGAGCAGGGGTACGTCTACGACGTCGCGACCGACGAAGACCTGCAGATCGAGGGCATGGACCTCCTGAGTCCCTATAACGTGGTGGTGACCGGAAGCCACCCCGAGTACTGGACGAGCCAGGGACTCGACGCGGTGGAGGCCTACCTGGCCGGCGGCGGCAGGCTCATGTATCTGGGCGGCAACGGCTTCTTCTCGGTAGTGTCCTTTCCGCCGGACAGCACCCACTGCATCGAGATGCGCCGCACGGCGGCGCGGCCCCACGACGAAGCCGGACAGTCCCACCACAGCTTCACCGGCGACCCGGGGATGAACTGGAACGCCAGGGGCCGGCCGTCGGGACGAATCCTGGGCGTAGGCTCGTCTACCGGCACCGGCTTCGACTACAGCATGCCCTACCACCGGCTGGAGGACAGCTACGACACCAGGGCCGCCTTCATCTTCGAGGGCATCGGCAGAGACGAGGTAATCGGAAACTTCGGACTGAAGCAGGGCGGCGCCGGAGGCGTCGAGATAGACCGCGCGGACTACAGCCTGGGCACTCCTCCCCACGCGTTGGTCCTGGCCACCGCCTCCGGGTTCTCCGACCACTACCAGCTCATCATCGAGGCCGAGTCGGTCGGCGACTACTCGCGCGGCAGGCGTCGCGGCGGAAGCCAGAACCCCCTCGTCAGGTCGGACCTCGTGTACTTCGAGGGGCCGAACGGCGGCGGCGTATTCTCTGTTGGCTCAATAGCCTGGTGCGGAAGCCTCTCCCACAACGATTACGACAACAACGTGTCCCGTATCACGAAAAACGTCCTCGACCGGTTCTCGTCCGACGACCGTTATTGATACATGCTCAGCGCCGCTGTACACTTGACAGGTGCATCGCTTTGAAGTATAACTACGCCGAACTAATGCGGACGCCACTGGTGGCCCGCATGTTCGCTTTATGAGCACAGACAGAAGGAGGAGATCAGTGAAGGTCCTTAGGCTCATACCATTTTTGGCGGCGCTGGCGCTGTTTGGCGCGATGGCCTGTTCCGCCGCCGAGCCGGAGGAGCGGCAGCAGCCGCAAGCCCCGGCGCCCGCCGCGCCCGCGGCGCAGATGCAGCAGCAGGCCCCGGCCGCCCCGGCCGCGCCTGCCATGCCCGCGCCCGCCGCCGCGGCTCAGACCGCACCCGAGACTATGGTGCGCACGCAGCCCGAGGCGCCCGCGGCCCCCGGCACTACGCAGCGCGCCATTCCGCAGGAGACGGGCGCTAAGGAAGGCGGCACGCTCGTCTTCGCGCTCGCGGCCTCGGTCAAGGCGCTCGACCCCGTGTGGACGACGGCTGGCGTGACCTGGGAGATTTCCAGGCACCTCTACGAGTTCCCGCTGAGGCTCGATACCGTTGGAGCGTTCCACAACAACATGTTCGACAGCTGGGAGATCAGCGACGACCAGTTGACTTGGACTTTCACCCTGCGCGACGATCTCAGTTTCGAGGACGGTGACTCGCTTACGACCGACGACTTCATCGCGTCTTCGTTCCGCTGGGCGGAGCGCATCACCAGGGGCATTGCCCTCTTCCAGCGCTCGGTTGCCGGTAACAACTCCGCTGAGAGCATGTCCAAGGTGGACGACCTTACCTTCAAGATCCACCTCAAGGAGCCGTTCGCCGTAACCTCTCTGGGCTTCGGCCAGCAGCCGCTCATGATGAAACAGGAAATCGCAGGCACGGTCAGCCCGCACGACCGCATCGACGAGTTCATCGCCTCCGGCCCTTGGCGGCTGGACAACTGGGCTCCCGGCCACCGCTTCGACCTGCTACCCAGGGAAGGCTTCCCCGCGGGCGTCTTCCCCGAGGGCGAGAGTGTGCTGCTCGACCAGCTCCAGATCGTAGAGATCCCCGACAAGACCACGATTCTGGCCGGCCTGAAGACGGGCAAGATCCACTACGGAACCTTCATGCCGTTCCATTTCTGGCCCGAAGTCAAGGACGACCCCAAGCTCAGCACCTGGGTTCTCCCCGGAGGCTCCACGCCTGTCGTCCTCTTCAACCACACCAAGCTTCCCTTCAGCAACCTGAAGGCTCGCCAGGCGATACAGGCCGCGCTGGACGCCGATGACTGGATGCCCGCATATGGTCCCACCGACCTGTGGAGCACCTGCGGCGCCATCTTCATCTGCGGCACGCCCAACGAGAGCGACGTCGCGCTCGAACTGTACGACCAGGACGACCTCGAGAAGGCTCAGCGACTGTTCAGCGAGTTCGTGGAAGAGACCGGCTGGGACCCCTCCACCCCGATAATCATCCTGGGCAACACCAGCTACCAGGAGATGCGCGACATCAGCATCGTCAACAAGACGGTCACCGAGTCCGTCGGCTTCAACGTCGACCTTCAGCAGCCCGACTGGGCGACGGCGGTCACCTTCCGCCAGGACCCCGAGTACTGGGACATGTTCCACACGAGCTGCTGCGGCGTGCCGAGCAACAACCCGGTCACCAACTGGTACCTCAACCCCAAGACCTACGGCTGGCACGACAACCTGGAGATCGAGGAGCTGAAGTCGCAGTACTCCCGCACCTCGGACCCGGCGGAGCAGAGGCGAATCTCCGACGCCGTGCAGAAGTCGTACTACGAGAACGTCACGCACATGATCCCGGGCAACATCACCGGCTACAACATCATCAACGCCAACGTCCGGGGCGTGCACGACCACCACTGGAACACCCGCATGACGGGCGTCTGGTTCGACAACTAACCGGGACTAGCCCAGACGGGCCGGGGATCGACTCCGGCCCGTCTGCATTCTTAGTGCCCACTGCGGCACACACAAAGGACCGCGCAAGGCGACTATAAATTGAAGGCGTCCCTGTATGGGGCGTCTTCTAGGCTATTCTGAACAGGAGGCGGCGCAGGCAAAGAAACAGTTGCGAGCGAAGAGCACTGTCCGGCGGCAAGACCTCGGGCTAGGTAGGAAGAGATACAGACACCTGAGACAGGAGGTAAGCGAGTGAAGATTACCAGATTGCTACCAATTTTCGCGGTGCTGGCGCTGTTCGCGGCACTGGCGATGGCCTGCTCGGCCGCCGAGCCGGAAGAGCGCCAGCAGCCGCAAGCGCCCGCCCCGGCCGCTCCCGCCGCGCAAGCGCAGCAGCAGGCCCCGGCCGCCCCGGCCGCGCCCGCCATGCCAGCGCCCGCCGCCGCGGCCGTAGCCGCCCCCGAACAGAGGCAGGAGACCCAGCCGGTGGCCCCCGTCGCGCCATCCCAGCGCCCCGCGCGCGTGGTGCCGCAGGAGACAGGCATGATGGAAGGCGGCAAGGCCACGTTCGCGCTCGGCGCCTCCGTGAAGACCATCGACCCCGTGTGGACCACCGCCACCGTCACCTACGAGGTGTCGCTGCACCTCTACGAGTTCCCGTTCAGGCAAGACCCCGGCGGCGCGCTCCACAACAACATGTTCGACAGCTGGGAAATCAGCGACGACCAGCTCACCTGGACCTTCAAGCTGCGCGACGACATGAGCTTCGAGGACGGCGACCCGCTCACGTCCGACGACTTCATCGACTCCACCTTCCGCTGGGCCGAGCGCATCACCGCCGGAATCGCGCTGATGCAGCGCTCCGTGGCGGGCAACAACTCCCCCGAGAGCATGGCGAAGATCGACGACCTCACCTTTGAGTTCTATCTCAAGGAACCCTTCGCCGTTACCTCTCTCGGACTGGGCCAGGCGCCCCTCATGATGAAGTCCGAGATTGCCAGCGCCGTCAGCCCACACGACCGAGTGGACGACTTCGTCGCCTCCGGCCCCTGGAAGCTGGCCAACTGGACGCCCGGCCACCGCTTCGACATGGAACCCCGCGAGGGCTTCCCCCCGGGCATCTACCCCGAGGGTGAGCGGGTGCTGCTGGACTCGCTGGAAATCGTGGAGATCCCCGACAAGACCACCATCCTGGCCGGTCTGAAGACGGGCAAGATCCACTACACCACCGGCACTCCGCCGCACTTCTGGCCCGAGGTCAAGGACGACCCCAAGCTGTCCACCTTCGTGTACCCCGCGGGCTACACCCCCGTGCTTCTGATGAACCACACCAAGCTGCCCTTCAGCAACCTGAAGGCCCGCCAGGCCATGCAGGCCGCCATGGACGCCGAGTCGATCATGGCCGCCCACAACCCGCGGGACCTCTGGAGCCTCTGCGGCGCCATCTTCATCTGCGGCACGCCCAACGAAAGCGACGTATCGCTGGAGCTGTACAACCAGAACGACATGGAAAAGGCCAAGAGCCTCTTCCAGGAGTTCCTGGACGAGACCGGCTGGGACGCCAACACCGAGATAGTCATCCTCGGCGACACCAGCTACACCACCCACCGCGACCGCGGCATCGTGAACGCCGCCGCCGCCAGGGAGATCGGCTTCAAGGTAGACCTCCAGCAGCCCGACTGGGCCACGGCGGTCACCTTCCGCCAGGACCCCGAGTACTGGGACCTGTTCCACACCGGCTGCTGCGGCGTGCCGACCAACAACCCCGTGCTCAACTGGTACCTCAACCCCAAGACCTACGGCTGGCACGACAACCTCGAGATCGAGGAGCTCAAGACGCAGTACTC
>DAOUJZ010000073.1:0-35459 GCA_034421955.1 Dehalococcoidia bacterium | reverse complement strand
TTATTGACATTCGCTAGTCGTTTTGGTGTAATTTGCCGAAGTTTTGGCTGGATTGGCCGCCGGTGGCGGACCCACGTGTCAGAAATCCCAAAGGAGGAGAATATGACCTTCAGATGGCCGAAAGCAATCCTACTTGTGGGCGCGCTGGCCGCGTTCGCGCTATTCGCCGCGCTTGCGTGCAGCGCCTCGGAAGACGAGGAGGAGGAGCCGCAGGCCCCGGCGCCTACCGCGGCTCGCACCGTTCCCACGCCGCCGGGCTTCACCCAACCAACCCCGACTACCGTCATAGCGCCTGCCGCAGCCACAGCGGCTCCGGCGGCTCCGACCGCGGCGCCGGCGGCGGCAACCGCAGCACCGCCGCCTACTGCCGAGCCCGCCATGACAATGGGCAACTTCGGCGGCACGCTGGAGGCGGTGCAGGGCGGCAACCCCTTCACCATGGACACCATGTCCGACACCATCAGCGCCGTGACTCACCCCGCCAACCAGATGATGGAGCAACTCTTCGCGCTCGACTCGGCGCTGGACGCCAAGCCCATGCTGGCCGACTCGTTCGTGGCGGAGGACGGCGGCGCAACCTGGACGTTCACGCTGCGCGAGGGCGTGGCGTTCCACGACGGCCAGACCATGGACGCCGACGACGTAGTGGCCTCGCTGGACCGCTGGTTCCACTGGGACACCGTGTGGGGCAAGACCATCCTTCAATTGCTCGACTCGATTGAGGCGACCGACTCGAGGACGGTGCAGATAAGGCTCACCGAGCCGTTCGCGCCGATGCTCGCCGCTCTCAGCATGTCCGAGGCGCGGCAGGCAGTGATCCATCCGGCCAGCGTCATCGAGAAGTACCCCTATAAGGACCTCGCGGAGGGCGCCGAGAAGCCGCGCATAGAAGACGCGGACATCATCGGCACGGGGCCGTACAGCTTCGACGAGTGGATACCGGACGTGAAAATAGCGATGCTTCAGCATCAAGACTACGCCGAGCGGGAGGAGCCTCTCAGCTTCCACTCGGGCAAGAAGACGCCGTTCTTCGACGGCATCGACATAAATATCGTACCGGACGCATCCGCCGCTCTCGCGGGCCTGCTGACGGGCCGCTACGACATCGCCAACCCCAGCCTGGACCAGATAGACACGCTGAACGAGAACCCCGACGTGGAACCGTTCATAGCTATGACCGGCCGCAACGAGTCCACCTTCAACGCCACCATTCCGCCGTTCGACAACAACCTGATGCGGCAGGCCGTGGCGTGGTCGCTGAACCCGGAGCAGATTCTGCAGGGCCGCGCGCCGGCGGGCCTCTATGAGCTCAACCAGAGCCCGTTCTACAAGTTCCAGACCACCTGGTGGCGTGACGACGGCTGGGACATCTACAGCCAGGTCGACCTGGACAAGGCCCGGGAACTGATCGAACAGGCCGGCTACGAGCCTCCCGTCGACATCAAGTACATCCACACGCTGCCGGAGACCAGCGGCGGCAGGGCGACCCTCGTGGTCATCCAGCAGCTCGAGGACAGCGGCCTCTGGCACGTGGACGGCGAGGAGAACACCTGGCCCATACACGTGCAGGTACGCTGGGAGAAGCAGCACAACATCATGTACAACGGGTTCAACCCGTTCTACCAGACCGACCTGCTCGCGCCGACGTGGAACGACTGGGAGCACCCCGCCAGCGGCTTCCTGAAGGCAGACCGTCGCCTCGAGCTGATGGAGCAGAGGCGTAAGACGACCGACCCCGCTGAGATCTCCCGCATAGCGGACGAGTTCGGCGAGTGGTGGTGGGAAGACGTCCCGCTCTTCTCGTGGGGCAACTTCGCCACGATGGTGGGCGTTCGCACGAACGTGCAGAACTACAGCTACTCCGGGAACCCGGTCTACTTCGGACTCTGGTTCGAGGACATACCGGAAGACAGGTAGAAACGCGACTGCCGCGCCGCCGGGCTATTGGGCCTGGCGGCGCTGGCGTCCGCTGGGGCTTCCATACCCAAGGAGCCTGCTATGAACCTCGTCATCATCAACGGCAGCGTCCACACGATGGACTACCGCGACACCTTGGCAGAGGCGGTGGCGATACAGGACGGGCGCATCGTCGCAATCGGCTCCAATGACGAGGTCAAGGACTTCCGCAAGCCGGGCGTGACCGTCATCGACGCCAAGGGCAAGACGGTTCTGCCCGGCTTCATTGAGCCGCACAACCACCTCGCCGGCTACGCGACTTCCCTATTGGGTGTCGATGCTACTACCACGCGCGACGTGAGCATCAAAGACGTGTTGCAGCGCATAAGGGAACGCGCTCAGAACACGCCGCCGGGCGAGTGGATTCTGGCGCGGGGCTTCGACCAGACGGCCGTTGCCGAGATGCGCTTCATGACCAACGCCGACCTCGACGAGGCGACGACGCAACACCCGGTGTTCGTGTCCACACGCTACGGCCACGTGGCGATGGCCAACAGCTACGCCATGCGGCTGGGCGAAGTACACTCGGAGATGCCGGACCCGGCGGGCGGGCGCGTGTACCGCTACCCGGGCACGGCGGACCCCAACGGCGTGCTGGGCGAGATGCCGGCGCAGGACCTGGTGACACGGCACATTCCCGCGTACACGCAGGATGAGCTTCGCAGTTCCTTCATCCAGGCGGTGGAGGACAACTTGAAAGTGGGCGTGACGTCCGTGCAGGACGCGGCGGTGAGCAACCGGCGCGGCTCGAACGGCTACGATCTGTACAACCGGATGTACGACGAAGGCCATCTGAAACTGCGCGTCAACATGTTCATCCACTACAACCTGCTGAAGGAGATGGACTACTCGGTAAAGACGGGCGACGGCGACGAGTGGCTGCGCGTGGCGGGTTGCAAGATAGTGTCGGATGGTTCGATTCAGGGTATCACCGGCGCGCTGCGCTCGCCCTACTGGTGCGACCCGAACGAGTCGGCGTGGCTCATCTACGAGCAGGAAGAGCTGAACGAGATGGTGCTGGACCTGCACCGGCGGGGCAACCAGGTCATCATCCACGCAAACGGCGACGCGGCGATAGACGAGGTGCTTAACGCCTACGAGTACGCGCTGGCGGCGAAGCCGGACCCGAACCAGCGGTTCAGGGTGGAGCACTGCCAGATGTGCTGGCCCGACCACATCAACCGTATGAGGCGGCTGAACGTCATTCCCAACTACTTCGCCAACCACATATACTACTGGGGCGACCGGCACCGGGACATATTCCTGGGGCCGGACAGGGGCCCGCACATAAGCCCCGTCGGGGCGGCCATCCGGGCGGGACTGCGGCCGCTGCTCCACTCGGACAGCCCGGTGACGCCGGTGAACCCGCTGATGTGCGTGCAGAGCGCCGTTAGCCGCATGACGGATTCCGGCGACGTGCTCATGCCGGAGTTGCGGGCGCCCGTGCAGGAGTCGCTGCGCGCGGTAGGCTCGAACGCGGCGTTCGGCGCGTACGAGGAGCGCCTGAAAGGTACGCTGGAGGTGGGCAAGCTGGGGGACGTGGTGATCCTGGACTACGATCCGTTCGTGGAGGCGGGACACACGCTCAGCGGCATAGAGGTGGCGGCTACCATCGTGGGCGGACAGGTGATGTACGCCGACCAGGATCTCTCGATAGACTGACCCAACAAGCTACAGGCGTCCTGAGCGCCTTTCGGGAATAGTACCGCGAAACCGGAGATACAGCTTGACCACATACATCATCAGGAGACTGATAGCGGCCATACCGGTGCTGTTCTTCGTGGCGCTGATCGCCTTCCTGCTGTTTCGGCTGACGCCCGGCGACCCGGCGGCCGTACTGGCCGGGGAGAACGCCAAGCTCGAGGACATAGAGCAGCTCCGAATAAACCTGGGGCTGGACAGGCCGCTGCACATCCAATTCGCGCTGTTCATCGGGCGGCTGTTCAAAGGCGACTTCGGCGAGTCGATCTTCCTCAACAAGCCGGTGCTGGACGCCGTGGTGGAGCGCATAGAGCCGACGCTGTCCCTGGCGATCGCGTCGGAGATAATCGCGTTGAGCTTCGCGATTCCAATTGGCATACTTGCGGCGTGGAAGGCGAACACCTTCATAGACCAGGGGCTGATGTTCTTCGCGCTGCTGGGGATATCCATCCCCGCCTTCTGGCTGGGACTGATGCTGATATTCGGCATCGGCGTCGAGCTCAAGTGGCTGCCCGTGAGCGACTTCAAGTCGATAATCAGCGACGGGCCGGTGGACTTTTTCCGCCATATGCTCATGCCCGCCTTCGCGCTGGGCTTCCTGCGTATGGCGCTCGTCGCGAGGCTGACGCGCTCCAGCATGCTGGAGGTACTGCGCGAGGACTACATCCGGACGGCATACGCCAAGGGCCTTGCGTCCAAGGTGGTGCTGATGCGCCACGCGCTGCGGAACGCACTTATCCCAACCGTTACCATTTGGGGACTCGGAATGGCGGGAGTGCTGAGCGGCGCGGTGGTGATCGAGACGGTCTTCACGATACCGGGGCTTGGCCGGCTGATTGCCTCGGCGCTGTTCAACAAGGACTATCCGCTGATCCAGGCCGTGCTGATGATGATCGCCGGCCTGTTCATCGTCTTCAACCTGATAGTCGATATACTCTATGCTTACATGGACCCGCGCATAAGGTACTAGATGGGCGGGGGGACGCACCCCCATCCTGACCTTCCCCCTCGATGGGGAGGGGACTTTTGGAGGACCAGTTGGAACTTACCAGCACTGAAGCCGTATCACTGCGGCGGCCCTTCAAGGAGCGCGTAAGGCGCAACTTCCAGAGGATATGGGCCAGCGGCTACATGCGTTATGGCGCCGCGATTCTTATCGCGCTGACGCTCATGGCCGTCTTCGCCGACGTGCTCGCCACACACGAGGCAACCAGACTGAATCCCGCGGAACGGCTCCAGTCGCCCTCGGGTTCGCACTTCTTCGGCACCGACAACCTGGGGCGGGACGTGTACAGCCAGACGCTGGCGGGCGCGAGGCTGTCGCTGTTCATCGGCGCGACCGTGGTCGCCATTTCGATTCCGCTGGGCACCATCATAGGCATGGTGTCGGGCTACAACCGAAGAGCGGACGCCGTAATCATGCGAATCGTGGACGGCTTGAGCGCCTTCCCGTCGCTGGTGTTCGCACTGGCTCTGATGGCCGCTCTCGGAGCGAGCGTGATCAACGTCATAATCGCGCTCACGGTAACCTATCTGCCCAGAACGGCGCGCATAGCGCGAGGTTCGACGCTTGCCATAAGGGAGCTGATGTACATAGACGCCGAGCGGGCTATCGGCTCGTCGCAGTTACGGGTGATGCGATACCACATTTTGCCCAACATCATGGCGCCGCTGCTGGTGCTGGCGTCGTTCACGTTCGCGACGGCGATCCTGGTGGAGGCGGGGCTGAGCTTCCTGGGCGCGGGCGTGGGCGCGGACGTGCCGAGCTGGGGCAGGATGATCTCGGATGCGCGGGAGTACATCAACAACAAGGGCTACCTGATGATATTCCCGGGCGTGGCTATCGCGATTACGGTGCTGGGACTGAACCTGCTGGGCGACGGCCTGCGCGACGTGCTGGACCCGCGGCTGCGGGGGCAGTTCCGGGCGGGCGTGGACTAGGGCCCTTACCCAATCTCTATTCGGGCGGCCGGCTTGGTAGCCGACCGGCCCTAGTCTTCATGGCGCACTCCCCGTTAGTCTGCACGGGACGGCTCCAAGCTTAGCCTATCGAAAGCTCGTCGTCGTTGTGCATGACCTGGCCGCCTACTACGGTGGCCGCGACTTCGATTTGGCCGATGTCCTTGGGCGCTTCGGCGAACGGGTCCTGGTTGAGCACCACGAGGTCTCCGAGCTTGCCCAGTTCCAGGCTGCCCTTGAGGTCTTCTTCGAACGAGCCTCTCGCGGCGTTGACGGTCATGGTCTCGATGGCCTGGCGGACCGTTATGCGCTCCGGGTCGTTGAGTATCTCACCGGAACTGGTCACGCGGGCCGCGGCGCTCTGAATGCAGAATAGCGGGCTGACCGGCGTCACCGGGCAGTCCGAGTGCAGGAGGGGCTTGATTCCGGCCTGCACCGCCGAGCCTACGGGGTCGAGGTTTCGGACGCGGTCGGGTCCCAGGAACCGGTCGCGGTGGCGGTCGCCCCAGAAGTAGACGTGGTTGGCGAAGAAGTCGGGAATTACGCCGAGCTCACGCATCTTGTCGATGTGCTCGGGGTGGCACACCTGGCAGTGCTCGATGCGGAAGCGGTGGTCGGCCTTGGGTATGGCCCGGAGCGCGTTCTCGTAGGCCATCAGCGTGGAGTCGATGGCGGCGTCGCCGTTGGCGTGGGTCGCTATCTGGTAGCCCTTTTCGTGCAGGGTCATCACCATCTCATTGAGCTCTTCCTGCTCGTAGATGAGCCAGCCCTTCTGGCTGTCGTCGCAGAAGTACGGCTCGCGCAGCGCGGCGGTTATCCCCTGGATGGAGCCGTCGGACACGATTTTGCAGCCAGCGACGCGCACCCACTCGTCGCCGAAGCCGGACTGCAGGGCGAAGTCCAACTCCTTGAGCAGCGCGTAGATTATGAACATGTTGACGCGGAACTTGAGGAAGCCTTCGCGCCGCGCGTCCTGGTAGGTCTTGAGGATGTCCACTCCCCTGCCCCGGCCTACGCCCGCGTCGTGTATGGTGGTCACGCCCTGGCGCAGGTACTCGTCCTGCGCCATGATGAAGCCTTTGCGAACCTCCTCTTCGTCGTAGGCGCGCACTATCTCCTGGATGGGCGCCTGCGCCGTTTCGTACAGCATGCCGTCGGGTTCGGGGCTGCCCGGGAATCGCCCGATGCGACCGCCTGGCGGGTCGGGAGTCTCGGCGTGGATGTTGGCCATCTCCAGAGCGCGGCTGTTGGCCGCCAGCATGTGGCCGGAGTTGTGGACAATCATAATGGGGTGCTCGGTGGACACGTCGTCGAGGTCGTTGCGGTTGGGGTGGCGCATATCCTCGAGACCGGTGTCGTCGTAGCCGCGGCCGCGGACCCAGTCACCGAGCGGGGTCACGGCGGCGCGCTCGCGCAGTCGCTCCACTATGTCGCGTATGTTGCGGTTTGGCGGCGTCCTGACGTCCACCTCGAGTAGGCTGGTACCGAAGCCCACCATGTGGTTGTGGGGCTCGATAAATCCCGGGAGGACCGCCCTGCCCGCGGCGTCTATGACCGTAGTCGAAGATGCGCGCTCCGCCAGCACGTCGGAGCTGGTCCCCAGCGCGACGAGCCTGCCGTCCTTCACACCCACCGCCTCGAAGACGCTGCCGGCGGCGTCCATTGTTTCGACTCTGCCGTTGACAACTATCAGGTCCATCGGTACTCACTCCCGGGGCGGGCCGCGCCGCCCGACTCATGGCCGTGGATTACGGCGCCATTCTAACACAGGCCCTTCCCAGTGACGCGATTGGCCCGGAGCCGTCCGAATGGCCTATAATGCCGCAGAGTACAGCGCGCCGCGAGGAGGTTTCAGCATGGCACTGAGAAGCGTTTGGAGACCGTGGAAGGACGAGGTCGTCGCCGACGGGGGAGCGGTCGCGAGCGAGCGTCCGCTCACGTCAGAGGTCGGAATCGATGTGCTGCGGGAGGGGGGCAACGCGGTGGACGCCGCGGTCGCGATGGGCTTCTGCGCCGCCGTGGTGGAGCCTCAGAGCTCGTGCGTGGCCGGGCACGGCCAGATGCTGGTGCACATTAACGGGCGGACGATGGCGCTGGACTTTTCGCACCGGGCGCCGAAGGCGGCAACGCCCGACATGTACCGTATCATTCGACAGGTCGAACATGGAAACGGTCTGTACGAGGTGGAGGGTCACGCAAACGCGGTGGGCCCTCTGTCGGTGGGTGTGCCGGGTGTGATCGCCGGCCTGTGCAAGGCGCACGAGATGTTCGGCACGCTGCCGCTGGAGCGGCTCGTGGAGCCTGCGATCCAGTTCGCCGACGAGGGCTACCTGCCCGACTGGCAGAACGTGTTCGCAATCGGCCAGTCGATGGCCGACTTCCAGAAGTACGGCGAACCGTCTAGGGTGTTCCTTCCCAACGGGCTGCCGCCGCGCATGGGCGTCGACAAGGTGGTGCAGCGCGACCTCGCGGATACGCTGAGGAGAGTGGCGCGGAAGGGCAAGGGGGGAGTGTACGAGGGCGACATCCCTCACGCGGTGGAGGAGTACATGCGCGGGAATGGCGGCTGCCTTAGCGCGGCGGACTTTCATGACTACGAGGTGGTTGTGGCGGAGCCGGCGAGCGTGACTTACAGGGGCGTCGAGGTGCTGGGCGTGCCGGTGCCGAGTGGTTGCACGACGGCGTTGCAGCTACTGAACGTGCTCGACAATTTCGACGTGTCCGCGCTCGGACACAACTCGCCGGAGTACCTGCACCTGTTCATCGAGGCGGCGCGTCACGCCTTCGCGGACCGCTACCGCTACCTGGGCGACCCGGACTTCGGACCGGTGCCGCTGCGGGGCATCCTGTCGGACGAATACGCGAACTCCGTGGCCGCGGTCGTCGACACCGAGCGGGCGGCGCTGGAGGGCCGTTCGGACAGGCAGCCGTGGGTGGAGTACGCGGACGAGGCGCTGCACGACCCGTGGGCGTTCGACCCACAGCCGCGCCCGCTCGTGGGGGCTGCCGCTTCGCCGCCGAGCGTGGGTGACTGCACGACGCACTACGGCGCGATCGACGGCGAGCGCAACATGGTGTCGTGCACGCAAACAGCGGTGGGCGGATTCGGGTCGCGCGTCATCGTGCCGGGTACGGGGCTGCTGCTGACGAACGGCATGGTGGTGTTCAACCCAAAGCCGGGCGCGGCGAACTCGATAGCGGGCTACAAGCGGGGCCTCGCAAACATGGTTCCGCTGCTGGCGCTGCGCGACGGCAAGCCGATGCTGAGCGTGGGCGCTCCGGGCGGGCGCAAGATCATGAACTGCAACGCGCAGATTATCATGAACGTGATCGACTTCGGCATGGGGATCCAGGAAGCGATAGCGGCGCCGAGAGTGGACGCGGCGGACAGGGAGACTTACGTGGACTCGCGCATCGACGCGGGCACGGTGGACGCGCTGCGCGAGATTGGTCACGGCGTGAAGGTAGTCGAAGAGACAGCGGCACAGTCCAACTTCGCGGTGCCGGTGGGTCTGATGGTGGACGGCGACACGGGGCCGATTCACGCCGGGGTGGACGTGTTCAGGCTGGCGGAGGCGCGGGGGTACTGAGGACTCCGTACGGAATCACCGGTTGCGGGGGGCGTCGGCTGGAACTTCTCCCCTGCCCTATGGGTTCCCGCTTGCGCGGGAATGACGAGGCTTGCGCGGGAATGACCAGAAAGGAATGGGTCGGGGCTACTCTGAGCAGCGGAGGCAGACGTAGCTGTCGCCGTGTTCCTGGGCTACGCCGACCGCCACGTTACGCCTGCGCCCACACGAGGAACAGGTGACCGCGACCAGCGGGGTGTTGCCCGGACGGTCGGGCTCGTTGGCGTAGCCCCGAAAGCCCTTGTATTCGGGATTCAGGCGCTTCATGCGTTCGTAGCGCTGCGCGTCTCTCCGTCGGCCCATGGGGTGGGTAACCTCGTTGGGGGTGGCGTGGTTTGGCACGGCTCACCCCCATCCCTTCGACAAGCTCAGGGCAAGCTCTAACCTTCCCCCTTGATGGGGGAAGAGACTTTGGTTGGCGGCTACTGGACGTCGACCTTGGCACCGGCCTCTTCGAGCTTGGCCTTGATGGCCTCGGCAGCCTCCTTGCCGATGGCTTCCTTGATTGTCGCAGGGGCGCTCTCGACCAGTTCCTTGGCCTCTTTGAGGCCGAGGGTTGTTTCCTGCCTGACGGCCTTGATGACGTTGATCTTGTTGGGGCCTATCTCCTGGAGCAGCACGTTGAACTCGGTCTGCTCTTCCTCTTCCTCGGCGGCCTCGGCGGTGGCGGCGACGCCCTGGACGGTTGCCATGGCGACCGGCGCGGCGGCGCTGACTCCGAATGCTTCCTCAAGCTCCTTCACCAGATCGGCGAGGTCGAGCACGGAGAGTCCCTTGATTGCTTCTACTATCTCATCCTTGGTCATGGTCACGGCGGTTTACCTCCCTTTGAATGCTTGGCTGCCTGTTGTTAGCGAAATTCGTTTCCAGAGTCTACTGCTCCGAGTTCTCGACGTGGCGCTGGAGCACCCTGGCGAGTCCGGCGATGGGGGCGTTCAGGACGCTGACCAGACCTGCCGCCGGGGCGTTGATCTGGCCCATGAGGCGGGCGACCAATTCTTCGCGTGAAGGGAGCTGGGCGAGGTTTCTCACTTCTTCCGCGCTCAGCGCCCGGTCGCCCAACATGCCGCCCCGAATCTCCATGCGAATCCTGTTGGCTCGGATGTACTCGGACAGCGTCTTGGCCGGGTCGGTGGGCTCGCCGTAGCCCACCGCCATGCCGGTGGGGCCCTCGATTATCTGCTTGAACCCGGGCCGTTCGGCGGCCTCTGCGGCCAGGTGCGCGAGCCTGTTTTTGACGACGCGGTACTCGATGTCCTTCTCCCTGAGGGCACGCCTCAGACCGGTCATCACGGTTACACCAAGGCCGGTGTAGTCGGTGGAGACGGCAACGGTGCACCTCTCCATCCATTGGCGCATCTCTTCTACCTGTTCGACTTTGCGTTCTGCGGGCAATCTACACCTCTACTATCGTCTGTCACCTGAAGGTGGCCGGGGCCAGAAAAAAGCCCCGAGCCTCGGCCCAGGGCATAGCACGCCGCGCGATCCGGCGTTGCTTCCGGTTGGGCCTGAGCGGGCTGGTGATTTTAATCCGCGGTAGCGGAGCCCGCTGTCTTCGGCGTATTCGGTTGTGGCCCCGTGCGCTCCAGGCGCGACGGGTGAAGTTGAGTACCGGCTATTCTACCTTCAGGGCTGTTGCGCCCGCAACATCCATTTCGATGCCCGGTCCCATGGTCGTGGTGAGGTAAGCCGACCTTATGAACTGGCCCTTTACGCCGCTGGGGCGCGCACGGACTATGGCGTCCATGACGGACGTAAGATTGTCCATCAACATTTGCTCGTCGAAGCTGGCCTTGCCGATGGGGGCATGGATGAGCGCGGTGCGGTCGAGCCGGTACTCCACCCTGCCCTTCTTGGCGTCGGCTATGGCACGGGGAAGATCTTCCGCCTGTACGACGGTGCCGGTCCTGGGGTTGGGCATAAGGCCTTTGCGACCAAGGTGTCGTCCCAGCCTTCCGATGCGGCCCATCACTTCAGGGGTGGCAATCGAGACATCGAAGTCGGACCAGCCGCCCTCGATGTTCTTGATGATCTCGTCGTCGGCGACGTAGTCAGCACCCGCGCCCTCGGCTATGGATATTGCCTCGCCGCTGGTGAACACCATGACGCGGATGGGCTTGCCCACGCCGTGCGGCAGTTGGGCGACACCGCGCACCATCTGGTCGGCGTGGCGCGGGTCGGCGCCGGTGCGCAGGTGCACCTCCACGGTCTCGTCGAACTTCGCCGTCGCGGTGCGCTTGGCGAGGGCGACGGCGTCGTCCGGAGAGTAGTTACGGCCTTGCTCGATGAGGCCCTCGGCCTCCCTGTATCGTCTGCCTCGCTTGGTCGGCATGACACGGCTCCTCTAGACTGCCCCCGGAGGGTCTCACTCCCAGGGACCGCTCCCCCGGTGAAGGGAGAGGAATGTGGTGGTGAGAGGGTTTTGCTACCTTGTAACCTGAATGCCCATGCTGCGGGCGGTGCCTTCGATGATGCGAACCGCGCCGTCGATGTCGGCGGCGTTGAGGTCTTTCAGCTTGACCTCGGCGATTTCACGCACCTGGTCGCGCCTGATGGTGGCAACCTTTTCGGCGCGGGCGTTGCCGCTGCCCTTTTCGATTCCGGCGGCCTGCCTAAGCAACTCGGACGCAGGAGGGCTCTTGGTGATGAAGCTGAACGAGCGGTCCTCGAAGACGGTGAGCTCCACGGGGATGACGGTGCCCATCTGCGAGGCGGTGCGTTCGTTGTACTCCTTAACGAAGCCCATTATGTTCACGCCGTGCTGGCCCAGAGCCGGGCCGACCGGCGGGGCGGGGGTTGCCTTGCCCGCGCTGATTTGTAGCTTGATTATGGCCCTGACTTTCTTCGCCAACGTTTATCACCCTCACCTCAATCCTCTCCCATAACGGGAGAGGTGGTCAGTTGTGTGTATCTGGAAACAGTCCCTTAGGCCCGTTCCACCTGTAGAAAATCCAATTCAACGGGGGTCTCACGTCCGAAGAAGGAAACGAGAACCCTGACCTTCGCCCTGTCGGAGAATACCTCGTCGACTGTGCCCATGAAGTCCACGAACGGGCCGTCGGTTATGCGCACCTTCTGGCCCTTGTCGTAGCCGACGCGCAGGCGCGGCTTTTCGGATTCCATCTGGTTGAGGATGAGTTCGACCTCGCGCTCATCCAGCGGCACGGGCTGAGGGCGTCCATCCCTCTCGTCCTCGACGGAGACGAATCCGGACACGCCGGGGGTGTTGCGAACGGCGTACCAACTCTCGTCGTCCATGTTCCCCTCGTCGCTCAACTTTATCTGCACCAGTATGTAACCGGGGAACATCTTCCGGGCGACGGGTTTACGCTGGCCGCCCTTTATCTCGACTTCGTCCTCGGTCGGCACAACCACCTGGAGGATCTCCTTCTTCATGTCCAGGGCGGCTACGCGCTGTTCGAGGTTCCGCTTAACTCTATCTTCCTGTCCGGAGTAGGCATGGATTATGTACCAGCGGGCCTCGGGATCGTTGTGCTGCATAGATTCTTCCATTTCGCTCAACTGCCAAGGATGAAGCCAAGCAGCTCACTGAAGCCGAGGTCGACAACGCCCAGGAACGCGCCTATGACGGCGGAGACGGCGATGACCATGAGGGACAGCCGCCAGGTCTCACGGGGCGTGGGCCAGGTGACGCGGCGCAGTTCGGAAATGACGTCGCCGACCATGCGGAAGCTGAGCGCTCTGCGCGCCGTCTCCGTGGATACGCGACGAGAGGCTCCGGCGTTTCGCGCCATGCGGCTACCTCACCTCTCTGTGCAGCTTGTGGGAGCGGCAGCGCGGGCAGAACTTCTTCAGCTCCAGGCGCTGCGGGTCGCTGCGCCGGTTCTTGGAAGACGTGTAGGTCCGCTCCCTGCAATCGACGCAGCCCATGGTGATGACAATTCTGGCTTCGGTTCTGCGGGCCATGGCGTCTTACCTGATGACCTTGATGATCACGCCGGAGCCGACGGTCCTCCCGCCCTCGCGGACAGCGAACCTGAGCTGCTCATCCATCGCGACCGGTGTGATGAGCTTGATCTTCATTTCGATGTTGTCGCCCGGCATCACCATTTCGACGCCTTCGGGCAGCTCAATCTCACCCGTCACGTCGGTGGTACGGATGTAGAACTGCGGCTTGTAGCCGTTGAAGAAGGGGGTGTGCCGCCCGCCCTCTTCCCTGCTGAGCACGTACACGTTGGCCTCGTACTCGGTGTGCGGAGTTATGCTGCCGGGAGCGGCGAGCACCTGGCCTCGCTCGATTCCGTCGCGGTCAACGCCGCGGAGCAGGACGCCCACTGCGTCACCTGGCTCGCCCTCGTCCAGCGTCTTGTGGAACATCTCCACGCCGGTCACCACGGTGGCACTCGTGTCTTTGATGCCTACAATCTCGATGGGCTGGCCGACCTTGACGACGCCCTGTTCGACGCGGCCAGTGACGACCGTGCCGCGGCCCTTGATTCCGAATACGTCCTCGACAGGCATGAGGAAGGGCTCGTCCCTCGGTCGCTCCGGCACAGGGATGTGCTCGTCGACGGCGTCCATCAACTCCCAGATGCCATTGCCCCACTCGGACTCGCGGCTGACGTCCTCGGCCTCCAGGGCGTTGAGCGCGCTCACGCGAACGATGGGGCAGTCATCGAAACCGTATTCCGAAAGTAGCTCTTCAAGTTCCAACTCGACGAGTTCCAGAAGCTCTTCGTCGTCCATCGCGTCTACCTTGTTCAGCGCGACGACGATGCGGGGCACCTGTACCTGGCGGGCGAGCAGGATGTGCTCGCGGGTCTGCGGCATGGGGCCGTCGGGGGCGCTGACGACGAGGATAGCACCGTCCATCTGCGCCGCGCCGGTGATCATGTTCTTGATGTAGTCGGCGTGGCCTGGGCAGTCGACGTGCGCGTAGTGGCGGGCGTCGGTCTCGTACTCCACGTGCTGAATAGCGATGGTAACGCCACGCGCCTTCTCTTCGGGGGCGTTGTCGATGCTGTCGAACGGGCGATAATTCGCCAAGTTATGCTCGGCCAGCACACGTGTAATCGCCGCAGTCAGCGTGGTCTTGCCGTGGTCCACGTGCCCGATCGTGCCCACGTTCACGTGTGGCTTCGTCCTCTCAAACCTTGCCTTTGCCAACTTTCGTCCTCCCTGGTTATGGAGCCCACAAGCAGATTCGAACTGCTGACCTCGTTCTTACCAAGAACGCGCTCTACCTACTGAGCTATGTGGGCGGTGTATTGTGGTTTTGCGATTTGGTTTGTGCCGGTGGTGGGGGGGACAGGATTCGAACCTGTGTAGTCCTTCCGGACGCCAGATTTACAGTCTGGTGGTATTAGCCGCTCACCCACCCCCCCGAAAACGGGGCCAAGCACGGCTTCAATTTTAGCATAGCGCTACATTCAATCCAATACTTGGCAGTCCAGTCGCGGACCCGGAGCGTGCGCGGAGAGGCCGGAATCGGCGTGCTTGCGGCAGGACGTTCAGCTTCCGGGCGGGCGGCTTGGGGAGTAGTCGAAAAGCCCCAGAGGGGACTCGAACCCACTAACCTGCCGATTACAAATCGGCTGCGCTGCCTGTTGCGCCACTGGGGCACGTACCGCCCATTCGCGGCTGGGGACGGTGCCCGCGGTCGTTTCGGACTGCTTCCCGGGGGCCTCCTCGATGATCCAACACCAAACAGGCTAGCCGTCAATTGTCGACAACTAGCCCGAAACTGAGAGGATTATGGTATCAGAGGAGGCCGTTCCGGTCAAGCGTGGCTTCGGCCTGGCGCTGTGTTTCGCGGTAGACGCGCTGCAGAGGCTCACCTCGCTCCAGGGCCACGCGCCGGCAGTCGTCAAACTCGGGGGCGACGGAGACGTTGCGCCCCTCCAACCGCTTGACCTTGACGCGCATCGTGCCGAACTCGGTCTCCACGCTCACCACTTTGCGCTCGACTTCATATCGCCTGAGCGGCCGCACGCGAACGCCCAGGGTGGAGGTCTCGGCCACGACCACGCGCAGGGCTTCGGCCTCGGCGTCCCTTGGAACAATGGCGCTCAGCATGGTGCCGGGCCGGTTCTTCTTCATCTGTATGGGTGTGAACCAGACGTCCCTGGCCCCAAGGGCAAAGAGCCGCTCCTGTGCGTATGCGAGCATCTCTCCTGTCATGTCGTCGATGTTGGTTTCGAGGAGCGTGACGCCCTCAGCGTAGCCGGCGAAGGCCTCCTCGCCGAGCCACAGGGCCAGGGCGTTGGGGTACTGCTCCGGGTCTCGCGAGCCGAGCCCGTAGCCCACGCGGGTGAGGGTCATTTCGGGCTGCCGGAACTCGGCGAGGGTGGTGAGTATGGCCGCGCCCGTCGGGGTGACCATTTCTCCGGTGCGGCGGGCGTTGCGAGGCGCAGGGCCGGTGGGCGCGCCGGAGATGGCGAACAGGGCCGCGGTGGCGGGCGAGGGCACGGGCAGGAGGCCGTGCGCGCTGTTGATGACGCCGGAGCCGGTAGGCAGCGGCGAGCAGTAGACGCTGTCTACGCCGAGCAAGTGAAGTCCGGCGACGGCTCCCACGACGTCCACCAGCGTGTCCAACTCGCCGAGCTCGTGGAGTTGAGTCTGCTCAGGAGACGTGCCGTGCACGCTGGCCTCGGCATCGCCGAGCCTGCGAAAGATGACGCAGGAGAGGTCAACGACCGGCTCGGGCAGGTCCGAATTGCGAGTGATGCGTATGAAGTCGCGCCAGTGACGGGGGCGCCTGGCCTCGTCGGTCAGTTCGACGGTGACCAGCGTCCCGCTGACGCCGCGCCGGTTGTCGCGCCGGGCGGCGAGCGCGAAACCTTCCGCGTCGAGCATGGCGAGTTGCGCCTCGAGGTCGGCGAGGCGGAGGCCGCAGTCCACTAGCGCGCCGAGGATCATGTCGCCGCTGGCGCCGCCGATGGAGTCGAAGTATGCGACGGTCATCGCTGATCACCCAGCAGAGCGCGAGCCGGCTGAGACCGGGCAGGTTCGCGCGGCCGGTCAGGGAGCGCCAGCCGCAGGGCCTCGGCCAGAGTTCGGATGCGGTGCGACGCCGGGCCGTCGGCGCGTTCGACCTCGCCCTTGGGGCCGGCCGGCGCTATGAAGGGTCCGAGGCCGAGGCGGAACACTTCCTGGGCGCGGCGCTCGATCTGAGACACGGCCCGCACCTCGCCGGTCAGGCCGAGCTCGCCAACCGCCGCGATGCCGGGCGCTATGGGCTGGTTCTTGAGGCTGGACGCTATGGCAAGGGCCACGCCTAAATCAGCGGCGGGTTCGCTGAGGCGGACGCCACCGGCGACGTTAACCACGATGTCCTGTCCGGCGAGGGCCATGCCGGCGCGGCGGCTGAGGACGGCGCACACGAGGAGCAGGCGGTTGAAGTCGATGCCGGTGACCACGCGCCTCGGCTGGGCGAGCATGGAGGTCATAGTCAGTGCCTGGACCTCTACGAGCAGGGGCCGGCTGCCCTTCATGGTGGCGACGATTACCGAGCCGACCGCGCCGTCGTTGCGACCGGCGAGGAAAGTGCGGGACGGGTCTCGCACTTCCTTCAGTCCCTCGGCGACCATGTCGAACACGCAGATTTCGTCGGTGGAGCCGAAGCGGTTCTTGGTGCTTCTGAGCAAACGCCAGACGCCATTGGTGTCGCCTTCCATGTAGAGGACGACGTCGACCAGGTGCTCCAGCAGCCTGGGGCCGGCCACGTCGCCTTCCTTCGTGACGTGCCCGCTAAGGAAGGCGGGAGTGTCGGTGGCCTTGACCCAGACCATCAGCCGCTGGGCGCATTCGCGGATCTGGGCGACGCTGCCCGGAGCGGTGGTTAGGCCGTCGTCGTGCAGGGTCTGGATGGAGTCGACCACGAGCATGGCGGGCCTGTGGGTGTCGAGGTGGGCGAGCACCGCGGAGAGGTTAGTCTCCGGCAGAAGGAACAGGCCGCGGCCGTCGATTCCGAGCCGGTCGGCTCGCATCTTGACCTGCGGCGCCGACTCCTCCCCCGACACGTACAGGGTGTGGCCGCGCGAGGCGGAGACGTCGGCGGCCAACTGGAGCAGCAGGGTGGATTTGCCGATGCCGGGCTCGCCGGACAGCAGGACGAGGGAGCCGGGTACAATGCCGCCGCCGAGAACGCGGTTGACCTCGCCGAGCGAAAGCTCGATGCGCGGCAGGTCGGTGGCAGAGACCTGTGAGAGTTCCAGTGCGGGTACCGGCTGGTGATCGGACCTCGCGGCCGGGGCGCGCCGATCTACTACCACTTCGGAGAGCGTGTTCCATTCGGAACACGCAGGACACCGGCCTTCCCACTTGGGCGTCTCGTTACCGCAGTTGTCGCACACGAAGGTGGACTTGAGCCTGGACCTTGGCATGGTCAATGGCCTCGGCTGCGGCTCCCCCGTGACGGTGAGCCGCACACTGGAGTTCGCCCGTAGTTCGCTGCGGCGCCGCGGCTAGGAGTTGGGCGCGGCCAGGCTGAGCGAGCGGCCGTCGGGCAGCGGCGACTGCACGTTGACGACGATCGCGTCGCCTTCGACCTCGATGACGGCGGTATCGCCCACGTTGACGTCACCCATAAGGATGGCGTCGGAGAGCTTGTCCTCCAGGTTGTCCTGGATGACGCGCCGCAGCGGGCGGGCGCCGAAGGTGGGGTCGTAGCCTTTCTCCGCCAGCCACTCCTTCGCCTCCTGGCCCACCTCGAGGCTGATTCCCTTTTCGACCAGGTTCGCCGACACGTCGGCCAGCATGAGGTCGACAATCTCCAGCATGTGGTCGCGGGTGAGGGCGTGGAACACCACGGAGCCGTCGATGCGGTTTAGGAACTCGGGCCGGAAGAAGCGCTTGACTTCCTCGTTGACGTTGTTCTGCATGCGGTCGTAGGCGGCCTCCACTCCCCTGGCGTCCCCGGACCTGTTGGCGAAGCCCATGTTGCGGTCCTGCCTGATGAGGTCGGAGCCGATGTTGCTCGTCATGACTATTATGGTGTTGCGGAAGTCTACGCGACGCCCCCTGGCGTCGGTGAGGTGGCCGTCGTCGAAGATCTGGAGCAGGATGCTGAAGACCTCGGGGTGGGCCTTTTCGATTTCGTCGAGCAGGATGACGCAATATGGCCTGCGGCGAATCGCCTCGGTGAGCTGGCCGCCGTCATCGTAGCCCACGTAGCCGGGCGGCGAGCCGACCAGCCGGGCCACGGAGTAGCGCTCCATGAACTCGGACATGTCGATGCGGACCATGGCCTCTTCGCTGCCGAACATGAACTCAGCGAGCTTCTGGACGAGGTAGGTCTTGCCGACGCCCGTGGGACCGAGGAACATGAACACGCCGGTCGGGCGCTTGGGGTTCTTGAGCCCGGCGCGGGCCCTGCGCACGGCCTTGGAGATCATGGTGATAGGCTCGTCCTGCCCCACAACCTGCTCGCTGAGCACGTCCTCCATGTGGATGAGACGCTCGGACTCTTCGGAGGCGAGGCGGGTAACGGGGATGCCCGTCCACATCGCGACGACCTCGGCGATATTCTCTTCGGTTACGATGACGGCCTCCCCGCCCATTTCGTCCTGCCACTCTCTTTCGAGCTCGGTCAGGCGGTCGCTCAGGTTTTCCTCACGGTCGCGCAACTCGGCGGCCTCGTCGTAGTGGCGCGCCTCTATGGCGTCGTCCTTCTCCTTGCGGACGCGCTCCAGCATCTTGGTGACCTCTTTGAGAGACAGCGGCGGGGTATTGGTGTTGATTCGCACCCTGGACGAGGCTTCGTCGATAAGGTCGATTGCCTTGTCCGGCAGGAATCTGTCGGGTATGAAGCGCGAGGCCAGGCTCGCGGCGGCCCTGAGGGCGTCGTCACCTATGCTGAGGTCGTGGTGCTCTTCGTAGTGGCCCCTGACACCCTTGAGTATCTCAACGGTCTCTTCGACGGTCGGCTCGTCGACCCTCACCGGCTGGAATCTGCGCTCCAGCGCGGGGTCGCGCTCCACGTACTTGCGGTAGTCGTCGTGGGTCGTGGCGCCGATGGTCTGGACTTCGCCCCTGGCGAGCGAGGGCTTGAGGATGTTGGCGGCGTCGACGGCGCCCTCTGCGGCGCCAGCGCCTATCATGGTGTGAAGCTCGTCGATGAAGAGGACGCAATTCTTGGAGTTGCGAATCTCTTCGATGACTTTCTTGAGCCGCTCCTCGAACTCACCGCGGTACTTGGTGCCCGCGATGGTCGCCGCCAGGTCCAGGGTAACGAGGCGCTTATTCTTGAGGGTGTTGGGCACGTCGTTCTCCGCGATGCGCTGGGCGAGGGCCTCGACTATGGCGGTCTTGCCGACGCCGGGCTCGCCGATGAGCACGGGGTTGTTCTTGGTGCGCCTGCTCAGAATCTGGGTGACGCGCTGGATCTCGGTCTCCCGGCCAACGGTACGGTCGAGCTCTCCCTCGCGAGCGCGCTTGGTCAGGTCGATGCCGAGCTGATCGAGCGTGGGGGTCTTGGCGCGAGATGAGCGGCCGGACGATTGGGACTGCTGGGGGCTTTGGGTGAGAATGCGGCTGGTCTCGCCGCGGACCTTGTCCAGGCTGACGCCGAGGCTTTCGAGGACGCCGGCGGCCACGCCTTCGCCCTCACGCATGAGGCCAATCAGCAGGTGTTCCGTTCCGATGTAGTGGTGGTTGAGCCTGCGGGCTTCGTCGACCGCGAGCTCGATCACCTTCTTGGCGCGTGGGGTCAGCCCGATCTCACCTGGGACGGTGCGCTCACCGCGTCCCATTACGAACTCGACGGCGGCTCGCACCTTGTCCAGTTCGATACCCAGGTTGGCCAGCGCCTTGGCGGCGACCCCATCCGTCTCACGGACAAGGCCGAGGAGGATGTGCTCGGTGCCAATGTAGTTGTGATTGAATCTCTGGGCCTCTTCCTGGGCCAGAGAAAGCACCCTGCGCGCCCTCTCGGAGAACTTCTCAAACCTACTCGCCACGTTTAATCTCCTATCAGGAGTTTGCGACTGTTACAGACTAGAGCCTAAAATCCCCAAACTCTCCCTCTTCCAAAGCCTGCTTCAGGCTGAGCCCCAATCGCCTTCTCTCTGGTTCGATCTTCAGGATCTTCAGCTTAACGGTTTCACCCTCGCGAACAATCTCTCTGGGATGGCCGATCATCCGGGAGCTGAGTTCGGAGATGTGAACCAAACCTTCGACCGAGCCTTCAACTCGGGCGAAAGCGCCGAAGTTCATCAGCTTGGTAATGGTCGCGTCTACGATGTCGCCGACAACGTGCTTTTCGTGTATGGTCTCCCACGGCTCCGGCTGAAGCCGCCGGAGGCTGAGGGCGATCTTCTTGTTCTGCGCGTCGACCCGCAGCACGAACACGTCTATCTCGTCGCCGAGCTTGACTATCTCTTCGATGGACTTGACCGGATGCCAGGACAACTCCGAGATGTGGATAAGGCCATCGGCTCCGCCCAGATCGACGAACGCGCCGAAGCTGCTGATGCCGGTGACCTTGCCCGTACGAACGTCGCCCTCGGTCAGCTCCTGGATGAGCCTGGCCTTCTGGGCCTCGCGCTGCTCCTGCACTGCCTGTCGCTCGGAGAAGATGGCGCGGTTGCGGCCGCGGTTTATCTCGAGGATCTTAAGCTGGAGCACGTTGCCTACCGACTCGGCGCGGGGATCAACCGGGGGCGGCTGCCTCTCGCCGGTTTGCTCGGTCTTGGCCTCGGCCTCCTCCTGCCTGCGCTGGAACTCGCGGAACTGGTCGTGGGGCACGCTGACCAGTTGCGACATCGGAACAAAGCCTTGAATCGTCTCGACGTCTACGATGGCGCCACCGCGGTTGAAGCCCAGGATGGTGCCCTGCACGGTGTCGTTGTTGCCCATCATGGCTTCCAGCTCGTGCCAGGCCTTTTCGCCGATGGCCCTGTCGATGGACAGGATGGCGGAGCCTTCGTCGCTGGAGTCGCGGATGACGAACGTGACGACAGCGGAGCCGACTTCGAGCTGCTCGACGTCTTCCGGGCTGAGCGAGCGCATCTCCCTTTGGGGCACGATGCCCTCGGCCTTGTGTCCTATGCTTACGAGCAGGCCGTCGGAATCGACGCGCATTACGATACCTTCAACAACGTCGCCCCGCCGCAGAGGTTTCAGTGACTCCACGGAGTCAATGAATTCCCCCATGTCTTGGACTTGGCCTTGCTCCTCCTGAGAATTCGAACTCAACAAATCAACTACCGCCGTGTTTATTAGGGCATAGCCCAATATCTCACAATTATATGTGTATAGCTAGGACGTGTAAAGCCGAAACGTGTCGGCAAATCGGGAGGGATCGAGAGAAACGGGGCCTCAAAGCGAGGTTGGAGGGGCCACAATGCAAAGAGCCCCCTGGCAGTGACCTATTTTCCCACGTCCTTGCGGGCGCAGTATCGTCAGCGCTGAGGCGTTTCACTGCCGTGTTCGGGATGGGAACGGGTGGGGCCGCCTCGCCAGAACCACCAAGGGACGCTCGTTTGCGATTGTGGTGTGCCGACTGGAGATTCCTCGTCCGGGCGGCCACCGTCTGAGAGCACAGTGTACACCAGAGGGGGCCTCGGTGTCAACGCGGACGGCGCGGATGTCAGGGCTGTCAGCCACCCGCGCCGCCGGGCTCGTCCACGTCGGTCACCCTGATGGTCACCGCAATCATGTCATCGATCACGGTGTCCGTGTTGCCCGCGGAGTCCTTGCCGTCGCTGACGGATACGATCAGCGTGTAGTGGACGTCTCCCGTCCCGAAGTTGCTGGCCTCGTAGTCGAGCGGTTCCTTGACCCTGAGCTGGCCCGTGTTGGCGTCGATGTCGAACAGCGCGGCGTGGTCGCGGCCCCGCGAGTGTTCGCCCGTCGACAGGGTGTAGGTGAGCGTATCGCCGTCGGGGTCCACGGCGGCGACGGGTTCGCCAATGGCGGTCCCTGCCGGCGAGTTCTCCGCCACCTCGCGTGTGACCTCAATTTCGCGGGTGATCCAAACCGTCTCGCTGGTGGCCCTCGCCACATTGCGGGGAACCTCAATCGTTTCGAACTCGGCGTCGCCGAAGCGCGGGTTGGCGTTGGCGGGCGTCCCGTCGATGAGCGTCAGCGTGGGGCTGTTGGAGGTGAGCTTGACGTCGGCGATGTTCACGGCGCCCGTTCCGGTGGCGCTCACCGTTATCGTCTCGCTGGCCTGCGTCCCGCTGTCCACCACCGGCGCGAGATCGAAGTCGGCGCTGGCCTCTCCCTGGAATCCGAGGATAGTGTCGATGTCGAAGTCAAAGTCGAGCACCGGGGTGAAGCCCACCACACCGGTTCCGCCGCTGCCGGCCACCGTGACCGTGAGGGAGGACATGAAGCCGCGCTTGTGCGCCCAGGCGGAGCCCGGGTCCAGCCTGGCGGTCACGGTGACGGTCTGTGTCCCGCCGCCCTCGAATATGCTGTGGGCGGGAACTCCCGCGTGTGGCGTCAGAGTCAGGGTGACGGTGCCGGTCAGGTCGTTGCCGGTCAGGTCGAGGTGGTGCAGGTGCGACATGTCCAGCGCGGCGTACTCCGCGGGGATGGGTCCCGTCAGCTCGTTGTTTTGCAGGTGCAGCAACTCCAGGTTGCCGAGTTTGGAGAGGGCGGCGGGCAGACTGCCGGTCAGGGCGTTGTCGGACAGGTCCAGATTGATCAGGGCCGACAGGTCGCCCAGTTCAGCGGGGATCGTGCCTGTCAGGTTGTTGTTTTGCAGGTGCAGCAGTTCCAGGTTGCTCAGCTTGGCCAAGGCGGCGGGCAGACTGCCGGTCAGGGCGTTGTCGGACAGGTCCAGGTCGACCAGCGCCGACAGGTCGCCCAGTTCAGCGAGGATCGTGCCTGTCAGGTTGTTGTTTTGCAGGTGCAGCAGTTCCAGGTTGCCCAGCCTGGAGAGCGCGGCAGGCAGACTGCCGGTCAGCGCGTTGCCGGACAGGTCCAGTTCGACCAGCGCCGACAGGTCGCCCAGTTCACCGGGGATCGTGCCTGTCAGGTTGTTGTTTTGCAGGCGCAGCAGTTCCAAGTTGCTCAGCCTGGAGAGAGCGGCGGGCAGACTGCCGGTCAGGGCGTTGTAGGACAGGTCCAGATTGATAAGGGCCGACAGGTCGCCCAGTTCAGCGGGGATCGTGCCTGTCAGGTTGTTGTTTTGCAGGCGCAGCAGTTCCAGGTTGCCGAGTTTGGAGAGGGCGGCGGGCAGACTGCCGGTCAGGGCGTTGTAGGACAGGTCCAGATTGATCAGCGCCGACAGGTCGCCAAGGGCGGAGGGGATCGTGCCCGTCAGGTTGTTGTTTTGCAGGTGCAGCAGTTCCAGGTTGCCGAGTTTGGAGAGGGCGGCGGGCAGACTGCCGGTCAGGGCGTTGTAGGACAGATCCAGGTGGACCAGTGCCGTCAGGTCGCCGAGGTCGGAGGGGATCGTGCCTGTCAGACCCTTGTTAGCGAGGTGAAGTCCGGCCACCCGCCCGTCGCGGACCGTCACGCCGTCCCAGCCGCCGATGGCGGCGTCCCTGCTCCAGTTCAGGGTCGCCGCGCCGCGCAGGGCGCCTTTCGCCGCCAGCAGCGCATTGCAGTCGGCGACCAGACCCGCGGAGGAGCCGGCGGGCGTGGCCGTAGTGCCCGAGCAGTCATCATCGTCAAGGAGGATGATGGTGGGCAGCGGCATGGCGGCGCTGAGAGCCACATCGGCGACGCCTATGGCGCCTGTGCCCGACGCGAGGCTCACGGTTACCGTCTCATCGGCCTCGCCCACCTCATCGGAGATAGGACTCAGTATGATCGTGCCAGTGGCGCTGCTTTGGCCTTGGGGGATGGTGGTGAGGGGGTACGGCCGCTGAACAAAGCTCACCACGCCCGCTCGGCCACTGCCATCCACGGACACCGTGAGCGTGGAGCCGGAGGAGGCGAATCCGTTGGCCCACGCCGTGCCGGGGTCCAGTGTGGCCTTGAAGGTGTTGGGCTTGGGTTCGTCGTCCTCCAGAACCGGGTCCGTGTGGGAGAGCTCGAGGGTCACCTCTCCCGTCAACCGATTGCCTCTGAGATCTACATAGCCCAGGTTGGTGAGGTTTGCGAGTTGCGGCGGGATGAGGTCCGTCAGCTCGTTGCCGTTCAGTGTCAGGTACGTCAGGCTCAACAGGTTCCCCAACTCCTTGGGGATAGACCCGCTCAACTCGTTCTCGTGCAGCCATAGGCTCGTCAGGTTCGACAGGTTCCCCAACTCCTTGGGGATAGACCCGCTCAGCTCGTTGCCGTTCAGTCCCAGGAACGTCAGGTTCGACAGGTTCCCCAACTCCTTGGGGATAGACCCGCTCAACTCGTTGACGTCCAGTGCTAGGTACGTCAGGCTCGACAAGTTCCCCAACTCCCTAGGGATAGACCCGCTCAACTGGTTGCTGGCCAGATTCAGACGGGTCAGGCTCGACAGGCTCCCCAACTCCTTGGGGATCGCACCGCTCAACGTGTTGACTTGCAGATACAACCACTTCAGATTCGACAGGCGACCCAACTCCTTGGGGATTGCGCCGCTCAACCTGTTGTGTTCCAGACCCAGATACATCAGGTTCGACAGGTTCCCCAACTCCTTAGGGATTGCGCCACTCAATCTGTTGTGGAGCAAGTTCAGAGTTTCCAGGTTCGACAGGTTGCCCAACTCCTTAGGGATTGCGCCACTCAATCTGTTGTGGGGCAAGTTCAGATCTTCCAGATTCGATAGGCTCCCCAACTCCTTGGGGATAGACCCGCTCAACTCGTTCCTCCACAGCCACAGGCTCGTCAGGTTCGACAGGTTCCCCAACTCCTTGGGGATAGACCCGCTCAACTCGTTCTCGTGCAGCCATAGGCTCGTCAGGTTCGACAGGTTCCCCAACTCCTTGGGGATAGACCCACTCAACTCGTTTTCGTGCAGCCATAGGCGCTTCAGGTTCGACAGGTTCCCCAACTCCTTGGGGATAGACCCGCTCAACTTGTTATCGTCCAGGTGCAGTTCCATCAGATTCGACAGGTTTCCCAACTCCTTGGGGATAGACCCGCTCAACTCGTTGCCGCCCAGCCACAGCTCCGTCAGGTTCCCCAACTCCTTGGGGATAGACCCGCTCAACCGGTTGCCGGACAGCCGCAGACGCGTCAGGTGCGGCAGGCTCCCCAACTCCTTGGGGATAAACCCGCTCAACCGGTTGCCGGACAGCTGCAGACGCGTCAGGTGCGACACGTTCCCCAGCTGCGGTGGGATGGACCCGTCTAGGCTCTTCCCGTGTAGGCTGATCTCTACGACCTGGCCCGGGTAAAAAGTCCATGTGAGCGGGCCCTCGTCCACGGTTATGCCATCCCAGCTTCCCATAGCCAGGTCCGCGCTCCAGTTGAGCGTCGCCGTGCCGCGCAGCACGTCCCGAGACGCCAGCAGCGCCTCGCAGTCGGCCACCAGGCCAGGGGAGGAGCCGCCCGGACCGGGCGGCGCGGCCGCGCTGTACTCGCAGTCGTAGTCGTCCTCGGCGATGGTTAGGGTCACGGGGGAGGGGCCGTTTACCGTCGTGGCGCTGACCGCGCCCCACACCCCTACCATCTTGTTGGCCGTCAGCAGCTTGTCGTCCACCGCGGTGATGGTGACCGTGCCCGTGCTGGTGGTGGTGTTGGCCGGGATGGTGAGGGTCGCGTTTGCGCTGAGGGAGTAGTCTGCCGCTTGCGCGGGCCACACGGGCGCCGTTCTCACGGTTATGATTGTGTCCGTGGTCACCGCCTCGTCCAGTGTCGCGGTGACCAGGGCCTTCCCCCCGGCCTCGGTTACGAAGGCCGGCGTCAGCGCCAGCGTCAGCGTGGGGTAGTGGTCGTCTGTGAGGGTGAGGGTCGGGGCGCCCTTGACCTCAAGGGCCATGAACCCGACGCTCGCGATTCCGTCCGCCCCGGAAGCGCTCAGCGTGACTGTCTCATCCGCCTCGTCCTGGGCGTCGGCCTCCGGGGTGATAGTGAAGAACGCCCTGGCAGCAGAGCTGCCCGCCGGGAAACTGATATCGAAGTCCGGGACCTCGGTGAAGTCCACCACGTCCTTGTCCGATCCGCTTCCGGTCACCGAGAGGGTGAAGTTGAATCGCGAGCCAAAGCTGTTGGCCCAGGCAGTGCCGGGGTCCAGTGTGGCGATCACCGTGACCTCTCTCGGGCCTCCGTCCTCGGCCACCCGCGTGGGCCACATCTCCAGGGCGACGCCACCCGTAAAATCGTTGAAGTGGAGGCCCAACGCGGTCAGGCTCGACAATCGTGCGACCTCAGGCGGGATGCGGCCCGTCAATCCATTGTCGCTGAGGTCCAACGAGGTCAGGTTCGAAAGGCTGCCGAGCTCGGGAGGGATCTCGCCAATCAGGTTGTTGCCGCTCAGATCCAACGCGGTCAGGTTCGAAAGGCTGCCGAGCTCGCCGGGAATCTCCTGCCCCAGTGAGTGGCCCGACAGGTCCAGCTTGGTCAGCGCCGACAGGCTACCCAGTTGCGGCGGGATGAAACCACCGAGGGACGGCGGGAGAATGGAACCAGTAGAACCAACCCTATCGCCAGGGTATTCGGCCTCTGACGACAAGTCCAGAACCTTCACCCTGCCATCCGTGACGCCTATCCCCGTCCAGCTTGCGATGGCGGTGGAGACGCTCCAGTTGAGCGTCTCCCATACGCCCTCCAGCGTCTCTCTGGAGGCGAGAAGGATGCGGCAGTCCTCGATCAGCCCGGCGGAGGGATTGGCGCCGACGGCGGTGGTGCCCGCGCAGTCTACGCCGTCCTCTAGAATGGTCAGCGTCACGTCGCGGGGAGCGAAGAAGTCGCCTCTGAACACCGAGCCCCACACCCTTACCGTCCTGTTGGCCGACAGCACTTCGTCGTCCACGGCGGTTATGGTCACCGCGTCGGTGCTGCTGGTTGCGTTGGCGGGGATGGTAAGAGTCCTGTTCGCGCTGAGCGTGAAGTCATTCTCGTCGGCGCCAAACCAGTGACCCGCCGAAACGTCGATGATCGTAAGCGTGGGCGACACCTGGTCCAGCGTCGCGGTCACGGCGGCGCTGTTGTTGGCTCCGCTCTCGTCGATCTTGGCGCGGGAGAGGACGAGGGTCGCCGTCGGCCGGAAGTCGTCGGTGATGGTGAATGTCGGCGACACGTCTGCCAGGCTGAGGGCCACGTCGGCCACGCCTATGGCGCCCGTGCCCGATACGAGGCTCACGGTTACTTCCTCGGTGTACTCGTCCACCTCGTCGGGAATGGGCTCCAGCGTGAACGCGCCGCGGCCGGCCTCCTCTCCCCGGTGGACAGTGACGCCGAAGTCCCGCACGGGCTTGAAGTCCACCACGTCATCGCTCGAACCGCTGCCCGTGACGGTCAGGTTGACAATGGACGAGGCGGGCCTTGTCTCGAACTGGCCGAACACGCTGTAGGCATAGTGGAACGAGTTGGCCCACGCCGTCCCCTCGTCCAGGATGGCTGCCACCTCGATGTCGCGTGGGCCGCCGTTCTCGGCGACCGCATCCGGCCGCAGCACGAGCGCCACCGTTCCCGTGAGGGAGTTGCCGGTAAGGTCGAGACCCTCCAGGTCTGACAGGTTGCCAAGCTCCGGCGGGATGGAACCCGTCAACCGGTTGTCGCCCAGCCACAGCTCCACCAAGCCCGTGATGTTCTCAAGCTCCGGCGGGATGGGGCCGGTCAGGCTATTGTCGCTCAAGTTCAGGATTTCCAGGTTCGACAGGTCGCCGAGCCGCGGCGAGATGGATCCCCCCAAGGATTTCCCAGGTAAGTTCAATTCCAATGCCCTGCCATCAAAGACGCTTACGCCCTCCCAGTAGTCGATGGCGGTGGAGGTGCTCCAGTCGAGTGCCGCCGTGCCGCGCAGCACGTCCCGGGACGCCAGCAGCGCCTCGCAGTCCGCCACCAGCCCTGCGGACGACCCGGACGGAGTGGCCGTGCTGCCCGAGCAGTCGTAGTCGTCCTCGGCGATTGTGAGGGTCACGGGGGAGGGAGCGTTTACCGTCGCGGCGCTGACCGCGCCCGACACGGTGACGGACTTGTTGGCCGCGAACGCGGAGTTGTCGACGGCGGTGATGGTGACCACGCCCGCACTGCTGGTCGCGCCCGCGGCGATGGTGAGGGTCGTGTTGGCGCTCAGCGTGAAGTCGGACGACGTCGCCGGGGAGGTCGCCGACGCCGAGACGGTGACGGTGACGTCCACGCCGGCCGCCTCGTCCAGAGTGGCGGTGACGGCGCTCACACCGCCGTCCTCGGTGATGACCGCCGGGAGCAGGGCGAGGGTGACGCTTGGCGCGCCCTGGAGCTGGCGGGTGTCTGGGACCACCGGTTGCGGCGCAAGCCCCACCGGGTTGGCCGTGACTGCCTGCGCGCTCTTGCCGGGGCCGTGGCCGTCGGAGTAGGACGCGACGGCCCGCAGGTGACTGCCGGCGTCGTCATCGGCGGGCGTGTAGTCAGCCTCGCCGACACCCCCGATGGTCTGCCAAGCCGCCCCGTTGGCGGAACGCTCCCACGCCCAGGTCAGGCCGGTGACGCCGCCGTCCCGGTCGAGCAGGATCGCGCGCAGCAGGCTGCCCACCTGGGGCGTATCGGCCTCGGCGATCAGGCTGACGACTCCCGCCTCGTCCACGTTGTTCACGCCGACTGTGACCTCGATGGAGTCGTCGATGGCGGTGTCGGCTTCTCCGGCGGCGTTCTTGCCGTCATGGACTGTTACGGTTAGGGAGTAGCCGGCCCTGTTTTCGTAGTCCAAGGCGTCCTTGACGCGAATCTGCCCGGCGGCGGGGTCGAAATCGAAGGACCCGGCGTCCAGTCCGGCGAGGGCGTAGGTGAGCGTGTCGCCATCGTCGTCCGCGGCGGTCACGGGGTCGCCGACGTTCCCCCCGGCGGGCGTGTTCTCCGGCACGTAGCGGGCGGTGGTCTCATCGGCGAACTGCGGCGCGTGGTTGGCGGGCGTCGTGGCCGCGGGCGCGGGTGTGGGTTCGGGCGCGGGTTCGCCGGCCGGCGTCGTGGTCGCAGGCTCGGCGGCCGGGGTTGTGGTCGCGGGTCCGTGGGCGGGCGTCGTGGTCGCGGGATCGCCCGTCGGGGTCGTGGTCGCGGGATCGCCGGTCGGCGTCGTGGTCGGGGGTCCGTGGGCGGGCGTGGTGGTCGCCGACGCGGGCGCGGGTTCGCCGGCCGGCTGCCCGGCGACCTTGTGGGCGGCCTGGTCCGGCAGTGGCTGGTGCCTCACGCGGGCGCGGTCGCCGCGGGCGTCCGTGATGGGCTCGCCGTCCAGGTCGAGCGCGTTCTTTGCGATGCTGATGCCGTCGTCGTCAAAGTCCTTGGATTTGACCACGTAGGCGAAGATAAGGCGGGCGCCTTCCTGGTCGGAGCGGTCGTACCTGGCCCATCGCTTGCGCTCGCCGATGAGCAGCTGCAGGCGCGGCTCGCCGGAAACGGCCACGGGGCGGCTGAAGGTGACGGCGATGGAGATCGTCTCACGGCGGCCATAGGTGTCGCCGCTTTCGGGCGCGCTGATGATGATGGGGCCGTCCGTGATTTCGGTCTTTTCTTCCTCGTCCTTGGCCTGGATGGAGTCGGGGGACAGCAGCAACAACAGGACCGCGGCCAGGGCCAGGGTCGCTAGAAGGGCTGGGACGGGCGAAGGAAGCAGGCGACTCAACGACGAACCTCTCGATCTGTTCGTTTGGCATCGACTCTGAACAGTTCAGTTACGGGACGGCCACGATGCGAAGAGCCCCCTGGCAGCGTCCTACTCTCCCACGTCCTTGCGGGCGCAGTATCGTCGGCGCCGAGGCGATTCACTACCGTGTTCGGGATGTGAACGGCTGGGATCGCCTCGCTCGAACCACCAGGGGGCATCGTATGCGATTGTGGCGTGCCGCCTGGAGGAGAGGACTCGTATAGGACAGCCACCGTATGAGGCGCAGTGTACCCCAGAGGATATTACTGTGTCAACACCGTGATTGCGACGTGTAATCCATGTCAGTCTGGTCGGCAACCCAAACTTCTAAAATGTGTTGGGGTGTTAACATTGTGAAGTAGGCGTGTAGCCCGTATTCGGTCTGGTCGGTGGCCTAAACCGTGGGGAGCGGCCCTTGTGGTCGCACTGGACGCAAAGGCTGTCAGCCACCCGCGGGCTGGTGTACTATGGGCCGAGAACGGCAGGTGGCAGTGTTTCAATGAGAGCCGACGTAACGTATCCGCTGAGCGCCGCGCGGGCGCTCGCGCTGCACGCGCAGGGGCTGGCGGAGCAGCCGGACATGGAGGCGCCGTCCACGCCGGACGAGGTGTACGCCGCCGTGGAGCGGGTGGGGTGCCTGCAGATCGACACTCTCCAGATGGTGCGTCGCAGTCACTACCTGGCGCTGTGGAGCCGGCTGGGGATGTACGATCCGGCGGACCTCGACGCGCTGGCGTACGATCCCGAACGGCGGCGGCTGTTCGAATACTGGCTGCACGCGGCGAGCATCATCCCGCTGAGCGAGTACCGCTACCGGCTGCGGTTGATGCGCCGGTGCTCCGAGGGCGCGTTCAGGTCGCGGCGGCGCTGGCTGGAAGAGCCGGGCAACGCCGAGATGGTGGATGCGGTGCGGCAGAGGGTGCGCGAGGATGGCGCGGTGCGCGTCTCCGATTTCTCGGACGACCGCCCGCTGCCGCGGAAGGGCTGGTGGGACTGGAAGCCGGCGAAGCACGCGCTGGAGTACCTGTACGACCTGGGCGAGACGATGGTGTCCGGGCGCGAGAACTTCCAGCGGGTGTACGATCTGCGGGAGCGCGTGTTGCCGGGCTGGGTGGACACGAGCGAGCCGACGGAGGAGGAGGCGGTGCGGCACCTGCTGGAGTGGTCGATGCGGCGCGTCGGCATCTGCACGCCCCGCCAGCTCCGGGACTACGTCCGCTTGAAGGTCGGGGAGAGCCGGTCGCACCTGAGGGCGCTGATGGACGAGGGAGTGTTCGTGGAGGTGTCGTGCGTCACGGCGCAGGGCGATGCGGAGGGGTTCATCGTACACCGCGACAGCCTGGACACACTGGAGCGGGCCGCGGACGGTGGGCTTGTCCCGAACGCTACGACGTTTCTGACGCCGTTCGACAGCCTGTTCTGGGCGCCGGGGCGAGACGTGCAGCTCTGGGGGTTCGAGCAGCGGCTGGAGGCTTACGTTCCGGGACCCAAGCGGCGGTGGGGGTACTTCTGCCTGCCGATTCTGCACGGCGACAGGCTGGTGGGGCGGTTCGACCCTAAGCTGGAACGGGCTACGGGCACGCTGCGGCTGAGAGCGCTGCACCTGGAGCCGGGCGTCGAGCCGGACGAGGAGCTGGTGGCGGATTTTTCGCAGGCGATGCGGGGGTTCATGGCGTTTCACGGGGCGACGGACCTGGTGGTGGAGGGCGGGAACGGGGCGGCGTTGGTGAAGGCATAGGTGATTGGGAGGTATTTCACCCTCACCCTAGCCCTCTCCCATCGAGGGAGAGGGGACTGATGAGATCAAGGAGGTAGGAAGTGGACTCGAAGCTGATTGCGGAATACAAGCAGAAGATTATCGAGGCTGGGAGGTTCGTGACTAGCTGTGGAGTGATGTCGCTGAGCAAGCACGGGAACATCAGCGCGCGGATTCCGGGGGAAGACGCCTTCCTGCTGACGGCGGGCGGGACGCTGGCGAACCTGGGGCCGGAGAACATCGCGCTGTACGAGCTGGACGGCACGCTGGTGGAGGGCGCGGTTGAGCCCACGTCGGCGGAGATCGTGGACATGCACGGCGTGGTGTACCGGCTGCGGCCGGACGCGGGCGGCGCGCTGCACACGCACTCGCCGGCGGCGACGAGCCTGGCGGTGGCCTACGAGCCGATACCGCTGATCTACGAGGCGATGGCGCGGTTCGACATGACGGACGGGGTGCCGCTGGCCGGCTACGGCCCGAGGGGGTCGAGCGAGTCGGTGGAGAACATCGCCCGGGCCATCCGGGAGTACCCGAACACGGGCGGCGTGCTGCTGGCCAACCATGGCGTGCTGACGTTCGCGGCGGACCCGATGTCGTCGGTGAGGGCGAACGTGGTGGTCGAGGAGGCGGCGATCCTGTACATGAACGCCAGGGCGCTCGGCGGGGCGAATCCGATTCCGGCGGACATGGCGCGATACACCCAGGAGCGGCGGGACGAGTTCGCCGCGATGGGCGTGCAGCGGTCGGGGTAGGCGGGCACCCCCATCCTAACCTTCCCCCTGCGAGGGGGAAGGGACTCTTGCACCCCCATCACTGGATTCCCGATTTCTCGGGAATGACGGAGAGGTGAGGAAAGGGACCCTAAGGTTAGGCGAGGCAGAGGGCGCGGGCGAGTTTGAGGACGAGGTCCGGGATGGGGCGGAGGAGGCGGAAGAGGGTGAAGACTACGGCGGTTACGGCGGCGGCGATGGCGAATCCGGCGGCCACGTCCAGGGGGTAGTGGACGCCGGCGAAGACGCGGGCGAAGGCGTAGAGTCCGGCGGCGGCGAGGAAGGCCGCGCCGATGCGGCGGTCGGCCCACCAGACGGCGATGGCGATGGCGGACGCGGCGGCTATGGCGTTGGACGGGAACGACGAGTCGGTGGGCGGGTAGAACAGCAGCGTCACCTGGTCGGGGAACTCGACGAACGGGCGCGGGCGGAAGTAGTACCAGTTGGTGATGTAGACGGCCCAGTTGGACAGGGCCATCGAGGTGAGGGCGACGAACACGCCGACCTGGCGGCGGTGGCGGGTGTCCGAGTCCCGGCCGGCGAACCAGAAGGCGACCAGGCCGAGGGCCATGCCCACCGGGATGAGGTAGTCGCTGACCACCCAGGTGATGAAGGTATCCAGCGGCGGAAACTGGCCCGCCAGGCCGTTCAGCCAGAGGAACAGTCTTTCGTCCGCGTTCACCATTTGGCGAGCCGGCGTCCGATGGCGCGGCGCAGGGCGCTGGCGTAGTTGCTGCTCTTCAGCGCGTCCATGCCCTCCGGCGGGTCACTCTCCCCTGCCCTCATGCCCAGGTTCACCAGGGAGGACGCGAGCAGGGTGAAGGCCACCGCGGTCGACGCGCCCAGGAAGAAGAAGAGGGCCTGGGTCGGGGCGTCCAGGCCGCCTTCGTAGTCGTTTATGTTGCGGTCCTCGACGGCGAAGAACCAGACGAACGCACCCACGATGAGGACGCTTCCGAGCAGCCTCGCCGGCACGGGCGGCTTGAGGAAGAGCAGGCCGCGGAGTCCGCCGAGGGATGCGGCTACCTGGAGCGTGCCGGTCGCGGCGACGGCTACGAGGATGTAGTAGTCGGTCGCGAAGGTGAACATTGGTTAGCCGTGCAGGTTCCGGTTAGTCTCGCCGTTCGTGTAGCTGCCCCCGCCCCTGGGTTCCCGCTTTCGCGGGAATGACGGATGGAGTACTGGCGGGCCGGGCTACCAGCTTTCGAGGGGGACGGCGGTGCACCAGTCGGCGTAGGCGGGGTCGTTGCCGCGGATGACGTCCAGGTACTTGTCCCTGATCCGGCCGGTGATGGGGCCGATGCCGCCTTCGCCGATGGGTCGGCTGTCCAGCTCGCCGACGGGGGTGACGTGGGCGGCGGTGCCGGTGAGGAAGACCTCGTCGGCGAGGTAGAGCTCGCTGCGGCGGATGTTGCGCTCCACGATGTCGAGTCCGAGTTCGCGCTTGGCGAGGGTGATGGCGGAGTCGCGGGTGATGCCGACGAGGTTGTTGTCCGCGACGGGCGGGGTGTGGACGACGCCGTTGGAGACCATGAAGAGGTTTTCGCCGCTGCCTTCGGAGACGTTGCCGTCCTGGGTGAGCATGATGGCCTCGTCGAATCCGGCGAGGACGGCCTCTGTCTTGGCGAGGATGCTGTTGACGTAGTGGCCGGAGATTTTGACGCGGGGCGGGATGATGGTGTCGTCGATGCGGCGCCAGGAGGAGGTGCAGCAGCGGATGGCGCCCTCGGCGTCGATGTAGGCGCCGAAGGGGTTGACGATGAGGGTGAAGTCGCTGCCGAGCTCGTGGAGCTTGAGGTTGGCGACGAGCTCCTCGCTCTTGTAGGCGAGGGGCCTGATGTAGAGGTCCTGGCTGTAGCCGCACTTGGCGACGAGGTCTGTGGTGATGTCGCAGAGGTCGTCGGCGGAGTATGGGATGTCGAGCATCATCATGCGGCAGCCCTGGAGGAAGCGGACGTAGTGTTCCCTCATGCGGAAGATCATGATTTTGCCCTGGTCTTCGTTCCAGTTGCCGCGGATGCCTTCGAATACGGCGGTGCCGTAGTGCATGGCGTGGGTCATGACGCTGACCCTGGCGTCGGCGAGGGGCACGACGTTACCACGGAAGAAGGCGAGGGCTTCGGGCATGGCTGGAACTCCTTTGTTGCGGGACGGCGGGCTACGGGCGGCCCGGTTTTGGGCTGGGGGCCATTATACGCGCAAGGGCGCGGGATGACAAAGCGGCGGGAGAGTGGCGATTCGTGATGCAAATGGTTGCATTTCGATGCGCGCGGTAGGTGGGAGGGGTTCTTTCACCCTCACCCTAGCCCTCTCCCTCAAGGGAGAGGGGGCAGCGCGGTCACCCCCATCCGGGCGGGTTTGAAACCCGCCCCTACAGGCGAGGGGAAGGGACGGCGGGCCGGGTTCTCGCGAAAAGTGCTCCAAAATGCACCATTCCGCACCATTCGTAGCTGGGGGGCTGGCCCAGGAGTTGGCGAAATGTGTGTCAAACGGGGACTTTGGGGGACATTTCGTGGCTGGATGGTGCGCCGCCGGGGCCTCGTGGGGGGCGCCTGGGTGCACGGTAACAGGTGCGACTGCCGCAGGTGGCTGCGGGGGTGGAACGGGCGGGAACATCCACGAAGGGCACGAAGGTCACTAAGCGGTGTGGGCCGCGGGTGGTAGGTCGGTCCTTTGTTGTGGTAGCGTAGCACGGATGTGCGGGTGTGGTCAAGGGCCCTTGGGCAGGGCGATCGCACGCTGGTCCGCGGGCGTTTCCCATTGCCGGTCGCAACCTTCCCACGGTAAGATATGACCTATAGAGGAATGCCTTTGACAGTAGGTGAAGAGATGACTACGCCGACACGTCGGCCCAAGGAAGAGACTGCCCGCCTCGGCAAGGAGATTTACGAGAGGGACATCCGGCCCCTGGTCGAAGATGCCCACCACGGGGAGGTCGTCGCTATCGACGTAGACAGCGGCGACTACGCCATCGGCGACATGGTGGTTACCGCAGCGAAGCGTCTGCGAGAGAAGCGCCCGGATGCTATCAATGTCTTGAGTGAGCGGGTCGGGTATCCGGCGTTGCGACACTT
>DAOUJZ010000072.1:0-2944 GCA_034421955.1 Dehalococcoidia bacterium | reverse complement strand
AACAGCGGCACGTTGGAGTTGCGCCAGGTCTGTTGGGCCTTCACCCACGCCCGCAACAGCACGGAGGCGCTGTCCGACCCCACGGTCAAGGCCGCGCTGGAGGCCGAGGACCTCCGCGAGTGGTTCCAGCGCATGCCCTGGAAGAAGGGCCAGTCACCGCTGCGCTGGGCGCCCGACTACGAGGACTACGTGTTCGACATGTGGACCCAGGCCGACTTCGGCGAGTACTGGCAGCAGATTGGCATATGCAACGAGCTGTACTTCGACCAGTACGCCGACATTCCCCAGCTTCACCTAGGTAGCTGGTACGACCCCTACACCCGCACGACCACCCGCAACTACACCGGGCTGTCTCCAATCAAGAACGGCCCCATCCGCATGGTGCTCGGCCCCTGGACCCACGGCGCGCACGACGTGAGCTACTCCGGCGACGTGGACTTCGGCCCTCTCTCTGTCGTGTCCGGCAGCCTGGCCGACGACTACAATCACATGCGGCTGCGCTGGTTCGACCGCTGGCTCAAGGACATGGACAACGGCGTCGAGCGCGACTCGGCGGTCAGGCTGTTCGTAATGGGTGGTGGCGATGGCCGCAAGAACGCCGACGGTCGCCTCAACCACGGCGGACGCTGGCGCGACGAGCAGGACTGGCCGCTCGCCCGCGCCGTCGACACGGCCTTCTACCTCCACTCCGGCGGTGGGCTGTCCACCCAGGCCCCTCGCGCCGGCGCGCGGCCCAGCGAGTACCTGTTCGACCCCAACAGTCCCGTGCCCACGATCGGCGGCAACATCTCCTCCGGCGCCGACATCATGGAGGGCGGAGCTTTCCACCAGCAGGAAGGCCCCCGCTTCTACGGCTCCCGCGAGCCGTATCTGCCGCTCGCCTCCCGCCACGACGTGCTCACCTTCCAGACGCCGCCGCTCGAGGAGGCCGTCGAGATCACCGGCCCGGTCGTCGCCAGGCTCTGGGCGTCGTCGTCGTGCGTCGACACCGACTTCACCGCCAAGCTCGTGGACGTGTACCCGCCCAGCCCCGACTACCCCCAGGGCTTCGACATGAACATCACCGACGGGGTCATCCGCGCCCGCTACCGCGACTCGTTCGAGCGGGCCGAGATGATGGAGCCGGGCGAGGTGTACGAGTTCACCATCGAGCTGTACCCCACCAGCAACCTGTTCGCCAGGGGGCATCGCATTCGCGTGGACGTGGCCAGCAGCAACTTCCCGCGGCTGGACGTGAACCCCAACACGGGCGAGCCGCTGGGCCTCAGCAGGCGCACCGAGGTCGCCCGCAACACCGTGTACCACGACGCCGACCGGCCCTCCCACGTGGTGCTGCCGGTCGTGCCGGGGCAGTGAGCGTGCGCGCGAATGGCTGCTATCGAGCCGCGCTGCCTGTTCGCGGTGTTCGCCGACGAGTACCGACCCGGAAACGGCGGCTTCGACCTGCTGAACGTACGCAACCACGTCTCCGTGATTCCCTCTCATCCGGGGCACGCGGGCGTGAAGCGCCATCGCATGACACTGTTCGTGATGGTGTACGCATCCGAAGGCGCCCACACGCTCTCTTTCTTCCACGAGGGCTACGAGTACATGAAGCCGGTCGAGTTCGAGATACTTCCGCAGCACCACAACGTTTTCACCCAGGCCGTTACACAGGAGTTTCCGGTGGCCTTCTTCCACGACACCGTGCTGAACGCATACCCGATCCTCCTGGACGGTGAGCCGCTAACCACGGCTTACCTCGTTTCCGATACACTCTGAAGTCCCTTCCCCTTCACCTAAATCCTCTCCCGCCAGGGAGAGCAGGCCAACGAGAAACGGTAATCGCAAGACACAGGAAGGAGAGCCCCATGAAGATCGTCGCCGTACTGTACCCGGGTGGCCCCGCAGCGGAGAGCACCCCCGAACTGCTGGGCTGTGCCGAAAACGCGCTGGGCCTGCGCGATTTGGTGGAGGGCGCCGGCCACGAGCTTGTAGCCATCACCGACCCCGGTGACGAGCTCGACTCGCATCTGCCCGATACCAACGTGATAATCACCACTCCCTTCTGGCCCACCTACGTCACGAAGGAGAAGATGGACAAGGCCCCGGGCTTGCAGGCAGTCCTCACGGCGGGCGTCGGCTCCGACCACGTGGACCTCGCCGTCGCCGCCGAGCGCAACATCACCGTCGCCGAGATCACCGGCAGCAACGTCGTCAGCGTCGCCGAGCACGCCGTCATGCAGATTCTCACGCTCGTGCGAAACTACTTCCCCTCCTACGACGAGGTGGTCTCCGGCGGCTGGGACATCGGCAAGATAGCCGCCCGCTCCCACGACCTGGAGGACAAGACAGTCGGCATCGTGGGCATGGGCCGCATCGGACAGCGCGTGGCGGCGCGGCTCAAGCCGTTCGACGTCACCATGTACTACTACGACCTCATGCACCTGAGCACCGTGGACGAGGCCGCCCTGGGCGCCCGCTACATGCGGCTCGATCCCCTGCTCCGGACCTGCGACGTGGTCACCATCCACATTTCGCTCACGCCGCAGACGCGGGGCCTGTTCGACAAGGAGCGGCTGCTCAGCATGAAGAAGGGCTCCTATCTCATAAACACCGCCCGCGGCGCGATAGTGGATACGGACGCGCTGGTCGAGGTCATGGAAGAAGGCCACCTCGCCGGTTACGCCGGAGACGTGTGGTTCCCCCAGCCCGCGCCGTCCGACCATCCCTGGCGCTCCATGCCCAACCACGCCCTGACGCCCCACGTATCCGGAACCAGCCTCGAGGCCCAGAAGCGCTACTCCGACGGCATCCGCGACTGCCTGGAGCGCCTCTTCGCCGGCGAGTCCCTCGAGCGCGAGTACCTCATCGTGGACGGCGGCCGCGTGGTCGGCGCCGCCTACAGCTACGCCTACGACGACTAGAGCACAGCGCCAAATATCCCTTCCCCCTCGATGGGGGA
>DAOUJZ010000071.1:0-7723 GCA_034421955.1 Dehalococcoidia bacterium | reverse complement strand
GTCGCCAGCACCACCAGGACTGGCGCTCACACGAACCCCTCGCTACGCCGGACGCAAATGCTCTCCACGGTCAAAAACCGCCGCAGAAAAGAATTAGTTGGAGCGAATGGTTTCAAACCCGCCCGCCGCCGCAAGCCCCTTCCCCCTTGAGCGGGGAAGGCCAGGACGAGGGTGAGGCCACCGCAAGTCCACGCCCCCTGTCCTCTTCTGTCACGCGGCGCGACACTTATGCCCTGGATTGCCCACTCCGGCATTACAGAATTGAGCGGAAACACCGGTCCGCCCAGCTACGAACACAACAGAATGTCGCAGAATCTAACAGATTTTGCGTTACCGCATTCCGATGACTCCCTTCCCCCTCGCCGGGGGAAGGCCAGAGCCTGCCCCGTACTCGATACGGGGATGGGGGTGAGAGCTCAGGCACACCTCCCGCTCTCGCGCCCAAGCGTCGCTTGACACCCAGTCTCGCTCGCCTTAACATGCTAACTTGGGGAGGTATTTCCAAATGCCTCCCTAAAACTCAATAGGAAGGTGAGATGCGTGGAAATCGCAATTACCGCGATACTCGCCGTCCTGGTTGGCTTGGCATTAGGAGCAGCAGCGGGATACTTCGGCAAGAGGCTTATACTGGGTAAGCGCCTCGAAGCGGCGCAGTCCGAAGCGTCTAGAGTTCTGGAACAAGCCGAGGAGGAAAGGCGAAACGTACTACTGAAGGCCAAAGAAGACTCCATCCAACTCCGCTCGACCGGAGAGGAGGAGCTAAAAGAGCGGCGCGCCGAAATCCAGCGCACAGAGCGCCGCGTCGCCAACAGGGAAGAAAATGTCGAACGGCGCGCCAATAACCTGGAGCGCAGAGAACGCAACATTGTTCAGAAGGAGAAAGTAGCCGAGCAATTCCAAGCGGAAATGGACGAACTGCGCCGCGAGGAGCTACAGAAGCTCGAGGCGCTCTGCGGCCTGTCCGCCACCGAAGCCAGGAGCCTGCTCTACAGGCAGGTCGAAGAAGAGGCCGAGCTCGAACTCTCCCACCTGCGCCACGACCTGGAAATGCGCGCGAGGGACGAGGCCAACGACACCGCGCGCAACATCCTGGCACAGGCCATCCACCGGCTGGCCGCCGACGTCGTCTCCGAAGTCACCGTTACCTCGGTGCCGCTGCCCAGCGACGACATGAAGGGCCGCCTCATCGGGCGCGAGGGCCGCAACATCCGCGCCATCGAGAAGGCCACCGGAGTCGACCTCATCATCGACGACACCCCCGAAGCGGTGACCCTGTCCTGCTTCGATCCCGTGCGGCGCGAGATTGCGAGAGTAGCCATCGGCAAGCTGCTGGCCGACGGCAGAATCCATCCCGCCCGTATAGAGGAAATGGTCGTCAAGTCCGAAAAAGAGGTTGACGAGAGCATCCGCAAGGCCGGCGAACAGGCCGTGTACGAGGTCGGAGTTCGCGGACTCCATCCTGACATCGTCAGGCTGCTCGGGCGGCTCAAGTACCGCTACAGCTACGGCGAGAACGTCCTGCAACACTCCATGGAGGTGGCCCAACTCGCAGCGATGATGGCCGGCGAGATAGGCGCCGACGTGAAGATCGCCAAGGCCGGCGGCCTGCTGCACGACATCGGCAAGGCGCTCTCCCACGAGGTCGAGGGGCCGCACGCCGAAATCGGCGCCGACGTGGCCGCCAGGCACAGCGTGGCCGGCAACGTCTGCACCTGCATCGGGGAACACCACGACGACGACATGAGCAGCGTCGAGGCGTTCATCGTGTCCGCCGCGGACGCCATTAGCGCCGCCCGCCCCGGCTCCCGAAGGGACACCGTGGAGAACTACATCAAGCGGCTGGAGGCCCTCGAAGAGGTGGGCCGCGCCTTCGACGGCGTCGAAAAGTGCTTCGCCATCCAGGCCGGACGCGAAGTGCGCATCATGGTCCAGCCCCAGAAGATCGACGACGTCGCAGCCTCCAAGATGGCCCGCGAAATCGTCAAGAAGATCGAACAGACGCTTGTATACCCCGGTCAAATCAAGGTGACCGTGATCAGAGAGAGCCGCTCGGTCGAGTACGCCCGCTGACCGCTCACGCACGCCGCCTATAGGAGCCATCCCAAATCTTGCGTGTCCTGATGATAGGCGACGTTATGGGACGGCCCGGCAGGGATACCCTACGGGCCGTCCTCCCGGAACTGCGGCGCGAACTCGCGCTCGACCTAGTAGTAGCCAACGGGGAGAACGCCGCCGGCGGTTTCGGCATCACCCGGAAGACCGCCGGGCAGTTGCTGGCCAGCGGCGTCGACGTCATCACGTCCGGCAATCACATCTGGGACAAGCCGGAGATAGTCCCGCACATGAACTCGGACCTCCCCGTGCTGCGCCCCCTCAACTACCCCGCCGCCGCGCCGGGACGCGGCCACGCCCTCGTCGGAGGCGCGCTCGTCGTCAACCTCATAGGGCGGCTCTTCGTCGGCAACTTCGACTGCCCCTTCGCCGCCGTCGACCGGCTGCTCGCCGAGCTGCCCGACCGGCCGCCCGTGGTCATCGTGGACTTTCACGCCGAGGCCACCGCCGAAAAGGAGGCCATGGGCTGGCACCTGGACGGCCGCGTCAGCGCGCTGGCAGGCACACACACCCACGTGCCCACCGCCGACGCGCGCGTGCTCCCCGGCGGCTCCGCCTACGTGACCGACCTGGGCATGGTCGGCGCCTCCAACTCCATCATCGGCGGCGAGATAGAGGGCTTCCTGGAACGCTTCCTGACGCAGATGCCCACCAAGCCCAAAATCCCCAAGTCCGGCCCCACCCAGTTCAACAGCGTGCTCTTCGAGATAGACGAGTCGACGGGCAGGGCGCTGAGCGTCCAGCGTGTGGACAGGGTAGGGCAGGCCGGAGTCTCCGCACAGGCATGATCGAAGCGGACCTGCACCTGCACACCACCCACTCCGACGGCACTCTCACGCCGTCCCAGCTCGTGCGCCAGTGCGCCCAGGCCGGCCTGCGCGTCATCGCCATAACCGACCACGACTCCACCGAGGGCGTGGCCGAGGCGCAGCAGGCCGCCCGCGCCTTCCCGGACCTGCGCGTGATTCCGGGCATCGAGCTGAGCACCGACGTTCCGGGCAGCGAGATACACGTGCTCGGCTACCACGTGGATCTCTCCGACACCGGACTTCAGCAGACGTTGGAAAACTTCCGGCGCGGCCGCGAGGAGCGCGGCCTCCTGATGGTGGAGCGGCTCGCCGAGCTGGGCGTCGCCGTCTCCTGGGAGCGCGTGCGCGAGTTGTCGGACGGCGGCGCCATCGGCCGCCCTCACATAGCGCAGGCGATGGTCGAGGCCGGCTACGTCCAGTATCCCAAGGGCGCGTTCGACCAGTACCTGGGCCGCAACGGCCTCGCCTACGTCGAGCGTCCCAAGCTGACTCCCGCCGACGCCGTGCGCATCCTGCGCGAAAACGGCGCACTGCCCGTCATGGCTCACCCCACCTACTCCGTGTCCAAGACCGGCATGGCCGAGGTCGAGTCGCTGGCGGATACCCTGGCCGAGCTCAAGAGCGCCGGGCTGGTGGGCATGGAGGTCTATTACAAGGACTACACCCCGGACCAGGTGGCCCGGCTGAAGGGTCTGGCCGACAGCCTGGGCCTGGTGCCCTGCGGCGGCACCGACTACCACGCCTCCGGCAACCCCGGCGAGCCGGAGCCGGGAGACGTCGGTCCACCCATGGAGAGCGTGGAGGCGCTGGAAGACCTGCACGCTCGCGGCAGGGTCTCGGCTGGCGGCGCATGACGCCCCTCGCCGTTCTTCTCGTCATAGGCGCCTACCTCGCCGGCGGCGTGCCCTCCGGGTACATCCTCGCCCGCCGCCTGCGCGGAATCGACATCCGCGAGTACGGCTCCGGCAACATCGGCGCGTCCAACGTCACCGCCACAATCGGCGCCAGGGCGGGCGTGGTGCTCGGCGCCTACGACTGCCTGGTGAAGGGTACGCTGCCCGTGGTCATCGCAGGGGCGCTCGACCAGCCTGCGGGAGTCCAGATCGCCGTGGGCTTGGCCTCCATGGCTGGCCACGCCTGGTCGCCCTATATCCGGTTCACCGGCGGCCGCGGCATAGGCGCCGCGATAGGCGCGATGCTGGGCCTCGCCATGTTCTACGAGATAGCCGCGCTGGGCCTGACGCTCGGCGTGGTGGGCCGGCTGCTGTATCGCGACACCGGCTTCTGGACCTTCATAGCCCTGCTGACGCTCACGCCGGTGACGGTGCTGTTCAACGCTTATCCACCGCTTCCGATAGAGCGCCCCGGCGAGCTTGTGTACTTCAGCGTCGGCGTGTCCGCCGCGGCGCTCGCCAAGCGGCTCACCGCCAACTGGGAACCCCTCCCGGAGGGCTACTCGCTGGCGCAGGTGGCGTTCAACCGCGTGCTGTACGACCGGGACGTGTCCCGCAAGGACGAGTGGACCGAGAGGCAGCCCGGCGGGGAGAGCGCGAGGCCGAGTCCCGATGGCTGAAGCGGTCGAGTGCGCCAGGCACCGGAGCGTGCAGACGACGCTGCGCTGCGGACGCTGCGACACGCCCATCTGTCCGCAGTGCCTGGTACACGCCGCCGTCGGTATACGCTGCCCCGACTGCGGCCGTCCTCAGCGCCTGCCCACCTTCGACGTCTCCCCCGGGCGTCTCGCCCTCGCGGTCGCGGTGTCCCTGGCCACCGGCGTCGTTGGAGGAGTCGCAACCGCCGTCATCGCGGTCATCTTCGCCTATTCGGGCATCCCTTTCGGCTTCCTGGCGCCGCTCGCCGCGTTCGCGGGCCTGGGCCTGCTGGTCGGCGAGTTCACCAGCCTGGCCACCAACCGCAAGCAGGGCGGTCAGCTCAAGATAGTCGCGCTGCTGGGCGTGCTCGCCGCGCTGGTCGTCGAGATCACCCTCGAGCCGGCCCTGCTCCGCGCCCTCGCACCCGACTTCGGCGGCGGCTCGGTGCTCATATCCGGCATTTACGGAATCGGCGCGGTGGTGGTAAGCTTTTATGTCTCAACCCGCCGCTTCTAGACGGGTTGCCTTTCACCCTCAGTCAAACCCTCTCCCATCAAGGGAGAGGGGATCCAAAACACCGGAGGAACCGACTTTGTTGAAGACGATTAGCTGCGGCGACGTGCGCGAACAGCACGTGGGGACCAGGGTCACGCTTGCCGGCTGGGTCCACCGCAGGCGCGACCACGGCAACCTCATCTTCATAGATCTGCGCGACCGCGAGGGCCTGGTACAGGTGGTGTTCAACCCCGAGCACGCTCCCGATGCCCACCGCGTTGCCGAGTCGCTGCGCAACGAATGGGTCGCGCAGGTGTCGGGCCTCGTCTCCGAGCGCCCCGCCGGCACCGAAAACCCGAACCTGCCCACCGGCAGCGTCGAGGTCGCGGCCGACTCGCTGGTCGTGCTCAACGAGTCCAAGACGCCGCCCTTCTACGTCAACGAGGAGAGCGAGGTCGACGAGTTGCTGCGCCTCAAGTACCGCTACGTAGACCTGCGCCGCGCGTCCATGCGAGACACCCTCATCGCGCGCCACAAGGTCGTCAAGTTCATCCGCGACTTCCTCGACGAGCGGGGCTTCCTCGAGGTCGAAACGCCCATCCTCATCAAGAGCACGCCGGAGGGCGCGCGCGACTACCTGGTGCCCAGCCGTCTGTACCCGGGCAGCTTCTACGCGCTGCCGCAGTCGCCCCAGCAGCTGAAGCAACTCCTGATGGTGTCCGGCGTCGAAAAGTACTTCCAGATAGCCCGCTGCTTCCGCGACGAGGACCCGCGCGCCGACCGCCAGCCCGAGCACACCCAGCTAGACCTCGAAATGAGCTTCGTGGAAGAGGACGACGTCCTGAACCTGATAGAGGAGATGTACACCGAGCTCGTCGAAACGCTCTTCCCGCACAAGTGGACCGTCAGACCGTTCCCGCGGCTCACGTACGCCGACGCGATGGGACTGTACGGCACCGACAAGCCGGACCTGCGCTTCGACCTGGAGCTCGCCGACCTGTCGGACATCGCCGCCCAGACCGACTTTCGCGTCTTCCAGGCGGCTCTCGCGGGTGGCGGCATCATCAAGGGCTTCCGCGCGCCCGGTCTGGCATCCTACTCCCGCCGCCAGACCGACGAGCTTATCGAGTTCGCCAAGGCCCGCGGCGCGCAGGGCCTAGTCACCATTGCGCTCACCGGCGAGCCCGGCACGCCGCTGGACGAGCTGACCCAGGAGCAGGTGCGCTCGGCGGTGTCCCGATTCCTCACGCTTGACCAGGTACGCGCGATAGCCGACCGCGTGGAGGCCGAGGTGGGCGACATGGTGCTGGTGGCGGCCGGTCCGGCCAAGATCGTGAACCAGACCCTGAGCGCGCTGCGGCACGAGATGGGCCGCAGGCTGGGACTGGCGGACCCGAACCTGCTCGCGATGGCCTTCGTGGTCGACTTCCCGCTGTTCGAGTGGAACGAGGACGAGGAGCGCTGGGACGCGATGCACCACGCCTTTACGGTGCCCAAGCCCGGCCTCGAACAGTACATCGAGAGCGACCCCGCGCGTGTTATCGGGCGGCTGTACGATATGGTGTGCAACGGCGAGGAGCTGGCCAGCGGCAGCATCCGCATACACGACCGCGAGCTGCAGGAGCGCGTGTTCGGCGTGCTGGGCTACACGAAAGAGCAGATAGCTCAGCGCTTCGGCCAGCTACTGGACGCCCTGGAGTACGGCGCGCCCCCGCACGGCGGCATCGCTCCCGGCATAGACCGGCTGCTGATGGTGCTGACCGACCGGGACAACATCCGGGACGTGATCGCCTTCCCCAAGACACAGAGCGCGGTGGACCCGCTGTTCGAGGCGCCGAGCCCCGTCGAGCAGGAGCAGCTCGAGGAGCTGGGCATAAGCATCACTCCCCGCGACGACCAATAGGCTCTTCCCTCGCGTCCCATCCACCATTCCGAGCGGAGCCGAGGAATCAAGGGTCTGCCGAAGGGACGGGGGTGTCGCCGGGCACATGCCGCGAGCGGAGCGTTCTATTCGCCGCGCAGACGCCGCAGTTCCGCTTCGAGTTGCGCTGCGCGCGCCTCTGCCGCCTCCGCGCGCGCCTCTGCCGACCGGAGCGCATCATCAGTCTCCTGGTGGGTCAGCAGCCACACGCTTCGCACGGGGTCCCAGTAACGCAACTCCCCCTCCATCCACCACAGGTCCAGGTTCAGAGCGTCGCTGTGCCCCCACACAGAACCGTCGCTCTCGCGGCGCATCTCCAGACGCTGATACTCGCCGTCCACCAGACGCTCCCCCACCAGCGGCTCACGGTAGAAGTTCCCGCCCGTCTGGTCGTAGCGCCAGTACTCCCCCACCCCTATCCGGGCATACAGGTCGCGCTTGGCCCCCAGGTCCCTGCGCGCCGTGCTCGGCGAGGCTATCTCCAGCACGTAGTCCGGCGGCTTGCCCACTTCCCACAGCAGGTAGGTGTTGTTGCCTTCCAGCGAAAGCGACTCCAGCGCGGCCTCGGATAGTCCGAAGACCGCGTAGCAGTCCGGAGACACGTTGCGGCGTGGGTCGCCCTCGACGTAGTACAGGAAGGTGTTGCCGTTTACGTGGGCGCCCTCGACACCCTCGAAGTGCACCTCGAGAGGGCCGACCACTCTGCGGAATATGGGCGATTGATACTCTCCGTCAGGCAAGGGCATACCGTCCGACTCAGGGTAGAAGATGGTGGTGGCGCGTCCGGTGGTCAT
>DAOUJZ010000070.1:0-61971 GCA_034421955.1 Dehalococcoidia bacterium | reverse complement strand
CGAAGGGGAACCAGGGCACAGCGCTGATCACCTCGGCCGTCAGGCACCGTTTCTCCAGGGGCAGGTCCGCCAGGCTGTCGGAGGTGAGGTTGACCACCACAGGGAGCGACTTCGTTTCATCCGGCCCAGACTCCAGAGCGCCCACGTCCCAAATGCCGGCGGTCGCGCTGGTCGTGCTGAAGCTAGTGCCGGATGGGGGCGTCGGGGTTCCGGCGAAAGCCAGGCCGGGCGAAAGGTCTATTCTGACCTGCACTCCAAGTTGAACGTTATTGAAGTCAAGGTGTATCAGACCTGGAAAACCCCGACGGTGATTAATGGCATCCACCGTGAAGGTCGTCTGACCCTCCGCATCCGGAGACCTGTTGGAAATGCCGGCGCGCACGGCAGTGTCTCCGGTGTTGTGGTCCCCACGCCCGCCTGCCTCGCTCGCGGACAACATCCCCACGGCATTATTGAAATCAAGGCCCGGCGGCTCCGCTGTTTCTGGTCCGACAATCTCGCCATTCAACCGCACCACCACCGGCTCGGATACAATCGGGATGTTCGGGGCGTATACTGCCGCCTCCGCCGAACCGTCCGGAGTCGGCAGTTCGGGGATAGTCCATATCATGGTGTTTTCGTCAAAATGGCCATGATAACCATTTCTGATTTGGACCAGAAGGCGCGACCGGAGACCTGAAACCGGAGGACTTGGGGGCAAGGTTTCAACGGAAAACCGTACCCTCACGTTGCGAACCCGCGCCAGCGGGTGACGCCCAACACGGTTGGTTTTTACGGCAACCAGCCAAGAGGTTTGACCTTCCCTGGCTTCGGCAGCAATCGAAAGGTCGGCAACAGGCGGGAGGGAGTCGTCAACTCCCTGGGCGTGGGCGGGGGGGGGCGAGGAACGCCGCCGGCAGGGCGATTGCCAGGGCCGCTATCGCGAGCAACGCAACTCTAGATACCATATCTCACTAACCTCCAAAAAAAGAGCCCATCCGCCCGTGGGCGCGGCGGTCGAGCCATGCCGGGCGCGAGCGCGACGGATACCATGTATCACAATTGGCCGGAGCCGCCCGGCGCGCGGGCATGGCGTGGCGAGCGGCGACCCATCGGGCGGGCAGCGCCGCGAGGCGGTTCTGCCCGTTCCGGCGGAGATTATAGCAGGTGTCAAGCAAAATAGGGGGTGAATTCAGCGTGAAAACGGCGGTGATTTTTCTCGTGCACCGGCTGTCACAGGCACCTGTATCCCTTCCCCCTCCACAACCCTGTAGGGGCAGGGCTGTTGACGCGCCACACGGCATGGTAGACAATGCTCGCGAGAGAGAGGCTGGATGACCACCGAAAGCCGCCTGGGCGCGCTGGAAGGCACCACCGGGGAGCACGCCGCCACTATCGCGGGGCTGAGAGACGACCTGCGCGAGGGCCTGGCCGACGTGCGCGCCGAGATACGCGACGTGCGGGCCGAAGTCGACACGCTGCGGACCGACATGCAGGCCGAGTTCGCCGCCGTGCGGGCCGAGATACGCGACGTGCGGGCCGAAGTCGACACGCTGCGGACCGACATGCAGGCCGGGTTCGACGCGCTGCGCGCCGAGATGCAGGCTGGGGACGCCGCCGTGCGGGCCGAGATGCAGGCCGGGGACGCCGCCCTGCGAAACGAGATGCAGGCCGGGTTCGACGCGCTGCGGGCCGAGATGCAGGCCGGGTTCGACGCGCTGCGCGCCGAGATGCAGGCCGGAGACGCCGCGCTGCGAAACGAGATGCGCGACGTGCGGGCCGAGATACGCGCCCTCAATGCGCGCATGGACCGGCTAATGCTGGGCCTTCTGGGCGCGAGCGTCACCATGTCTGTCGCCCTGGTTGGCGTAATCATCACGGTCGTGCTGCGAACCTAGGGCCGCCCGCCTGTCCGTCACCCCCATCCTGACCCGTTCGGCTACGCTCAGGGCAGGCTCTTCCCCCGTCAAGGGAGAAGGGACTTGCGGGGGACGAAGGTTTCGAGTGCATAGGATATACTATGGGATGCGTTGCGCCGGCAAAGAGGGACTTCAGGAAAGGTGGCAATGAGAATGAGTCAATCGCTTTCGGAAGTGCTTGAAGCTCCGCGAAGAGGGATAGGGGCCATTCACACTTTGAACGAGGGGAAAGTGCGCTTGGTTCAGCCTGTCATGTATTCCTCTCAGGATTTCGGAGATGAAGTGTTGGTCGGCATCGAAGAGGTGGGCGTGTACGGGGTGGGGGTGACCGAGCGGGAAGCGGTCCTGGAGTTGCAGGAGGAATTGTGGGCGCTCCATCAAGACCTCGAGAATATTCCCGAGCAGGAGTTGGGTCCGGAATTGAGGTCCGAGAAGCGGATTCTGCGAGGGTGGATCAGCAATGCCCTGGATGCCTAACGGACCAGAAGTCCAGCGTGCATTCAGAAAGTTGGAGCAGATCAACACACAAGATTCGAGACAGGGGTTGGTGATTCGTTCATCCTCTGAGAAGTACGGTTACTATCTCATTGATGGCAAGCGAGCGTTCAAGGTTTCATCCAAAGCCAGGCAAAGAGGTGGTATCGGAAGTGGTCGGCTGAAGTCCCTTTTGACCTACCTGAAGCTGAACCGAGAAGAGTTCAAGCAACTCTGCGAGTGTCCTATGTCCGGCCCCGATTACCACAACCTGATTAAGAGCAGGATTCAAGACAGCTAGAGGAAGGGGCGAGGACGATGTCCGGGGCAACCACGTGGGCTGCCCCTACGGTGCGGCCGCGATGGTGTAGCCGGCGGCGTGGGTGGCGCAGCGGTTGCCGTGGCGGCTGACGTACTCGTAGGCGGCGGTGGCGGCGAGCGCGCCGGACGCGGCGGCGGTGATGGTCTGCTTGAGGTCGCCCGAGGCGTCGGTCAGGTCGCCCGCGGCGAACACGCCCTCCACGTTGGTGGCGCCGTGCTTGTCCACGCGCACCTCGTCCTGGTCGTTCAGCTCCACGCCTAGCTGCCGCGCGAGCGCGACGCGCGGGTCGGCGCCTATCTCGATGAAGATGCCGTGCACGGCCAGCTCGTTCGATCCGGCGTGAGGCCGGTCCAGCACCACGCCGTCCAGGCCGTTCTCGCCCAGCAGGCCGACAACGTTGGTGTTGAAGAGCGTGGTGACGTTCCCGGCGGCCTCCAGCTGGCGCAGGTTTACCGGCTCGGGCCGGGTGAAGCTGCCGCGCCGGTAGATGACGTACACCCGGCGGGCGTACTTGGAGAGCAGCGCGGCGCCCTTCACGGCGGAGTCGCCGCCGCCCACTACGCCCACCACGTTGCCGCGGTGCAGCGGGGCGTCGCAGGTGGAGCAGTAGGACACGCCGCGTCCGGTCCACTCGGCCTCGTGCTCCAGGCCCAGCGTGCGGCGCTCGCGGCCCACGGCGAGAATCACGGACGCGCCCAGGTAGACGTTGCCCTCGTCGGTGGTCAGCTCGAAGCAGTCGGAGCGGCGGACTATGCTGGCGGCGTCCTCGTCCACGATGGGCACGTCGTACTTCTCGGCGTGCTCGCGGAACTTCAGCATCAGGTCCAGGCCGTCGATTTCAGGGTAGCCGGGGTAGTTCTCGATCAGCCCGCCGGTCGCGGTCTCGCCGCCGAACACCGCGCCGAAAACGACCGGGCGCATCTGGTAGCGCGCGGCGTACATGGCGGCGGCGTATCCGGCCGCGCCCTGGCCGGCGATCAGCACGTCGTAGATCGTCTCGTTCGCCATGCGGTCACTCCCTCCCTGTCGCGTCGTCTTGCCCGAAGCGGCGCAGCAGCTCGCCGATGCGGACGCGGTCCACGTTGCCGCCGCTGAGCACGCACGCGACCGTGCCGCCCGCGGGCACGGCGACCCTGCCGGTGAGCAGCGCGGCGAGCGTGGACGCCGCGGCTGGCTCGGCCACCACCTTGGCGCGCTCGATTACCTGGAACATCGCCTCCACAATCTCGGCGTCGCTCACCACCACCACGTCGTCCACGAACCGCTGCACGTGATCCAGCGTGACCTCGCCGGCGAACGGCGCGGCGAGCCCGTCGGCGATGGTGTCCACGTCCAGGAAGGCGGGCTTGCCCCGGCGCAGGCTGAGCGTCATGGTCTGCGCGCCCTCCGGCTCGACGCCGACGACCCTGGCGTTGGGCAGCGACTGCTTGACCGCCGCGGCGACGCCGGAGACGAGGCCGCCGCCGCCGATGCCGCACAGCACCAGGTCCACGTCCGGGCAGTCCTCCACCAGCTCCATGCCCAGCGTGCCCGCGCCGGCGATGATGGCGGGGTCGTCGAACGGGTGCACGACCGTCATGCCCCGCTCCTGCTGGATGGCCGCCATCCGCGCCAGGATGTCGCCGGACTCGATCACCACGTCCGCGCCGTAGCCGCGCGTGAGGTCCACCTTCACCTGCACGGACGTCGACGGCATGACGACCGTGGACGCGGCGCCGGACAGCGACGCCGACCAGGCCAGCGCCTGGCCGTGGTTGCCGGACGACACGGTGACGACGCCCCGGGCCTTCTGCTCGGGGGTGAGCTTCGACATCTTGTTGAGCACGCCGCGCACCTTGTAGGCGCCGGTCTTCTGGAACATCTCCAGCTTGAACAGCACGCGCGCGCCGAACAGCTCGCTGAAGTAGTAGTTCTGCACGAGAGGCGTCCTGGCCACGCGGCCGTCGATTGCGCGGCGGGCGGCGGCAATGTCGTCGAGTGCTGTCATGTCTGCGCTCCGGTTGTGTGGTATTCTCATTTCGATGATACACAATTTGGCGAACGGGAGGGAAACGATGGCCGAAGTGAAGAGGGAGATACTGAATCCGCACCCGCCGATAGGCGCCTATTCGCACGCGGTGCGGGTGAGCGGCGGCGAGCTGGTGTTCATCGCGGGCCAGGTGTCCGTGGAGGACGGCGTCACGGTCGGCGAGGGCGACGTGGCGGCGCAGACGCGGCAGGTGTTCGCGAACCTGCGCAAGGTGCTGGACGGCGCGGGGGCGACGTTCGCGGACGTGGTGGAGTTCACGACGTACCTGGTGGGCAGCGAGTCGTTCGAGCCGTTCGCCCAGGCGCGGACGGAGCTGTTCCCGGAGCTGTTCCCGGACGGCGTGTATCCGCCCAACACGCTGCTCATCATCAGCGGCCTCGCCAGGCCGGAGCTGCTGGTGGAAATCAAGGCTGTGGCGGTGGTGGGGTAGGGCCTTCTCGAAGTCCCTTCCCCCTCGCAGGGGGAAGGTTTAGGATGGGGGTGAGGGTCTGACCGCCCCCGAAGTGTGGTATAATGGGAGTGCCGTCCCCGCACGCCTGCCAGCCGGCGGCGCGCACGCAGCAAGTCATTCCACCGCCTCAAGCACAAGACCCGGACCTTCGTATCGAGGCTGCCCTAGATGCCGTCAGTTTCCCCGATGGACAGAATCCGCGCGCGCGCCGTGCACAACGCGCAGAAGCGGATCAGCGAGCACCTGGAGGCGATGCAGCGAGACGTCCACGGCCTGGAGTTCGCGCCGTGGCTGGCGGAGGTGGACGAGCTGTGGAAGGGCGTATTCGGCAACATCAACCGGATGAGCGACGGCCCGCAGAGGGAAGCCCTGGAGTCGATACGCGAACTCTGGACGAGCTACATCACCCACTACGGCATTCGCTAGCCGAGCGCCGTTTCAGACGCCCGGCGAGGTGAGAATGACAAACGCGCTCGAACCGGACATGGACCACGCCAGGGACACTTCGCTGATGGCGCACAGCGTGGTCATCAAGCTGAAGAAGATGGGCCTGCCCGCGGACTACGACGAGGAACTGGCGCGGGTGTCCACGGACCTGGGCGACATCTGGGGGTCGCACAAGGCGCTGTGCGAGGGGCTGGAGGACCTGATCAGAGGCTCACGAAGCTGGGAAGAGGTGGGCGACAGCCTGGTGGACCTGCGGGCAAGCCTGGACCACTTCTCCTGGCACCTGGGCAACGTCCGCGCCCCGCTCACGAAGCTGACGAGGTACGCCTACCGCGCCGCCCAGGACGAAGAACAAACCTCTGTCCCTTCCCCCTCGACGGGGGAAGGTTAGGATGGGGGTGACGGGAACCAGGAGAGCGATTGAGCGTAGTAGACGACATAAAGGCCCGGCTGGACATCGTGGACACGGTGTCCGGCTACGTCGCGCTGCAGAAGGCGGGCCGTAACTTCAAGGCGCTCTGCCCGTTCCACACGGAGAAGACGCCCTCGTTCGTGGTCAGCCCCGAACGGCAGTCGTGGCGGTGCTTCGGCGCCTGCGCGACCGGCGGCGACGCCTTCTCGTTCGTGATGCGGTCGGAGAACCTGGAGTTCGGCGACGCGCTGAGGCTGCTCGCGCGCAAGACCGGCGTGGAGCTCGCTCCGTCGTCCGGCGAAAGGCGCGACGGCCTGTACACCGCGAACGCCGAGGCCGCCCGCTTCTACCAGGACGCGCTGCGGTCGCCGCAGGGCGAGCGGGCCAGGGAGTACCTGCAGGAGCGCGGCCTGTCCGGCGAGGCGGCCAAGCGCTTCCAGCTCGGCTTCAGCCCGTCCGGCAACGCGCTGAAGGCTCACCTGGCACAACTGGACGTGAGCGAGGACGACGCGCTGAAGGCGGGCCTGCTGCGCGAAAACGAGGAGGGCGGCCCATCCCGCGACTTCTTCTTCAACCGGATCATGTTCCCGATACACGACCGCCAGGGGCGGGTGATCGGTTTCGGCGCGCGCGCCCTCGGCGACGCGATGCCCAAGTACATCAACACGCCGCAGACGCCCGTGTTCAACAAGAGCGACACGGTCTACGCGCTCCACCTCGCGTCCGAGCGCATCAGGTCGGAGGGCGTCGGCGTGGTGGTGGAGGGCTACATGGACGCCATCGCGGCGCACGAGTTCGGCTACGCCAACGTGGTCGCCTCGATGGGCACCGCGCTCACCGAGCGGCAGGTGGCGCAGCTGCGCTCGCTCGCGTCGTCGTTCGTGCTGGCGCTGGACGCCGACGCCGCCGGCCAGGAGGCGACGCTGCGCAGCCTGGAGTCGTCGTGGCGCGTCATCAGCCGGCAGCAGGCGCCCTCCGGCTCGGCGCTGGGCGGCGGCATGATCTGGCGCGAACCGATCACGCTGCGAATCGCGCCGCTGCCCCCGGGCACGGACCCGGACGCGCTGATACGGACCGACAAGCAGGCGTGGGAGCGCGTCATCGAGGAGGCGACGCCGCTGGTGGAATACCTGGTGCCCGCGATGGCCTCGCGGTTCGACCTGAGCACCGGTCAGGGCAAGGCCCAGGCGGCGGAGGCGGTGTTCCCATTCATCGCCTCCACGGGCAACGCGTTCGACCAGGAGCGCTACACCCGGCTGCTCGCCGACGCCCTCGGCGTCTCCACGGAGGCGCTGCGCGCCAGCGTGTCGTCCGCGCGCCGCGCACCGGCCGGCGGCGGGCGACGCCGGGACGCTGCCGCGCCGGGCATGAGCGCCGACAGGCTGGCGGTCGATTCGAGCCGCTCGCTCGACGACTACACGCTGGCGCTGCTTCTGAGCAGGCCGGACCTGAGAGAAGACTCGCAGGACCTGTCGCCGGAGCTGTTCCGGCACACCGAGGACCGGGAGCTGTTCCGTCGCTGGCGGGACGGCGGCACCGTAGAGCAGCTCGAGGAGGACCTGGACGAAACGCTGAAGGAGCGGCTCGCCCAACTGGTCCGCAGACGGCTGGAGCCGACCGACCGGCGGCAGAGCGAGGCAGCGCTCAAGCAGTGCGTGGACAGGCTGCGCGACCGCTATCTGCGGGAACGCCAGGACTCGCTGATAGCCAGCGAGGACCAGGGTGTGCCCACGCCGAGACACCTGGAGCAGGAGATCGAGAGCGTAAACGCGGGTATCAGGGAGCTTTCGGGCTAAGAGAAATGACAAAGCGCGTGCGTCCGCTACTCGACGCGGGCGGCGCGGCGTTCTATGCTAGAGAACATGATCAGACGCAGCGATGCATCTGAGAGGCTGAGAGAACACTAGGAGGGTGACATGAACGGAGCTATGGACACCTTCAAGCAGGCGACTTCCCCGCAGGACATGTCCGGAATGCCCAGGTCCCGCGAGGACGGGTTCCTTCCGAACGACCCTGACGGGGAATTGAATGCCGCGAACTCCGCGGCGACGGCCACGGCCGCCAAGGCTCGGGACGCCGAGGCGGCAGCCGTCGACGCCTGGAAGCAAGAGGTGGACACGTCGGAGATGATCGACGACCCCGTGCGCATGTACCTGCGCGAAATCGGTCGCGTCAGCCTCCTGAAGGCGCCCGAGGAGCGGACGCTGGCGCGCGAGATGGAGGCGGGCAAGCACTTCGATCTGCTCGATGACGAGCTGGGCATAAACGCCACGGACAACGCGCACTACTGGCGGTACGTGCTCCACCTGCTCAAGAGGATCGGCGACGCGCAGCCGCTCGAGAACTCGCTGGTGGCGTATCTGGGCGTCGAGGGCGGGCCGCCGAGCATACGCGAGCTCATGGCGTCGGACGAGATGCGCGACGCCCTGGACGGCGAGCTGCCCGAAGAGATGCTCGCCTACATCGCGGAGGACCTGGGCAAAGACCCCGAAGACGTGAAGGCGGACCTGCGCGCCTTCTCCCTCGACACGCGACTGCTGCCCGACGAGGTGCTGCACGTGCTGGAGGCCGAGCCTTCCGAGCCGGACGAGGCCCGGGCCGCCCTGGACGACGCGCTGTCCCGGTACAACGGCCCCGGCGAGCGGTACGGCGCGGTGCCGGAGATGATGGCCGATCCGGTCTCCCGGCGCATGGTGCTCTACGGCGAGCTTCCCGAAGCGCTGCTCAACTTCGTCGCCGAGCTGCTCAACCGGGAGCCCGAGGAGGTCAGGGCGGACCTGATGGACTACGCCCTGGACCTCGCCAAGGGCAGACCGACCGGCGCAGACATGCACAGGCTCATCGAGTCCGACGAGGTGCTCGAGGCGCTCAAGACCTACGAGATCCTCTTCAAGCGCCACGTTTCCATCATCAGGACGCGCGGCGAGGGCGCCCAGCGCCACCTCGCGGAGGCCAACCTGAGACTGGTGGTCAGCGTCGCCAAGAAGTACATCGGCAGAGGCATGTCGCTGCTCGACCTCATTCAGGAGGGCAACATCGGCCTCATCCGCGCCGTGGAGAAGTTCGACTACCGCAAGGGCTACAAGTTCAGCACATACGCCACCTGGTGGATAAGGCAGGCCATAACCCGCGCCATCGCCGACCAGGCGCGCACCATCCGGATTCCCGTCCACATGGTCGAGACCATCAACAAGCTGCTGCGCGTGAGCCGCCGGCTCGTGCAGGAGTACGGGCGCGAGCCGACCAGCGAGGAGATCGGCGACGGCCTGGAGGTGATGCCCGACAAGGTGCGCGAGATCATGAAGATCTCGCAGGAGCCGGTGTCGCTGGAGACGCCCATCGGCGAGGAGGAGGACAGCCACCTGGGCGACTTCATCGAGGACAAGAGCACGCTCACGCCCTCCGAGGCCGCCTCGTACCAGCTTCTCAGGGAGCAGGTCGAGGACATCCTCTCCACGCTCAGCGACCGCGAGGCGCGCGTCCTGCAGCTGCGCTTCGGCCTGGAGGACGGGCGCAACCGCACGCTGGAGGAGGTTGGCCGCGACTTCGGCGTGACCCGCGAGCGCATACGCCAGATCGAGGCGAAGGCGCTGCGCCGGCTGCGGCACCCCACGCGCTCCAAGAAGCTGAAGGACTTCCTCGAATAGAGACTACGCGGGGCGGCGCCATGCGTCGCAGTGAGGACTATCTGACGGGGGCCGCGGTTCGGCGGCCCCCTTTCGCCGCAAGGAGTAATCGATGACCGACCGGGCCAGGCTTACGGGCAGCCACCTTATCGCCAGGGCGCTTAGACTCGAAGGCGTGGAGAAAGTCTTCACGCTCGCGGGAGACCACATCCTGCCAGCGCTGGACGTTATGGCCGACGAGGGCTTCCGCTTCTACGACACGCGCCACGAGCAGGCCGCCGTCCACATGGCCGACGCCTGGGGCCGCATAACCGGCGGGCCGGGCGTCGCCATGTACACCACACCCGGGTTCGCCAACGCCATACCGGGCCTGTCCAACGCCACGCACTCCGAAAGCCCGCTGCTCTCCATCAGCGGATGCGCCGAGTCGCTGGAGCTCGGCCGCGGCGCGATGCAGGAGATCGACCAGGTCGGCATGGCCGCGCCCACCACCAAGGGCGCGTGGTTCGTGCCCGACGCCCGGCGCATACCGGACATGATCGCCCACGCACTGCGCGTCGCCTACAGCGGCCGGCGCGGACCGGTGCACCTGACGATTCCGGTCGACGTCCAGCAGCAGACCGTGAACGAGGACGAGGTGAGCTACTTCGCGCCGTCCGAGTACAGGGGCGCGCCGCCTCCGGGAGCGAGCGCCGAGCAGGCGCGCCGCATCGTGAACCTGCTGCACGCAGCTGAGCGCCCGCTCATCATCGCCGGAAGCCCCGCCGCCTACGCCGAGACGGGCGAGGCGCTGCAGCGGTTCATCGAGACCACCAAGCTGCCGCTCATGACCGAGGGCGACGCGCGCGGCCTGGTCTCGGACGACCACCCGTACTGCTTCGGCTTCTACGACAGCGGCCTCAACCGCGCCGCTCGGCTCGTCCGGGAGGCCGACCTGGTGATGCTGCTTGGCCGCAAGCAGGACCTCATCGTCGGCTACGCGCAGCCGCCCCAGATCGCCGCCGGCGCCAAGGTGGTGCAGGTCGACCCGTCGGCTGCGGAGATCGGGCGCAACCGCGGCGTGGCCGAGGGCGTGGTGGGCGACGTCGAGGCCGTGATCGAGCAGCTAACGAGCGAGGCCGAGCGCCACACCTGGCCCAGGTTGGCCTGGCTGGAGAGGCTCGGCGACGAGGTGGATGCCCAGCGCGAGCAGCTCGAGTCGCTCGCCGTGGCCGAGATGCCCATGCACGGGCTCTACGTGCACAAAGAGCTGCGCAACCACCTGCGCGAGGGCGACTTCGTGGTCTACGACGGCGGCGACTTCTGCCACTTCGGCAGGGCGTCCACGCCCGCCCTCAGCCCGCGAAGCTGGTTCTACGTCAGCACGTCCGGCATGCTGGGCCCAACACTGCCGACCGCGCTGGCCGCCAAGATCGCGAATCCCGGCAGGCGGGTGGTGATGCTCACCGGCGACGGCGCCTTCGGCTTCAACGGCATGGAGTTCGACACCGCCGTGCGCCACAATCTCGCCATCGTGGCGATAATGGGCAACGACTCGGCGTGGGGGATCGACCGACAGATACAGCTCGGCGTGTACGGCAAGACCGTCGCCACCGACCTGCTCCCCACGCGCTACGACCTCGTCGTGCGCGGGCTGGGCGGCCACGGTGAGCTCGTCGAGAACCCCGAGGAGCTCGCCCCCGCGCTGGAGCGCGCCTTCCGCCTGGAGCGCCCGACCCTGGTGAACGTGCGGGTGCGCGGCGAGGTCAGCCCGCGCGGCCAGTCCGCCATAGACCGCTGGACCAGCGAAGAGGTAGTGCCGCTCTAGTTCCTTCCCCCCGGACGGGGGAAGATTCACAGCGTCCCCTCTCCCTCGATGGGAGGTCTACAAAGTCCCTTCCCCCTTGACGGGGGAAGGCTAGGATGGGGGTGACATAAACATGTCCAACACCGAAATCTGCTTCAAAACCGCCCACGAGCTGGCGCGCCTGATCCGCGCTCGCCAGCTATCCGCCCGCGAGGTGATGGAAGCCCACCTGCGCCAGATCGACCGCGTCAATCCCAAGGTCAACGCTATAGTCACCCTGGTCCCCGAGCGCGCCCTGGCCGGCGCGGACGCCGCCGACGCCGCCCTCGCGCGGGGCGATGACGTGGGCGCGCTGCACGGACTGCCGGTCGCCCACAAGGACCTGGTGCCCACCAAGGGCATTCGCACCACCTTCGGCTCCCCCATCTACGCCGACAACGTGCCCGACTTCGACGCGCTCATCATCCAGCGCCTCAGGGCGGCGGGCGCCATCACCACCGGCAAGACCAACACGCCCGAGTTCGGCGCCGGCTCGCAGACCTACAACGAGGTGTTCGGCGAGACGCTGAACCCCTACGACACCACCACGACCTGCGGCGGCAGCAGCGGCGGCGCGGCGGTCGCGCTCGCCTGCGGGATGCAGCCCATCGCCGACGGCAGCGACACCGGCGGCTCGCTGCGCAACCCGGCCAACTTCTGCAACGTCGTCGGCTTCCGCGTCTCGCCCGGCAGGGTGCCCGCCTGGCCCGGCGGCGGCAGCTGGAATCCCACGTCGGTGCAGGGCCCCATGGCGCGCACCGTGTCCGACGCGGCCCTGTTGCTCAGCGCCATCGCCGGCCCGGACCCGCGAGTGCCCATTTCCATCACCGAGCCGGGCGAGCGATTCCTGGAGCCGCTGGATCGCGACTTCTCAGGAACGCGCATCGCCTGGAGCCGCGACCTGGGCGGCCTGCCCGTCGACCCGCGAGTCACCGCCGCCATCGACGCGCAGCGCGGCGCGTTCGAGTCGCTGGGCTGCGTGGTCGAGGACGCCGAGCCCGACTTCACCGACACCGACGCGATCTTCAAGGTCTGGCGCCACTACGCCAGGGCCATGGGCCAGACGCAGCTACTGGAGGAACACCGGGACAAGCTGAAGGACACCGTCATCTGGGACATCGAGCAGGGCCAGAAGCTGACCGGACCGCAGGTGGGCTGGGGCGATACCAAGCGCGCGGAGCTGTTCCAGCGCGTCCACGACTTCATGGAGACCTACAAGTTCCTGGTCTGCCCGGTCAGCCAGGTGCCGCCCTTCGACGTCAAGCAGCGCTACGTCACCGAGATCAACGGCGTGCAGATGGAGTCGTACATCGACTGGATGAAGTCCTGCTACTACATCACCGCCACCGCCCACCCCGCCATCTCGGTGCCGTGCGGCTTCACGCCGGAGGGCCTGCCGGTGGGCGTCCAGATAGTGGGCAGATTCCGCGACGACTTTGGCGTGCTCCAGCTCGCCCACGCATTCGAGCAGGCGACGGGCACATGGAAGCGCCGCCCGGACGTCGCGCAGTGAGCGAGGCCGAACCGGACAGGCCCGGCGGCGCGCCCATCGAGACCACCGTCAGGGAGCTGGTGGGCCGCTACTCGGTCATACTGTTCGACTCCTACGGCGTGCTCGCCGACTCGCACGGCTCCTACCCGGGCGCGGTGGATCTGATAGCGGAGCTCAACCGCGCCGGCAAGCCCTACTACGTGCTCACGAACGACGCATCCGCGCTCCCCGAGACCAGGTCGGGGCGCTTCAGGCGCATGGGCCTGGAAATCGCGCCGGACGCCATCATCACCTCCGGCTCGCTGCTGGTCGACTACTTCCGCCGCGAGGGGCTGGCGGGCGCCCGCTGCGTGGTGTTGGGCACGGACGACAGCCGCAGCTACGTCAGGGCCGCCGGAGGGCAGGTCGCCGAGCCGTCGGAGCCGTTCGACGCGGTAGTCATAGGCGACCAGGCGGGCTTCCCGTTCGTCGACAGTGTCGACGAGGTGATGTCGGCCCTGTTCAGACGCATCGATTCGGGCGAGAGCATCCGGCTCGTGCTGCCCAACCCCGACCTCATATACCCCACCGCCGAGGGCGGCTTCGGCATCGCCAGCGCAAGCGTCGCGCTGCTGTTCGAAGCGGCGCTCGAACTGCGCTACCCCAACCGGCCCGGACTGCGGTTCGAGCGGCTGGGCAAACCGCACCCGGCGATGTTCGAGGAGGCCAGGCGTCGCGCCGGAACATCAGACATGGTGATGATAGGCGACCAGCCGGAGACGGACATCCGCGGCGCCAACGCCTTCGGCATCCACTCCGCCCTAGTCGACACCGGCATAGCCGGCAGCGACGCCGCTTCGCTCCCCCCCGACGTGCGCCCCACCTACCACCTCCGCGGGCTCACGTAGCGGGCCGCACCGTCGTTCCCGTGAAAACGGGAACCCAGGGGAGGGGTAGGGTGCGCCGCTACACTTCGCCCCGCTGCCGGAGGCGTTCGGCTATCATACCTACTATTCCGGCAAACTCCTGCTCGGGGCCAATGCTAAAGTCTATGAAGGCTTGACGCTCCGAAGCTGGCAGGACTTCCAGTCTGGCGTGGACTTGCCTGTTCCACCCAACGCAATCAGGCTTGACCTTCGCTGGGCGGCGTATCGGACAGACGAGCCTTCAGAAAATCCTGCACCATGTCAGCGAACCTGTCGCGTTGCGCATTCAGCATCCCGCCTTGGGCGAGAATCTCCGCTCCGGCTTTGGTTCGAAGCTCATCCAACTCGGCCTGCTCATCGCCGTCCAGCCCCTCCAGCGCGTCCTTGCGCCGCAGAACCCGCAGCCTTTCGGCGTTGTTAGCAGTCAATTCGTCCGTTGGGTCTTGAACTCCCATGAACGTGCGGAGGATCTCGTCAGCCGTCCAACCGATGATGTCCTGTTCGTTGGTGGAGGCGTTCACCGTGCCATCTTCGTCTCGGCTGAGCAGGTGGACCTGCCCCGCCTCTAACCCAGCGATAACGAAGGGCGAGTGCGTCGTTGCGAAGATCTGCAAGCCTGGGAAGTACTTCAGGAGCGCTGGTATCACGCGCCGCTGCCAGGACGGGTGAAGATGGTTCTCTATCTCGTCGATCAGCAGGATGGCGGGTTGGCTGTCCCAATCTCGTCGAAAGTCATAGAAGACTGCGATTCGCAGAGCCAAATACCAGATCCACAGCAGCGTCCCCTGCGTGCCAGAGCTCAGGTCTCCCATGAAGACGGTGTCATCAGGCTCTTGAGGTGTTGACACAGCCATATCGTAGTGCACAGTCGCCACCGAAAAGTTGTCTCTATCACGCAATTCGACAGGCATGTATTGAATCCAATCCTGCTGCCGGTCATCTTCACTCAAGGCTTCAGCGCAAATTGATTGTGCGCATTCATACGGTAGGCTGGAAACTCGGACCATTTCACCGCGCCTGAGTCTACTGTAATGGCCGCTTACCAGACCTTCATTGATGACACGCGCGGCGTGATACACGTCGGCACCATCGAATACGTCCCAAGACGGCGGCTCGGCAAGGATTTCCGAAAGGTCCTGCTCCTCGGACTTCCGCTTACGCACTTCCCGTATCGCGGATAAGTCTCCACCTAGCGGGATGTTGATCCGAGATGCGGGAAGGTAAATCACTGGCATCTGTTCCAACACCTCGTCTAGTGCAACACCCAAGCTATCCCACTTCTCGTGGTCGAACTCGCCGGACTCGTCCAGTAAATCCTCCAACAGAAGATTTTCCTGAGCTCTGTAGACTTGCTCGACTGCAACGTCAAACGCAAATCTGGGCCGTCCATCCCCGTGATAGTCGTCTTGGCCATCCGCCAATTCCCTGAGCAGCGTGGACTTCCCGGAAGCGTTCGGGCCGATGAACACGTTAACTCGTTCATCGAACTCAAACTCCGTGGTCTCTGTGAAGGGTGGAGTGTCGCTAATCGCGGCCCACTTAAGCATCCAGTGCACCTTTCAGACGTTGCTTTATCTAATTGGCGTCTGTTTGCGACGTTAGCACAAGTCTGTCGCTGCTTGGAAGGCCAAGACCCCAGCCGCGGGCCAGAAACACCCGAAAATTCCGTAACTTTCCCGCCCCACCCGTTCCCCATCCCTGCTCCACCCACGCCCCACGCACGCCCCGCCCCGTCCCCACGCCTGCGCCATTTCTTCCCACCAAATCGTCCCGATCACCCAGTTTCGCCGTAAATTCTCGGAGATGGTGATGCCCAAAGTCCTCACCCTCTTGATTCTATAGCACGCACGTGCTATTTTCTACTTGATATGCGCTGTGACCGCCCGTAGGCGGCGTCAGAAAGGCAGAATCCGACCCAGCACAACCGTCGCGTTCTGCCATATCCGGCGCAATATCCGTGACAGGATCTCTCGCCGGAGTACTGCGAAAGTGACAATAGTAACGGGCCGCCCAGCTACGGAATGGGCGGAATGTAGCAGAACAGGACAGATTAAAATGGGGGAGGATGAAACGGCCCTGCGGTGGGCGTAGCCGCCCCGCGCCGCCAAACCCCGATTCGGCGGATGTGTGCTAGAATACCCGCGCTCATGGAATCGAACCAACTCAAACACTGGATTGCCTTCAACAAGATACCCGGCATCGGCAGGTCGCACTTCGCGCTGATGGAGAAGCGCTTCGGCGACCTGTCCGATGCCTGGCGCGCCGACACGGGCGAGCTGCGCGAGGCCGGCATGGACTCAGGCGCGCTGTCGCAGGTGGCCGAGCGCCGGCCCGCCATCGACCCCGAACGCGAGCTGGAACGCCTGGCCGAAATCGGCGTCCGGGCCGTCACCTGGCACGACGACGACTATCCGGCGCGGCTCAGGGAGTTCACCGACAAGCCGCCGCTTCTGTTCGTGCGCGGGGAGTTGCGCCCCGAGGACGAACGCTCCATTGCCGTGGTCGGCACCCGCAGGGCCACGCCCTACGGACGGGAGATGGCGAAGAGACTGACCGCCGACCTGGCGCGCGCCGGCGTCGTGGTCGTGAGCGGCCTCGCTCGCGGCATCGACGGCATAGCACACCGCGCGGCCCTGGACGCCGGACAGCGCACTATCGCCGTGATGGGCAGCGGCATGGACACCGTCTATCCCGCGGAGCACTCCAACCTGGCGTCCGAAATCGCGGCCAACGGCGCGCTAGTCACGGAGTTCGCGCTCGGCACCCGGCCCAACGCCGGCAACTTCCCGCGCCGCAACCGCATCATGGCAGGCATGACGCTGGGGACGCTCGTCGTCGAGGCCCCGGAGGGCAGCGGAGCGCTGTTCACCGCGAAGTACGCCATCGAGGACAACCGCGAGGTGTTCGCCGTACCCGGCAACGCGCTTACGCCCAGCAGCCGCGGCGCGAACCGGCTCATCCGGGACTCGGCCGCCAAGCTGGTTATGGACTCCAACGACATTCTCGAGGAGCTCAACATCGACTCGGTGGGCGCCCAGATCGAGCTTGCGGCGCTGATTCCACAGGACGAAAATGAGGCCGCGGTGCTCAGTCACGTATCCTACGACATTGCGCACATCGACGAGATTGTGCGAAATTCAGGACTCCCGATAACAACCGTGAGCGGCGCGCTCGCGATGATGGAGCTCAAAGGGCTCGTAAAGCAGGTCGGCGGCATGAACTACGTCAGGATCATGGAGCCGCCGGCGCAATACACAACCACAGCAGGATAGTATGGCAAAAAACCTTGTAATCGTAGAATCACCCACCAAGGCCCGCACCATAGGTCGCTTTCTTGGCAACGGCTACGTCGCGATTGCCTCCATGGGCCACGTGAGGGACCTGCCGAAGCGAAAGATGGGCGTCGAGATAGACGACGACGGCTTCCGGCCGGAGTACCTGGTCATGGAAGACAAGAAGAAGGTCATCTCCCAGGTGGCAAAGGAGTCCAAGCAGGCGGACACCGTCTACCTCGCCACCGACCCCGACAGGGAGGGGGAGGCCATCTCCTGGCACATCATCGAGGCGGCCAAGATACCGGAGAACAAGGCCCAGCGCGTCGTGTTCCACGAGATTACGCGCGACGCCATTGAAAAGGCCTTCGCCGATCCCGGCCGGCTGGACCGCAACCTTATCGACGCGCAGCAGGCGCGCCGCATACTGGACAGGGTGGTCGGCTACAAGCTCAGCCCGGTGCTGTGGAAGAAGGTCCGGAGGGGACTCTCGGCAGGTCGCGTCCAGTCCGTCGCTCTCAGGCTGATTGTCGACCGCGAAGACGAGATAGACGCCTTCAAGCCCGAGGAATACTGGACCATCGCCGCGACGCTTGCCAAGCGGGGCGAAAGCGCGTCACAGCGGATCAGATTCAAGGCAGGTCTGCACTCGATCAAGGGCCAGAAGCGCAGGATAAAGGTATCCGACGGCGACCGGGCGAACGAGATCACCTCCGACCTCGAGGGCACGGAGTACGCGGTGGACGCGGTGCGAAAGACGGACTCGGTCAGCAGGCCCAAGCCGCCCTTCATCACCAGCACGCTCCAGCAGGAAGCGGCGCGCAAGCTGCGGTTCAGCGCGCGCCAGACCATGCGCGTGGCCCAGCAGCTCTACGAGGGCATCAACATCGGGGACGAGGGCGAGGTCGGCCTCATCACCTACATGCGGACCGACTCCACCAACGTCGCCCAGAGCGCCGTGCAGGACGCGCGGCGTGTCATCGAACGGAGGTTCGGCCCGGAGTACATGCCCAAATCGCCGCGCTCGTACCGGCGCAAGGTCAAGGGCGCACAGGAGGCCCACGAGGCCATCCGGCCTACCTCCGTTGCGCGCGAGCCTGAGGCCCTGCAGCGCCACCTGAACAGGGACCAACTCAGGATGTACCGCCTCATCTGGCAGCGCATGTTGGCGAGCCAGATGGCCGACGCGCGCTTCGACTCCACCGCGGTGGACGTCGCGGCTCCCGGCGCGTCCGGTACCGTGTACCTGTTCCGCGCCAATGGCCGCGTCCTCAGGTTCCGCGGACACCTGGCGCTGTACACCGAGGGCATGGACGACTCCCAGGCGGACGAGAACGAGGAGACGCCGCCGCTGCCGCCGCTCGAACAGGGCGACGCGCTAGACTGCCTGGGTCTGGCATCGGACCAGCACTTCACCAAGCCGCCGCCCCGCTACACCGAGGCGACGCTCATAAAGCAGCTCGAGCAGGCCGGCATCGGACGCCCCAGCACCTACGCGCCGATAATGTCGACGATCATGACCCGCGACTACGTGCTCAAGGACCAGGGCCGGTTCGTGCCCACCAAGCTGGGCAAGGCGGTCGTCGGACTGCTCAAACAGCACTTCCCGGACATCATGGACGTGGGCTACACCGGAGAGGTGGAGAAGTACCTGGACGACATCTCCGAGGGCAAGCGCCCGTGGGAGCCGACGCTCAGGGAGCTTTACGTCCCGTTCGACGCCTCCGTGGAGCGCGCCCTCGAACTGGCCGAGCGCGTCCCTCGCGAGCTCATCGACGAGGAGAGCGACGAGGTCTGCGAGAAGTGCGAGCGGCCCATGGTCATCAAGTCTGGCCGGTTCGGGCGTTTCCTCTCGTGCAGCGGGTTCCCGGAGTGCAAGGAGTCGCGCCCGCTTCTGACGCGCGTCGGCGTCGAGTGCCCCGAGTGCGGCAGCGACCTCGTGGAGCGCCAGCAGAAGAGCGGCAAGAGGCGCCGGTTCTTCGGCTGCTCCAACTACCCGGCCTGCGAGTTCACCACAAACCAGCGGCCCATACCTGAGCCTTGCCCTGACTGCGGCAACATGCTGGTCGCGTCGGGCCGCGCAAACGCCAGGTGCGGTAGCTGCGGGTACTACGGCCCGAGGCCGCAAACCGAGCTCGCCGCGGCCGAGGTGTAGCCGCCGTGCTCTGGCCGAGAGTGGTGTAGCGTGGCGATAGTTGACGGCGTGGCCGGGGTGATCGTGTGGACGGGCGACCTGGACCGCCTCGTCCGCTTCTACCGCGACACGCTGGAGCTGACGCCCCACTCGGTGCGCCCGGACTTCGTAGCGTTCCGCTGGGGCGACATGCGGCTCAGCGTGGGCGCGCACTCCGGCGTGGACGGCGACACCCGCGAGCCGTATCGGGTAATGATCAACCTCGCCACGTCCGATATCAACGTCGCGTTCGAAAAGCTGACGGCGCGGGGCGTTAGCTTCGTGCGCCCACCCGAGCGCGAACACTGGGGCGGCTGGGTCGCCACCTTCCACGACCCGGACGGCAACGCCCTCCAGCTCCTACAACAGCCGGAGGCGTAGCGAGTGGCCCACCGCGTTTTCCCTTCCCCTTTTGATGGGGAAGGTGCTCCGAACAGTCCCTTCCCCCTCGCAGGGGGAAGGTTAGGATGGGGGTGCAGACGCGAGCACTCCTGGCTACACCGGCGGGCGCCTCTCGAACCAGCGCGCCCGCTGCTCGTAGGTGTACGCGGCCCTCAGCACCGTCGGCTCGTCGAACGGCTTGCCCGCGATCTGCAAGCCTACGGGCAGTCCCGCGGACGTGAAGCCGCAGGGGATGGAGATGGCCGGCATTCCCGTCAGGTTGTACGGCCCGGTGAAGCTGGGGCCGCGTGGCACGCCGAACCGCTCCACCGCGTCGAAGCGCGGCGGCTGCGTGGACGACGTGGGCGACACGATGACATCGTACTGGCGCATGGCCTCCGCGAACTCGCGCCTGATGACGCCGCGAACCCGCTGAGCCTGCACGTAGTCGCCGGAGCCGAACATGCCGCCCACCCGGAAGCGTGCGCGCACCATTTCGCCGAAGTCGTCGGGGCGACTGCGCAGGTTCGCCTGGTGGTACGCGAACGCCTCGCTGAGCATGATCACCGGCTGCGACGCTCCCGCGTACTCCAGAGACGGGATGGTTATCTCTTCGACGGTCGCGCCCATGTCCTCGAACACGCTGAGCGCCGCGTCCACCGTCGCCAGCACCTCGCTATCCACGTCTTCGCTATCGGGGAAGAAGAAGTGGCGCGGCACGCCGACGCGAAGCCCCGAGACGTCGGCGACCAGCGAACGGGAGTAGTCGGGCACCGGCGCGCGGCTGGTCGTCGGGTCGTTCGGGTCGTAGCCCGCGATGGCCTGGAGCATGATGGCCGTGTCTTCCACCGTCCAGGTCATCGGACCGCAGTGGTCGAGGCTCCAGCTCAGCGGCACCACGCCGTAGCGGCTAACGCGCCCGTAGGTGGCCTTCAGCCCCACCATGCCGCAGAACGACGCCGGGCCGCGTATCGAGCCGCCGGTGCAGGAGCCCAGCGAGCCCATGCACAGCCCGGCCGACACCGCGGTGCCCGAGCCGCTGCTGGATCCGCCGGGGATGTGCTCCAGGTTCCAGGGGTTTCGCGCAAGCGGGAAGCCGTTCGTCGGGTCGGGCCCGCCCAGCGCAAACTCGTGCATGGCCAGTTTGCCGAGCAGCACGCTGCCGGCCTGCCGCAGCCTCGCCGTAGTGGTGGCGTCCTCGTCCGGTACCCTGTCCGCCATCACGCGGGAGCTTGCGGTGGTGAGGACGCCGGCGGTGTCGTACAGGTCCTTCAGGGCGATGGGCACGCCGTGCAGCGGCCCGCGATGGTCGCCGCGAAGTATCTCCGCCTCAGCCGTCCTCGCCTCCGCGAGCGCCTCGTCCGCCAGGACCGTGATGTAGGCGTTCAGCGACGAGTCCAGGCTGTCGACGCGCTCCAGGAACGCGCGCGTAAGCTCCACGGGAGACAGTTCGCCGCCGCCCAGCAGCGGCGCCGCCTGTCCGATGGTGAGGTGGCATAGCTCGGTGTTGTTGTGGGTCATCGGTCGAACCTCCGCGCCTGTGGGCTACGAGTACTCCGAGTTTGGCGTGAATACCACCGCCAGGTCCTCGGCGTCGAGCGGCGCGTCATGCAGACGGGCGGCCTCCGTCGCGTAGCGGTCGTAGACGGGTTTCAGCTCCAGCAGCTCGTCGTCGGAAAGGTCTAAGCCGGCCCTCTCGGCGACCGCTCTCATGGCGTCCAGCGGCTCCTGTTCCGCATCGCGTGTCATCGCATCCTCCGTAGCTCTGGCTTGGCCGTGGTGAAGGGAGACTTCACCCATCGCGGCCAATCATAAGCGCGCCCGGTCGCGAGGGCAACCCACGAGGCTAGCGCTACCCCGCGCCGGCGCGCACTCTTCGCGACGGGCAATGTGGGCAGGTTCGCGGGGTTTCTCCGAACATCGTTTGCGATTCGTCGGGAAAATTCTCAAAAAGATTGTAAAGCTATTGACACTTCATTGTGAAGGAATCTACAATGGGCCATCATGATTGGCCCGCGAGGACATCGCCCCCGTGGATGCTGGCAGTACACCGGAACATTTACGGCCGGTTGGGGGCTTGCGTGTCCGCGATTCTGACAGATTTCGCATAAACTAAAGGGCAGCCCCGCAGACCCCAACCGGCAAATCGGTTGGGGTTTTTTGTGGGCCTCGCAGCAGTGGGTGATGCGCCGAAACCCCGGCACAAGGAAGGACTAATGCAACCCTCACCAACGAGAGATGTAAACGTGAGCAGCACCGAACCTCTTATCAGTCCTGTTTCGCTTGTCAACCGGCTGCCCATCACGCCACCGGCGGAGCGGTCAGTGTTGGAGGGGCGACGCCAGATCCAGGCGATTCTTCGCGGCGAAGACAAGCGCATGATGATGATCGCGGGCCCGTGCTCGATACACGACGAGCACGCCGCCATCGAGTACGCCGAGCGCCTGCTGGACCTGTCCAGGCGTCTCGAAGACCGCATTCTTGTGATCATGCGGGTGTACTTCGAGAAGCCGCGCACCACCGTCGGCTGGAAGGGGCTTATCTACGATCCCCACCTCAATGACACCTTCGACATAGGCGAGGGGCTGTACCGCGCCCGGTCGCTGCTGCTGCGGATAGCCGAGATGGGCGTCTACTGCGGCACCGAGTTCCTGGACCCGGTGGTGCCCCAGTACCTCGCCGGCTTGGTGTCCTGGGCCACTATAGGCGCACGCACGACCGAGAGCCAGACACACCGGCAGATGTCCAGCGGGCTGAGTATGCCGGTCGGATTCAAGAACGGCACCGACGGCAGCGCGCAGATCGCCGTGGACGCCATGATCGCCTCGCGGTCGCCCCACGCCTTCCTGGGCATAGACCACTACGGCCAGACGTGTATCGTCCACACCACCGGCAATCCCGACGGCCACCTGGTGCTGAGGGGCGGCAGAAGCGGCCCCAACTTCGGCGCCGAAACGGTGGCCGATGCCAAGCGGCTGCTGACCGGCGCCGGCGTGCGCTCGCAACTTCTCGTCGATTGCAGCCACGGCAACTCCAACAAGGACCACACGCGCCAGTCGGTAGCGATGAGGGACGTTGTCGCGCAGCGCGTGGCGGGCAACGAAGACATCATCGGCTGCATGTTGGAGAGCAACCTGTTCCCGGGCAGCCAGAAGCTCGGCAGCGACCTGTCCGAGCTCCGGTACGGGGTGTCGATTACGGACGAATGCGTCGGATGGGAAGAGACGGAGGAGTTGCTGCAGTCCGCGTACGACATGCTCGGCGAGACGGCGTCGCGCCAGGTGGAGAAGACGCCCGCGGCCGTCGAGGCGGACTAGCGGCACTACTCATCCTGCGCCGGGGTATGCTCAGTTTCTGAGCAGCATCCCCGGCTGGCAGCGGCGGCAGTAGCTTGTGATGCGCCTGTTCGCGGTAAGCTGGCTGATGGCGTTGCCGCATCTGGGGCAGGGCGAGCCGCCCTTGTTGTGCACCAGCAGGAAGTCGCGCAGCTTCACGTGCGTCCTGTCGCCCATCCGCTCGCGCAGCACGCCCATGGCGCGCTCCACCACCTCCGGCAGCGTCCGGTGAAGGCGTTCCAATTCGTCCGCGCTGAGCGCCTTCACCTTGCGAAACGGGTATATGCCCGCCTCGAACAGCACCTCGTCCGCGTAGGCGTTCCCGACTCCCGCGACCACGCGGCCGCGGGTAATCACTCCCTTAATCTCGCCACGGAAGGGACGTAATCGCTCGCGGAACTCGTCGAACGAGCAGCCATCCAGCACGTCAGGCCCCTGTTCGAGTAGCCCCGGTACCTCGCCAAACTGGCTCTCTGTCAGGTAGTAGGCCCTGCCCATCTGGCGTTCGTCCAGGTAGCGAATTTCGCGACCGTTGGACAGCGTAAGCGTGAAGAAGGTGCGCTTGAACCGGCGGTCGTCCGGAGGGCAGAACTGGAAGGCGCCCGCGAGCATGGGGTTTACGACCAGCCGCCGGTCGCCGGACAGCCGCAGCGTGAGGAACTTGCCGCGTCGCTCGATGCCCGCTAACTCGCGCCCCGGGGCGTCGTCGGGCATGTCCCCGCACAGGGAGCGAAGCACTCCGGGCCGCGTCTCCTCGGCGCGCTCCACACGGGCGCCCACGGCACGGGCCTCCAGGAACTCGCGTATCACCTCAAGATCCGGCGCTTCCGGCATTGTGCCCTCCGGCCCTCTGCGACGACGCTACGGGTCGACGTTTCGCGGGAAGGGTAGCAGCTTGACGACAGAGGTTAAAGGCAGGGGCGGGACAGGTTCGGGCTGGGATGGTGGCTTGCGCTCAGCAGGCCGCGGGCGTTACAATTCTGCGCTAGTGATTCTTCAACAGCACCAACCGAAGCAGGACTATTTGATCATGGAAGCGCCGAATCTTATCAGCCTCGAGCCAAATCCCAATATCGAGGAGTTCAGACCGGGCGACACCGTCCGCGTCAGCGCGAGAGTCACGGAGGGCAACCGCACGAGGACCCAGGTCTTCGAGGGAGTGGTCATCCGCAACAGGGGAAGCGGCCCCGGAGCGTCGTTCACGGTCCGCAGAGTAACCCACGAGATCGGCGTAGAGCGCACGTTCATGCGCCATTCCCCAAACGTGGAGGGGGTCAAGGTGGTGCGGCGCGGAAAGGTGCGGCGCGCCAGGCTCTACTACCTGAGGGGACGGTCCGGACGGGCCGCGCGCATCAAGGAGCGGCGCTACTAGCCGCGTTCAGCCAGGCGCATCCCCAGGCGAGAACGCAATCGTCGCAGCGCGGACGTTGCGCCTTGCAGGTGTCCCTGCCGTGGCGGATCAGGTACATGTGGAAGGCGAACACATCGCCCTCGGCAACCATCGGTTCCAGGATGTCGTGAGCCTTCTCCGCGTTCGTCTTTTGGTCTATCAGGCCCAGCCTCTTCGATACGCGGTAGATGTGAGTGTCGACCGGCATAGCGGGCAAACCCAGCGCGAAGCACAGCACGATGGCCGCGGTCTTGGGTCCCACGCCGGGCAGCGCCTTGAGCCACTCCTTGGCGTCGGCCAGGGGCATTTCGCCCAGGAATGACAGGTCGAACGACCCCACGTCTTCGGCTACCTTGTCCAGTATTGCTTTGATCCTGGGCGCCTTTACCCGCGCCAGGCCTCCCATGCGAATCGCGTCCTCGATTTCGTCGACGGGCGCGGCGGCTATGCCCTCCACGGTGCCGAACCTGGCCATGAGATTATTGAAGGCGCGCTCCGAATTGATGTCGGATGTGTGCTGCGACAGGATCGTGTAGACGAGCTCTGAGGCCGGGTCGTATCGGCGCTCCCGCTCGACCGGCCCGTACCGGTCTCCCAGGCGTTCCATCACGTCTTGCGCTGTGACTTGAGCCGGCTCGCTGTGAGACATTATTCCAATACTTCCTTCTGACTCAGCGTATCCCGCCCCGGGGCCGCCGCGTCGCGGCTAGCCTATCACACAGAGACGGCCGCAAACAGGCCGGCCCCCGACCGGACGCGAGAAATCTGATCTCGTATGTCCTATACTAGACGGGCTGGCCGCAAGGCTGCGGCCCAGTACGGCGCGGTTCGCGCCGTCGCCGTCATATCCCAAGGCGTCGTCACGCCGACCAACTGAGCCGAGGAGTTGGAACCGCAACTCATGCGATTCGTAACTCAACTTGCCATACGCAGGCGCGTGGTAACGATGCTTGCAATAGCGCTGCTGCTTGGCGCTGGAGTCTTCACCTACAGGAACATGCCCGTCGAGCTTTTTCCTGAGATTGAGTTTCCGCTAATCACCGTAACAAGCATTTATCCCTCTGCCGGACCCGATGCCGTGGTCCGCGACGTAACCGCGCCGGTCGAAACGGCCATGCTGGGCATCGACGGCATCGATTCCGTGCAGTCGGTGTCGAGCGGCTTCCTTTCCGTCGTGGTGGGCAGCTTCGACTTCGGCACCGACATGGCCGAGGCGGAGCAGGCGCTGAACGCCAGCCTGGACGCCATCGACTTCCCCTCCACGGTCGAGCCGCCCAACGCGGAGCGAATCACCCCCGACGCCTTTCCGGTGCTGCAACTCGGATTCAGCGGGGGCGGGGGAGTGCCGGAGCTCGAGCGCCTCGTGGAGTCAAGCGTCGTGCCGGCTCTCGCCGGCGTGGATGGCGCGCTGAGGGTCGTGGTCACAGGCGGAACGGAGACGCGCGCGCTGGTGGCGGTCACGCCGGAGGCGCTGGCGGACAGTGGAGTGTCGCTGTTCCAGGTTTCGCAGGCGCTCGCCCAGAACGAGGTCGCGCTGCCCGCCGGCGTTTTGCTAACAGGCGGCAAGGCGCTGCCCGTCAAGGCCGCCAACTCCTACGATTCTGTCGAAGAGCTCGGCGGCCTCGTGGTCGGGGCAAGGCAAGTCGAAAACCATGACGATCCGCCGGCGCCCATCGCGCTGAGCGACGTGGCCGACATCCGGCTGGGCCAGGGCATGCCCGACAGCATATGGCGCACCAACGGCAGCCCGGGGTTGGGCGTCGGCGTCATCAAGGAGGCGGACGCCAACACGATAGACGTCACCGCGGCGGCCCTCGCCGCGATCGACGATCTGGCGCTGCCGCCGGACGTTCAGGTGTCGACGATCTCCAACGCCGGTCCGGCGATCCAGCGGCAGATCGACTCGTTGCAGCGCGAGGCCGTGCTAGGTTTCGGCATTGCCTTCCTGGTGGTGTTCCTGTTCATGCTCACTCTGCGACCCAGCGTTCCCACCGGGCTCCTCAACACGCTGCGCCCCACGCTCGTAATCGCGACCTCGATACCGCTGAGCATCTTCGCCGGGGTGCTGCTGCTAAGCTGGCAGGGGTTCTCGCTCAACTTCATGACGCTAGGCGGCCTCGCCATCTCCGTGGGCCGCGTGGTAGACGACAGCATAGTGGTGCTCGAGAACCTCTACCGGCACGTCCAAGGCGGACGCGAACGCTGGCGCGCCGCGCTGCAGGCCACGGTTGAGGTCGGCCCGGCCATCACCGCGTCAACGCTCACCACCATAGCCGTCTTCGTTCCCCTCATCTTCCTGGAAGGGCTGGTGGGGGCCTTCTTCTTTCCGTTCGCGGTCGCGGTCAGCTTCGCCCTCATAGCCTCGCTCGTTGTGGCGCTCACCGCCATACCCGTGCTCGGCGCGTACTGGCTGCGACCAACCGACGTGCGGTTGAGGGTGGGCGACGACGATGAGCTCGTCGAGTCCGAGAGCTGGATGCAGCGCGTCTACGCCCCCGTGCTTCGCTGGGCCCTCTCGCACAAGGCCGTTACCATAGGCGTCGCCATCGCGCTCGTCGCGGCCAGCCTCGCGCTGCTCCCTCTGATCCCGGTGACGCTGTTCCCGTCCGGCGGCGACCGCATCCTACGGGTCGAGGTGGTGATGCCGCCGGGCACCTCCATAGACCGTACGGTGGAGGAGGCCGCCAGGGTCGAGGGCGAGGTGGGCGACATGGCGAGAATCTACGCCACCCAGGTGGGCAGCGCCGCCGGCAGGGTTGGCGGTACGGCTGGCGGGTTCGACAGGGCGATCATTCTGATGAACTTGAGGGAAGACGCCCCTGAAGACGCGGCCGCCCGCGTGCGTGAGCAGCTCGAGGGTCAGCCCGGCAGGACCATATCCGTGACCGAGCTGAGCGCCGGGCCCCCGCAGTCGGGACTGGACGTCACCATAACCGGCGCCGACTACGGCAACATATCGTCGGTCGCCCGCGACCTGGCGGACAGGCTGAGGGCCGTCGATGGCTTGGTGAACGTCTCAGACGACACCGCCAAGGAGGGGGAGGAGGTCGTATTCGAGGTCGACCCTGCTGGCGCTGCGAGACTTGGACTCACTGCCCAGACCGTCGCGCTCCAGGTGCGGCAGTACCTCGCCGGCCAGTCCGTAGCCACGCTGAAGCTGGACGGTGAAGACGTGGACGTGGTCCTGATCGGCCGTCCGGGAGGCGTTGCGGACCTGGACGGGCTGAGGAAGCTCACCATCGACGGACCGGCCGGAACGGCGCCCCTGGGACAGATCGCCGACGTGGCGGTGGTAAGGGCCCCCGTCAGCGTGACCCGGACGGACGGGCTGCGGTCGGCCAGCATCGACGGCGCCATCGTCGCCGAGAACACGCAGGCCGTGGGGAGGATGGTGCAGCAGGAGATCGATGCGCTGGACCTGCCGCCCGGCGTGGAAGTCGCGAGCGGCGGTGTGTTCGCGGAGATTGCCGAGGGGTTCCAGAGCATCTTCATCGCGATGATAGCCGGCGTGACGCTGGTCTATCTCATCATGGTGGCCAGCCTCGGCTCGCTTAGAAACCCGTTCGTGATAATTACCAGCCTGCCGCTCGCGCTCATCGGCGCGCTGCTCGCGCTGGTGATTACGGGGCGCACGCTGGGCCTGCCCGCGCTGATGGGCATACTGATGCTGATCGGTGTGGTGGTGACGAATGCCATAGTGCTGGTAGACTTCGTGGAGCGGCTGAGGGGCAGGGGGATGAGCGTCCGCGACGCGCTGATTGCCGGCGGCCGGACGCGGCTCCGGCCGATATTGATGACCGCGATAACCACCAGCTTCGCGCTTCTTCCCCTCGCGGCCTTCGTATCGGACGCAGGCGGCATCATCAGCGCCGAGCTGGCGACCGTGGTGATCGGCGGACTCACCACCTCCACGGCGCTCACGTTGCTTGTGGTGCCTGTTGTGTATATGCTGGTCAACGACACAATTCCGGGCCTGTTGTCCCGGCGGTCGAGAAGGCCGGACCAGATTGAGGTGAGTTGACAGGATTGAATAAGCTCCGTTCCACTGTCCAGGGCTTCGACTATGACTTCAACACCTTCCGCGGTGACGTCTTCGGCGGCGTCACTGCCGCTGTGGTGGGACTTCCCGTCGCGATAGCGTTCGGCATCGCTTCCGGTCTCGGCGCCCTCGCCGGGCTGTACGGCGCCATCGCCGTCGGCTTCTTCGCCGCTGTGTTCGGCGGGACGCGCTCGCAGATATCCGGTCCCACCGGACCCATGTCAGTCGCCATGGCCGTAATCGTCACGGCCAACGCCGACGAGCTGTCCAAGGCGTTCACGATTGTCATCATGGCCGGCGCGATACAGATACTGCTGGGCGTCCTCGGTGTCGGGCGATTCGTGTCCTTCACGCCGTACTCAGTCATATCGGGGTTTATGTCGGGAATCGGCGTGATCATCATGGTTATGCAGACGCTGCCATTCCTTGGTACAGCGGTTGCCGCCGCCGGTCCTGCGGTGGTCATTGGACGCTGGCCGGACGCCATAACCAACGTCAACTTGCACGCCCTGGCCATCGCCCTGGTCACCCTCGGCGTGTGCGTAGGCTGGCCCGCCAGGCTGGGCAGGTACGTGCCCGCCACGCTGGTGGCGCTCGTCGTGGGTACGATGCTGGGTCTGTTCTGGCTAATCGATGCTCCCGTCATCGGCGAAGTGCCGACCGGTCTGCCCGACCTTGTGCTTCCAGTCTTTACCGCGGACGCCATAGTGAGCGCGGTGCAACCCGCACTTGCCATCGCGCTGCTCGGTTCCATAGACAGCCTCCTGACGTCCCTGGTGGCCGACGCGATGACTCGAACGCGCCACAACGCCAACAGGGAGCTTATCGGGCAGGGCATCGCCAATATGGTCGCCGGCCTCTTCCGGGCGCTGCCGGGCGCGGGCGCCACGCTGGGCACCGTGGTCAACCTGAGGGCCGGCGGACGCACCCAGGTCTCGGGAGTGGTGCGGGCCGGGATACTGCTGGCCCTCGTGCTCGGGCTCGGCCGATACGTCGAGACGATTCCGCTCGCGGCGCTCGCGGGCATCCTGATGAAGGTCGGTTGGGATATTGTCGACTGGCGCTTCATCAAGCGACTCCTCCACGTCCAGAGAGAGCACCTGATTGTGATGGTGACCACCATGGGCCTCACGGTTTTCGTGGACCTTGTGACTGCCGTGGCCATCGGCCTGATAACCGCGGGTATGGCGAGCGCGCGCCAGTTCGAGCGCCTGGAGCTGGACAGCGTGATTTCGGTGCCGCTGCTGGACCAGACCTTCCTGCAGGACGGCGATCCGGATGCGGACGACTTTGCCGCCCGTGTTGGTCTCGTGGCGCTGCGGGGCAGTTTCACAGTCGCGTCATCTATACGCCTGATCAACACCCTCAGCATCGACATTAGGGATCACGAGGTCGTCATTCTCGACTTTTCCGACACCGCTTATGTGGACGACAGCGCCGCTCTGGTGGTCGAGCAGATGATCGACACCGCCGTTGCCGAAGATACCGACTGCATAGTCGTAGGACTCTCGGGCCAGCCCGCCCAGAACCTCCACGCGCTGAACGTTTTGCACAACATACCGGCGGACCAGTTCGCCGAGACCCTGGACGACGCCAGGGACATTTCCCGGCGGCTGCTCCAAGCGTCGGCATAGCAGGCAGGGTTTCCGGTGGAATCGTCACAGTGACCCGGGTGCGACGTCGGGTTCTTTGCCTATTTCGAGGCAGGGATTCCGCTTGACAACATTCTTCCGCGGGCTTAACTTCAAAAATTGACGGGCGAATGCCTCGCGGAGTGTCTAAATATGACCATTCAGAGTTGTTTCACGGAGCTGTCAGACCAGTCTAAGCCGTTGCGCCACTCAGGGCTGCTTCAGCTTTCAGGCCTCACGTCGGAAGATATCGCCGAGTTCAAGACGGAGTGGGGTGGAGTCTGTGTGGACCGCAGGCGCGAGATTCTGGCCCGCATGATCGAACTGAGCGAGGACAACCTCGAGTTCGATTTCGTCCACGTTTTTCGCGCGTGCCTGACCGACGCCGATGCCCACATCAGGGAGCAGGCGACGCGCGGCCTGTGGGACTCTGACGACCGCGTTTGCATCCGCCCACTCATCGCCCTCCTTCAAAAGGACCCATCGCCGAGGGTGAAGGCCGCGGCCGCGGCGGCGCTGAGCAAATTCGCCTCGATGGCCCAGGACAGCAAGCTGATAGCGCGTGACGGCGACCGCATACGCTCGGCATTGCTCGCAGTGATCGAGAGGGACGACGAACACCCCGAGGTGAGAAGGCGCGCCATCGAGGCGGTGTCGCACTTCGACACCGCCGAGGTCAGCGGGATCATCCTGTCCGCGTATTTCGACGGCGACCCGAAGCTGAAGCAGAGCGCCGTCTACGCGATGGGACGCAGCTCCGATAGCCGCTGGCTACCCTACGTGCTCCGCGACGCACAGGACGACGATCCGGCGATTCGATACGAGGCTGCCAACGCCATAGGCCAACTCGGAGACGAGACGACCGTGCCCCACCTGATCATGCTTGTGAAGGACGACGACGACCAGGTGCAGCTATCGGCGGTGCAGGCGCTCGGGGCCATCGGCGGTATTCTGGCCAAGCAGGCGCTGCTCCAGTGCATGAAACTCGGCGACGAGGCGATGGAGGAGACGGCCAGAAACGCCCTGCGCAGCATCGAGTTCGACGAGGATCCGCTGGGCTTCCGCTTCCAGTAGTCCTTGCCCCCGCCACGAAACTGTTAGCTTGCTCCGGCACGAGAAGTTGGCTCACTGTCCCGGAGCGCGGATGCCCCTGTCGTACGCATCGAACGCCAGCGCCGCGGCTCCCAGCAGGCCGGCGTCATCGCCCAGATCCGACACCACGACCGGCACTCCCCCTTCGTATGGGACGATGGCGCGCTCTTCGATGGCTCGTATCGCCCAGGGCAGCATTAGGTCCATGCTCCCCAGCACGCCGCCTCCCAGCACCACGCGCTCAACGTCGAGCGCGTTCAGCAGACTCAGGATCCCGATTCCCAGGTGGGTACCCGCGTCGCGCATGACCGAAAGCGCCAGGGGGTCGCCGTCCCTGGCGGCGTCGGCGACCGCCGGGCCGGCCACACGCGCCGGTTCGCCGCCCGCGTAGGACGCGATCGAGCTGCGCTCGCCGGAGGCCAGACGCTCCCTGGCGATGCGCCCGAGCGCGTCGCCGGACGACAGCATCTCCAGGCAGCCCCTGTTGCCGCAGAGACACGGTGGGCCGCTGTGGTCGATGGATATGTGGCCCACCTCCCCGGCGAACCCGCGAGCACCGGTGTAAATCCGCCCGTCGATCACTATACCGCCCCCAATTCCGGTGCCCACAGCCATGTACAGCAGGAAGCGCGCTCCCCGGCCGGCGCCGTAGGCGTACTCGGCCAGCGCCGCCGCGGTGGCGTCGTTGGCGTGCGACGACACCAGGCCCAGACGCCGCTCGAAGGTCGGCTTTGCCGAAAATCCGTCCCACCCCGGCAGGTGCGGGGGGTTGTATATGGTGCCGTCTTCCGAATTCGTCGGGCCGGCCTGCGCCACGCCGATGCCGGCTATCGACCGACGGTCTACGGGCGCGGCGGCGCGCTCCAACTCCCGCACGAACAGTTCCAGCACGTGGTCCCGCCCGCGCCAGGCCTCGGCGAGCACCGAGTTTCGGTGTACGATATTGCCGTCCCGGTCTACGAGCCCCACCCGGAGATGGGTTCCTCCCAGGTCAGAAGCCAGGGCATATTGAGTCATGGGTTGCCCCTGATTTCCCGAATTGTGGACACGCAGTTAGTAATCGGTACATATTATAGTGGTGTGGGCGAATTGTTGATACGCGCGCAGGGCATGTAAGTGGAACCTCCTTCAGCGAGGATAAGGAGCGATGTAGATGAACTTCAGTTCGCGGCGGTCCAACGTCGTGGCCCGAAACGGCATGGTGGCGACCACGCAGCCTCTGGCAGCAATGGCGGGTGTGCGGATGATGATGCGGGGCGGCAACGCGGTGGACGCCGCGGTCGCCACGGCTGCGGCCCTCAACGTGGTCGAGCCGCACTCCACCGGCGTGGGAGGCGACGCTTTCGCGCTGGTCTGGCTGGCCGACGAAAAGCGCGTACTCGCGCTCAACGCCAGCGGGCGCGCACCGAAAGCGGCCTCCCGTGACGAACTGCTGGCGAAGGGCATGTCGGCGATCCCGCCGACCAGCGCCTACTCCGTCACCACTCCTGGTGGCGTGGCTGGATGGGAGGCCGCGCTGGAGCGCTGCGGCACGATGACTCTGGCCGATGTGCTGGAGCCGGCCATCGAGTACGCCGAGCACGGATATCCCGTGTCCGAGGTCATCAGCGGCCACTGGGCCGCCAACGAGCCCAAGCTGCTCCAGCACCCGTCCGGGACCGAGTTGCTGACGAATGGACGCGCGCCCGCGCCGGGCGAGGTGGTGCGCCTGCCGGAGCTCGCTGGCACGCTGCGCGCCATCGCGGAGGGCGGCGCGGACGCCTTCTACAGGGGACCGCTCGCCGACCGCATCGCCGGTCACGTCCAGAAGATGGGCGGTTGGCTCACCGCGGACGACATGGCCGCCAACGAGCCCGAGTGGGTGGAGCCGGTCAGCGTGGACTACCGCGGCGTGACCTGCTGGGAGTGTCCGCCCAACAGCCAGGGCGTCAACGCGCTGATGGCGCTCAACCTGGCGGAGGGTTTCGACCTGACGGGCATGGGCTTCCGGTCCGCCGATGCCTACCACCACATGATCGAGTCGATGCGGCTGGCGTTCGCGGACGGTCTGCACTACGTTAGCGACCCGTCGGTCGTCGACGTGCCCGTGGACCGGCTGCTGTCCAAAGAATATGCGGATGAGCGCCGCCGGCTCATCTCGGACGAGCGCGCGATGGCGCTCGCGCCCGCCGGGGCGGTCGCCGTTCACTCGGACACGGTGTACCTAGCGGCCGCGGATGGGCAGGGCAACGCCTGCTCCTTCATCAACAGCGTGTTCCAAGGCTTCGGTTCTGGCATCGTGGTCCCGGGCACCGGCATCGCCCTGCACAACCGCGGCGCGTCGTTCTCGCTGGACCGGGCCCACGCCAACTCGCTCGAGCCGGGCAAGCGGCCGTTCCACACGCTCATCCCCGGCATGGCGACAAGAGACGGCGAGCTGTGGCTGACCTACGGCGTGATGGGCGCGATGCAGCAGGCGCAGGGCCACCTGCAGACGCTGGTGAACATGGTGGACTTCGGCCTGGACCCGCAGTCCGCGCTGGACGCGCCGCGATTCAGCGTGCAACTGGGGCAGGGCGTGGCCGTCGAGAGCACCGCGCCCGTGGACGCCATGCGCGGGCTGGCCGCGCGGGGCCACCGGCTAATGGTGGAGCGGCCCCACGGCCTGCTGTTCGGCAGCGGCCAGGTGATCGAGCGCGACCCCGACACCGGCGTGCTGCGCGGCGGCAGCGAGCCGCGCGCCGACGGTTTCGCCATCGGCTGGTAGCGGCTACCCGAGATCTTCCATCACCATGTCGGCGACGTCGTTGCCCATGCGCACGCTGTAGTTGGTGCCGCGGTCCTCCGGGTATATCTGCGTGGTGTTCGCCAGGTAGAGCCTGCCTATCGGGGTGCGGTGCGAGGGGATGCGCGACGAGTACTCGACGCCGATGATGGGCTGCGCGGCATCGACGCGGTGGTGGTAGCTCTCGACTACCCACGAGCGGTCGAACTCCGGGTTTATCTCGCGAAGGTGGGGCAGGTAGGCCTCCAGGAGCTCGTCGTGGCTCATCCCGTACATGGGGTCGTCCGTGGTCAGGTAGTTGGACAGGTAGACCACGTGGTTGCCGCCGTAGTGCTCCGGCCCAATCAGGTTGGTGTGCTCGATCACTCCGACGAACGGAATCGACCGGTCCGCCACGTTCAGCCAGTACACCCGGGACAGCGGCCTGCGCAGCACGAGCACGATGAGCACGGCGGCCATGTAGTCCACACCCGCCAGCCGGTCCAGGTATTCCTGCGGCAGCCCGGGGGCGATGCGCGGGAGTACGTACGACGGCGTGGTGGCGATAACGGCGTCGTACTCCCTCCGCTGGGCGGGCGCTCCCCCGACCGTCACGTCCAGGCCGCGGGCCACGCCGTCCTCAACCACCACGCGGTCCACCGAGGCGGATAGCGTCACTTCGCCTCCCTGCTCCTCGACGCGTTGGGCGAGCACCTCGAATATCTCGGCGAAGCTGCCGATGGGATATCCCAGTTTCTCCTTGACCATGCCCTTGCCCCGCGATGCGACCCGCGTCTGCACCTTGCCCCACACCCAGGGCATGCCTACTTCCGCGTAGTGGGCCTCGCCGAACTTGCCGCGCAGCATCGGGCCCCAGAACACCTCATAGGGCCGCCGCCCCGCGTGCTTGCGCAGCCAGGCGTCCGCGGTGACGCTCTCGTACGCCCGCCAGTCCCGCTTGCGTTGCAGGTACAGCGTCACCAGGCCCAGCCGGAAGCGGTCGAACAGGCTCAGCGGCGTGAACCTGAGCAGGTCCATGGGCGTCACGAAGTCGTAGATCCTGCCATCGTACAGGGTGCCCACGGTGGAGTCGATCCACCGTATCCGGTCGCCCAGGCCAATCTCGTGCACAAGTTCTACGATGTCAGTGTCGTTGGTGAACCAGTGATGGTAGCCGCGCTCCAGCCGCGCGCCGCCCACGTCGAACGTGGAGGCCTGGCCCCCCAGGAACGGGGCGCGCTCGAACACCTCCGCGACGTGGCCGCTCTTGCCCAGCCGGTAGGCCGCGGCGAGTCCCGCCGCTCCCGCGCCGATGATCCCGACCCTCACCGCGCGCCGCCCTCGTCACCGCCGCCGGAGACGCGCGCGCCCGCCGCGTCGCGCGCCGTGTCCGCTCCGCCGCGCGACAGCCTGTGCAGCGAGACGTTGTTCGCCCACAGGTACACCTGCCCGAGCAGGATGGTGGGCATGAGCAGCGCGAAGTGCGAAACCGCCGCGAAGCCAGCAGCCGTCGACTTGTCCACCACCGCCAGCGGAAGCAGCACGAGCGTCTCCCTCGCCAGTATCTCGAACAGCCCGATGCCGCCCGGTGCGGACGGAATGGAACTGCCGATGTTGGCAACGGCGGTGACCAGCACAACTGCCACCGCTAGGTCGGCGAGGTTCGCGTACAGTGCGTCCAGGCCGAACGCGAACCCCACGAAGAAGAATAGCCCCGCCTCGAACAGCCATATCGGCGCCGAGAGCGCGAAGAGGCCCGCCAGCTTTTGCGGGCTGCGCAGGGGCAGCAGACCCACCATGAACATGTCCAGCAGAATCTCCAGCCTGGCCGAGAATCGCGCCGGAAGCGGCCGGATGATTGCCAGGCCCAGTGCCCGCGTCCGCGTCGGCTGGTACGCGAACAGCAACAGCGTACCGAACGCCGTGACGAACAGCGCGCCCAGTCCGGCCACGAACAGCGGCCACGCGATCCGCGCGCTGTCGCCGAGCGCCTCGACCACGCCCGACAGGGGCACGAACGCGGCGATGGCCGCGATGAATAACAGCAGCGTCAGCGCGTCCATCACCCGCTCGATCAGCACCGTCACCAGCGCCGACGTCTTGCTGATGTGCTCCCGCTCGCCGACGTAGTAGCTGCGCACCAACTCGCCCAGCCGCATGGGCAGCAGGTTGTTGGCCATGTATCCCACCACCACGACCGGAAACAGCCTGCCCACCGATATCCGGCGAATGTGGCCGAGCATCAGCTTCCAGCGCAGCGTGCGGAAGAGCAGCGAGACGAAGTACATCGCGACCGCCGGGCCGAGGAACCAGTAGTTGGCGTGCGCCAACTCGCTCCACAGCCGGCTCAGGTCCACCGTGAACAGGAAGACCCCGAGCAGCACGACGCTAAGTGCCAGACCTATCCACAGTTTGCCGTTGCTCAGCATGGGGCGACTACTGCTCCGCACGGTACTCGATGGGCAGGTCGCGCGCCACGTACAGGTAGGAGTCCTCGCTCCCCAACTGGTCGCGCACGCCCTCCCTGTGCATGAAGTAGTCCATCGCTCTGCGCCACGCCTCCCGGTCCGTGAGCGATCCGAGTATCTTGGCGGGTGTCAGCCCGCGGTAGGTCGTCTCCGGGAACCACCAGCGATGGCGCACGCGCTGCGCCTCGCCGTAGTCTGCGGACGCCAGCGTGTCGTTTATGTGGCCGCGATTGTTGCGGTGCACCACCACAAGGGGCGGTTTGTCCGGGCCTTCCATCTGGTCTGGGCTGAACTGCACGAACCTCACGCTATCCCGGCCTCGCAGGTACCACACCCACGGCCAGCTGAACCCGCTGGTGGTGTCGATCGCGATGGTCTGGCCGGTGCCAGCGCGTTCTATCTCTCCAAGCAGCCGCGTCACGTCGGGCGACGTCTGCGTGTACACCAGCATCTCCACCGGCACGTCGCCGTTGTCGTAGCTCGCGCGGACTCCGGTGCGCAGCGTGAGCACCAGCAGCACGGCGACCACCGGCAGCAGCGCGAACGCCGCCGACGCCCGCCAACCGTATCGCCTTGCCAGGAACGCCCCCGCGGCGGTCAGCGCGACAAGCCCCGCCACGATCATCGCGAGTGCGACCGGCCCTGACGCCGAGCCTTCCCCGACGCCGAAGAACGCCAGCAGCCACAGCAGCCATAACGCAGCCGGCACGATGGCGGCCAGCGACAGCGCGCCGCTGCGGGCCAACCATCGCCAATTGATCGACTCCACCACCTCACCCAGGAACTTTCCTGACACGATGATCAGCGGCAGGGTCACGTTCACCAGCAGCCACGGCATCTTCTCGCTGGCGACGGTGTATGCGCCGAAGGTGGCGACCGACCAGAAGAGCAGGAACCAGGTGAACGCCTCTCCGCGAAGGTCGTATCCTTCATCGCTGTACAGGCCCCTGAGCAGCCGGAAGAGCCAGTATCCGCCCGCCACCAGCGCCAGCAGCAGCGGCAGAAACTCGTACAGCGACGTTATCACGAAGTAGTAGTGCCAGGGCTGATTGCCGCGCGCCACGTCCTGCTGGACGATCCAGTACCCCAGCGAACGCCAGATCCCCGTGAGCAGGCCGACCGGATTCGTGAAGAACGTGGAGTACAGCAGCACCCATATCGCGTAGAAGATGGCCGCACAGCGCCACCACACCGGCCACGCCCAGCGCGCGCCCGCGTACACCGACGCCCCAAGCAGCGCGACGACTACCAGCGCCGCGATAGTCAACCCGCCGCCGCTCGGCGCACCGATGGCGGGCGATCCCACAGGGCTGGCCAGCACGAGTCCCGTATCCCGCAGAAGCTGCGTGTCCTGGAGCAGCCCGATCATCGCCGCCCACTGCGGCAGCGTCAGCGTAGCCAGCAGTATCAGCAGCGTGCCCTCGCGCCTTCCCAGTTCGTGGCGAGACCGCCACGCGGCGCGCCACATCCCGCGAGCGGATGCCCACAGTGCGGCGGGCGTAGTGGTGCGGCCGTCCGCCGTCGGCATCTCCGCGAGCGCCAGCGGCGGCAGCACCAACCGGGCGACCAGGAACGCGCCGAATATGCCCGTGATGATGAACGCCGTCTCCTTGGTGGCGAACGCCAGCGCCAGCAGCGCCGCCGCGGCGTACAGGTAACGGTTCTTCCCCTCGTCCACGTACCGCCAGGCGCACGCCACCAGTCCCAGCGTCCACACGGCCATCAGGATGTCGTTGCGCGAGAAGCGGCTGAAGTACAGCATCGCCGGCGACGCCACCAGCATCGCGGAGGCGAACAGCGCGCCCAGCCTGCCCATGCGTCCGCGCAGCAGGAAGGGCATCGCCACCAGCGCGATTCCGGCCACGGCGTACAGCAGCCGCGACGTGTAGTCGCTATCGCCGAGCACCAGGAACACCGCGGCGGTCGCCTCGAACTGGAACGGCCCGTGCATCATCGGGTCGTGCCTGTAGCCGGACCCGTTGGAGAGAATCCACGAGTAGTAGGCGTGCAGGCTCTCATCGTGGTGGATAGCCCGCGACCCCAAGTCCCACAGCCGGCTCGCCGCCGCGACCAGCAGCAGCGCGGCATACGCCGCCAGCTCCCACCACCGCACCGGCAGTCCGTCCTCCGCGTCGGGACGCCGGAGGCGGGCGGTCGCTTTACCTAGTATGCCACTGATCTGTTCCAAGCTAATCCCTATAACCTGAACGCCTTTACGGATGCGCCGTTAGCGTTCTCACCGCGGAAGCCTGTAGATGACGACCCCACCCTGGCTGAAGGCGACGTCCATGAACTCCGCGAACTTCGCGGCGCCCTCCTCGCCGTACTTGTCGCGCTCCCTCGGCCCCACGTAGACCAACTCCACGTCGTACTTGTCGAGGATTCGTCGCGCCTCCGAGGCGTCCTGCGTCACGTAGGCCAACTCCACGTCGGCCTGCCTCTCCGTGATGAGCGCGGTCTCGCCCCGCCACTGCGCCTGGTGTCCCGGCCAGTTCAGCGGCGTCGGCACTCCCGCGCCGCGCGAGATAAGCCCGGCGTCGTGCCATTCGCCCACCGCCTCCAGTATCATCGCGTCTCCGGCGTGCTTCCGAAGGTACTCTATGGCCTCCAGCTCCGCCTCGCTGCCGTATCGCAGGTAGGCCAGCCCGTCCAGCGTCTGCTGTCCTCCCGGCGGTCCCGCCTTGCTCGCGGCGGCGGCGGGCGCGTAGTACAGCGCGCCCAGCAGGAGCGCCGCGAACGCCGCCGCCCACAGCGTGGTGAGCGCCCGCCGACCGGGACGCTGACTGGCTCTCAGCGACGCCCAGAAGTATATTGCGAAGCCCGAAACTGTGGCAAGAATCACCCACGCCTGGTAGTACAGCTTGAACACCGTGTTCATGCGCTCGCTGGGCGGACCGAACGAGTCGTCCACGTACAGCAGCTCCGGCCCCATTATGAGCAGCAGCCCGAACGCCGCGGCCAGCATAACGAACGTCACGACGCTGTTCGACTCCTCTCTCGCGAGCCAGAGCGCCGCGTAGACGGCCATGCCGATAAGCGCCGCGAACGGCAGGACGTGGAAGAACCGCCCCACGACGACGCCAAGGCTGTCGTTGCCCGCCGAATAGAGCGCCGCCCACACGACGAACGGAGCGAGCGCCGCGAACAGCGCCGCCGCGGTCATGCGGAGCCAGTCCGTCGTCAGAGTCGTTCGCCAGAACACCACCACCACCATCGGCGCCGCCGCGACGAGCAGCAGTCCCCAGATCGCAAACAGGTGCACCGGCCGCGAAGAGGCCCACGACACCGCGCCTATCCCGCCAACTCCGGCCCGGAACGTGAGGTAGTATGGCAGGAAGAGCACCAGCGCCAGCGCCAGCACCGTCAGCGCCGAAGATCCCGCGCTCAGCGCCGCGCGCCGCGACAGTCCCAGCCCGGACGAGCAGGCCCGCAGTAGCGCGACGCACGCAATCAGCGCCCAGAACACCGGCAGGTCCCACATGTTCGTGAACGCCAGCGCACCCAGCAGCACGCCCAGCACCACCACGTCCAGCGCGCTCCGCCAGTGGCTCCAGAACATCCCCGGGTAGGGCGTCCGGTAGAAGTTCAGCGCCGCGCCCAGGAACATCGCCACCAGCGGGATCGACATGACGTGCGGGTGCAGGTCTCCCAGCATGAAGCTGAAGAAAGGGAACTCCTGGATCGTGTAGTCGATTCCGGCGCCGGTCTCGCTGAATGTGTTTATCACGCGCGTCGCGCCGAACCACCACCAGTTCTCATCCGGCCTCCAGGTCCCCGTGGTGCTCTCGATAGGCCATCCCAGGCCGTCGATCGCGAGCCAGTTCCAGAAGCGCTCGGAGCCAACCGCGTTGGCGTGCATGAACTCGAACACGCCCGCCAGATTGCCCGCCACAACCGCAAGCAGCGCGGCGACGCCCCCGCCGACCAGCGCGACGTTTAGCCGACCGGAGTCCGACCGCACCAGGTTGTACGCCACGCCCGCAACGCCCAGCGCGGCGAGCGCGGGGACGAGCGCCATCGCCAGGTTGTACGCCACGGCGGACGGGACAGCCGCTAGCTGGGCGAGCGTGCCCATCGTCCAGTAGCCGAAGTAGTAGTAGCTCACCGGCTGCCCGCTCAGCCAGAGGTCCTCCGGCGGCCCCGTCCCGGTGCGCATCGAGGCGTTCAGGAACATCAGGTCCATCGGCTGCTCGGTGTGGTTTATGGACGGGTCGAGCGACCGGAACACCACCCAGACCGCGAACACCGCCAGAAACAGCGCCTCCCCCGCGACGAGCGGGACGCGCTCACGCGACACGAAGCCGATCAACTCGTCGCGCTTCCTCCACGCCCACCATCCCGACAGCGCCGCCAGCACGAGCACGATTGCCGCGATGGTGACGCCGGTGCTGGGCAGGAGGTGCGCCTGGCCCAGCGCCCATGACAGGTAGGCGACGAGAACGATGCCGAGAGGCTTGCTGAGGCTGTAGCCCCTGTCGGCGAGCCTCGGAAACAGGAAGTAGGCGAGCGGAAAGGCGGCCAGGCCGATGACCTGGACCGCCAGCAGCCACGAAAGGATGTCAACCATTATTCAATTATATACGCAAAATCTGCTCAATTCTGCTTCATTCTGCACGATCCGTAGCTGGGGGCGCCGGCGGCGCTGCCCAATTCTGTCCTGCCGGAGCGGGCAATTCAGGGCATAAGCGTCGCGCCGCGTGGCAGAAGAGGACACCCCCTGGATTCCCGCTTTCGCGGGAATGACGATTGCAGGTATGCCCACAAGGGACGCCACTGCGGATGCCTGGGGCGGGTCGGTCCCGCGGGCGGGTTTGAAACCCGCCCCTACCGTATGAGATGATAGCACGTATGTGCGCACGACGCAATGGGGGTGGCGAAATTGCGGGATGAGGGCGATTTTGTGGGAAGAAACTGCGCACGAATGGGGACGGAGCGGGGCGTTGGTGGGGTTTGGGTGGGGCAGGGCTGGGGAACGGGTGGCGCAGGAAAGTGACGGAATTTTCGGGGAACGGGGGGGGGCGAACGGGTCGGGTGTGGGGCGAGGGGAGGGTCGCTCTCATTCGTCTGCGGGCTCTCTCTCCATCTGCTGTGGTAACCTACGCCCACATCCGACACAAGGAGACTCCGATGACGAGAGACGAGATCGACGAGTTCCTGGGCCGGCCGCTGGTGGGAGTCATCACCACGCTGGACGCCGAGGGCCACCCCCGCGCGACGCCCATCTGGTACGAGTGGCGGGACGGCGCGGCCTACATGTTCACGGGCCGCGACTCGCTCAAGTGGCGAAACATCGAACGCAATCCCCATGCCAGTCTGTGCGTGGACTGGCGCGAGCCTCCCTACGCGGCGGTCACCATGGACGGCCCGGCGCGCGAGGTCGACGTGGACCTGTACGAGCTGGTGCTGGGCATGGCGCTGCGCTACTACGGCGAGGAGCAGGGCAGGGAGTTCGCCGAGGAGTACCGGGACGCACCGGTCGGCATCGTCGCGTTCGCGCTGACGCCGCGGCGGATCGGGTCCTTCCGGTCGTAAGAGAGTCCCCGACAGCAGTCACCCCCATCCTAACCTTCCCCCGTCAAGGGGGAAGGGACTTGCGGGGGCGTCATGGCCCCCCGTCAAGGGAGAGGGGACTTGTGGGGGGCGGGCGGGTTTGAAACCCGCCCCTACAATTGGGAGGGGGAGGGGACTCGCGGGGGCGTCACGCGTCGAACAGGGCCTCCGCGAAGGCGTGGGGGTCGAAGGCCGCGACGTCTCCGGGGCTCTCGCCCGTGCCCACGTACAGCACCGGCAGACCGAGCTCGTCCGCCACGGCGATGGCTATGCCGCCCTTGGCGGTGCCGTCCAGCTTCGCCAGGAACACGCCGTCGCACTTCACCGCGTCCACGAACGCCCGCGCCTGGTACAGCCCGTTCTGTCCAGTGGTGGCGTCCAGCGTCAGCAGCACGCGCTGGGACTCCTCGTTCACCTGGCGAGACAGCGCCCGCCGGATCTTCTTCATCTCTTCCATGAGGTTGGACTTGGTGTGCAGACGACCCGCCGTGTCGATGATCACCACGTCCACGCCGCGCGCCCGCGCCGCGCTGAGCGCGTCGAACGCCACGGACGCCGGGTCCGCGCCGGGCCGGTGAGCCACCACGTCCACGTCCAGCCGGCGGCCCCACTCCTGAAGCTGGTCTATGGCCGCCGCGCGGAAGGTGTCGGCTGCGCCCAGCAGCACGCTGCGGCCCTCCTCCAGGTAGGCGTTCGTCAGCTTCGCGATGCTGGTGGTCTTGCCCACGCCGTTCACGCCCACCACCAGCAGCACCAGCGGCGGCTTCACGGTCTCCATCTGCGGCGCAGCGCCGCCGGCCTGGAGCAGAAGCGATATCTCCTGCTTGAGCAACTCCAGCGCTTCGGCGGGGTCGGAGACGGACTCCCGCCTGACCCTGTCGCGCAGGCTGTCCAGGATCTTCTGCGTCGTCGCGACACCCACGTCCCCGAGGATGAGCGTTTCCTCCAGCTCGTCCCATAGCTCGTCGTCGATGCCGGAGCGCCGGAACAGCGTCGCCACTTGGCCGAACCACGAGCGGCGGGTGTTCTCGAGCGCGGCGTCCGTCCTTTGCCTGTCCTTCTCTTTGTCTCTGCCGAATATGCCTCTGAGCAATTGCTTCACCAATTCGCTAGTGTCGTTTGTGGGTAGAGGTTAGCACGACCCACGAGGCCCAACAAGCGAGAAGGGCACCTTGGCCGTCATAGAGTGCCCGATCTAGATTTCTCGGCTACGCTCGAAATGACAAGGGGCGCTACGCACGGTGCGTAGCGCCCCTCTTTTCGTCTTGGTTAGCTTTGGATCACGCCGGGTCACGGGGACCCGGGGCCGGCTCTAGCGGAGGGGGTAGCCCGCCTCCTGCTTGGTCGCGTACAGGAAGTCCTTCCTGGCCTCTTCGTACGTCGGCTCTCCCGCCAGTCCGCGCTGGTGCACGCTGTTCAGGTAGCCATCGAATCCGGCCGGCTGTGTGACCTGGCGAACCAAATCCACGAATCTCTTAAGCAGCATTTGTAACCTCCTTCGGGGAACTTCCCCGTGCCGCCAGTTCGCCTTTGAACGTTCTACTGCCTGAATTGTATGGCCGAACACCGTATCTTGTGAAGGTATGTACTACAATAATGATAATCGGGTATTGCGATACTAGCGTTAGCGAGGAAGCCAACCATGGAACTGCGCGAGTTGAGAAGTTTCTGCATGGCGGCCCAGCTAAGGAGCATGTCCAAGGCCGCGGAGAGATTGGACGTGGGCCAGCCCACGGTGACGGGCCACGTGCGCAAGCTGGAGGCGGAGCTGGGCCTGACCCTGTTCGACCGCATGAGACGCCCGATCATGCTGACGCTCGCGGGCGAGAAGCTGGCCGAGCTGGCGATGCCCCTCATCGAAGGGCTGGACTCGCTCGCCGCGCTCACGTCCACGGCGGAGGCGGCCGGGCCGGTATCCATAGCCTCCACGCCCGACATCATCCCCCACACGCTGCTCAGGGTCGTGAGGGCGTATCTCGACCTGAACCCGCACGCCCACCTGCGCGTCCGCTCCGGCACCCGTCAGGCCGTTCTCCAGATGGTGCGCGACGGAGAGGTGGACATGGGCATCGTGCAGCACGCCGAGAGGAGCGAGGACCTGGCGTTCGAGGGGTTGTTCGTTTACGAGAACGTGCTTATCGCTCCGAAGGGCCACGCGCTTCTCTCCGTTGAGCTGACCTCACTGGAGCAGCTGGCCCCGTACCCGCTCATCCTTATGGGCGGAGAGTCGCAGACGCGGGAGTTCCTGGAGAGGGAGCTTTCCCGTCGCGCGCTCGAATACGAGGTGCTGCTGGAGCTGGACAGCATGGACATGATCAAGAAGTACGTGGCGCTCGGCATGGGCGTGTCGGTCGGCCCGCGGCTGGCGATAGAGCCGGAGGACGAGCGAGACCTGGGAGTGGTGAGCCTGGCGAACCTGCTGCCCGTGGACCAGGGCGGCATCGTCGCGCTGGAGGGCAAGACGCTGTCCACGCCCGCGCGGAGGTTCATCACCACGATGCGCGCCGAGCTCCGCCGGCGTTCCGCGGGCTGGTGAGCCGGGTTAGTTGAGCGTCCCGCCGGGACGGAAGCCCACAAGCGTGGCGGTAACAACCTGGCGATAGTCGTAATGCGGGCGGTTGGAGCACGTCACCAGCGATATCGTCGCCCCCGCGGAGTCGTGCAACTGAAGGTTGGAGTGGTGCAGGACGCGCGACTCCACGACCTGGTACAGGTACACGCCGCCCTCGCTCGTGACGCTGACGTACACGTTGTCGCCGTTGGTGAGCATCCGGGCGATGTCGGGCAACCGATTGAACACGTTTCCTTCGTTCGCCACCGGGCTCTCCAGGTGGCCGAAGAACCAGCCGTTGCCCTGTTCGCCCGGATTGGCGGTGCCGGGTATGTGGCCCACAACCTGGTTCGGCGTCTCGTACCTGCGACGGTCTCCGAGGTCCAGGATGGCGAGCTCGCTCACGTCGGAGTCTACTCCTATTGCCGGAATGGCCATTCTGAGCGCCGGGGCGTTGGAGCCTTTCGGCACACTCTCCAGTTGGGCCGTCGGAATGAAGCCGTCGGTCGCGCTCGTATCGAGCGCCGCGTAGACGTCCGTGCCGGCCCACATAGGCTGATGCCAGTACTTGGGGTGCACCTGCGTGGCCGGGAACGAAGCGTAGGTGCTCACGCTCTCGAAGTTTACGGGCGAAGGCTCAGCGCCCGGCGCCGCGTCGGGCTGGGCGCTGGACATCGACAGCGCGACCATGCTTCCTACCGGGGAGGTCGTGTCCAGGTACGAGTGGAGCGGGAGTTGGGTCTGCGGGGCCGGCGGCCTCGCGGCGTCGTCGGAGACGACTGAGGTGGGCGCGGCGGCAGGCGCAGGCGCGGATTCGCTCGCTCGCGCCACGCTGGCGCCGATACGCGGCAGGGAAGGAGCGCCGTCCAGCGAGGCGTTCAGTTCGTCGAGCTGGGTCGACGAGTAGAACCCCAGGGCGTAGTAGGCACCGACGGCGGCGAGAAACATCGCGCCCACGACCAGCATCGTAACGCCGAGGGCGGTAACGAATGTAGACGGGCGCCGTTGGCGCGCGCGGGCCGGGTTGCGTTCTTCCATGGTAGAACCGCTCGCGCCTCCGGCGGAACGCCGCCGGAGGTCTGTGTCACGTGGGTCCGGATTGTCCGCGGAGGGGGTGAAGTGTGTTGAGGCTATCGCATCCTGGGAGCGTGCATCGCGCCGCTGGCAATAGGCTCGTTGAGGTAAACGTCGCCGTTTCGGATCTTGATGTTGAATCCGCAGGTGGGGTTGCTGCACACCCACGCCTTGTAGTGGATGGGCGCTCCCTGGCTTCCAAAGTCACTCAGCGGCAGCAGGCTACCCTGGCCGCAGTCCTGGCATTCGGGCCAACCGTTTTGTTCCAACGTAGCTTCCTCACTTTCCGCCCCGTGGTGGTAGGCGGCGGCAAGTATACCACCCGAAGGCTCGAATTGCCAAGCGTCGTTTGGGCCCGCCAGGCTTTGTGCTACAATGAGGCCGCCCAAGCCCGTTCGCTCGGAGGTTACGCCCCCATGACGTCCAACATCGTGCTCTCCAACCAGGAATACAACGTCGTCGGCAAGCGCCCGATTCGCCACGACGGCTACGACAAGGTCACGGGCAGGGCGCTGTACGGCGCCGACGTGGACCTGCCCGGACTTCTGCACGGCAAGGTGCTGCGAAGCCCCCACGCTCACGCGAAGATACTGAAGATCGACACCAGCCGCGCGCGCGCCCATCCCGAGGTGAGGGCGGTCGTGACCAGCGCCGATCTCCCCACGCTGCCCAACGGCCCCGTGGCGATGGGACCCGGTCCCAAGCCCAACGGCAGGGAGCTGAGCAATAACGTCCTGGCGGGCGAAAAGGCGCTGTACAAGGGCCACGCCATCGCCGCGCTCGCCGCGACCAGCGCCCACGCTGCGGAGGAGGCGCTTGAACTTATCGACGTCGAGTACGAGGTGCTGCCCGCCGTCACCGACGTGGAGGCGGCCATGGTCCCCGGCGCGCCCCAGCTCCACGAGAAGTACGAGGGCAACGTGGCCAGCCACGCCCAGCTCCAGCAGGGTGACATTGAAGAGGGCTTCCGCAAGGCCGACGTCGTAGTCGAGCGGGAGTACCGCACCAAGACGGTTCACCAGGGCTACATCGAGCCGCACACGGCCACCGCCTGGTGGACGGCGTCCAACAACCGCCTCACGATCTGGTGCAGCTCGCAGGGCCACTTCGGCATCAGGGACCGCACAGCCGGTGTGCTCGGCATACCCTACTCGGACGTCAAGGTCGTTCCGATGGAGATCGGCGGCGGATTCGGCGGCAAGACCACGATCTACCTCGAGCCGGTGGCCGCCGCGCTATCCAGGCAGTCCGGCCAGCCGGTGAAGGTGACCATGAGCCGTGCCGACGTGCTCGAGGGTTCGGGGCCGACCTCCGGCTCGTACATGAAGGTGAAGATGGGCGCCACCAGCGACGGCAAGTTGACCGCCGTGCAGGCAGACCTGAAGTACGAGGCCGGCGCGTTCCCCGGCTCGCCCGTGGGCGCGGCCTCCATGTGCATCTTCTCCCCGTACGACGTGGAGAACATCCTGATAGACGGCTACGACGTGGTGAACAACAAGCCCAAGACCACCGCCTACCGCGCGCCCGGCGCGCCCGGCGCGGCGTTCGCCGCCGAGACGGTCGTCGACGAGCTGTGCGAGAAGCTGTCCATAGACCCGTTGGAGTTCCGCGTCGTCAACGGGGCGAAGGAGGGCACCCGGCGGGCGAACGGCCTGGTCAACCCGGTCATCGGCTGCGTGGAGACCGCCCAGGCCGCCAAGGACCACGACCACTACGAGTCCGAGCTGTCCGGACCGTACCGCGGGCGCGGCGTCGCCTCCGGATTCTGGGTAAACGGCGCCGGCGCTGCCTGTGCCACCGCCAACGTCAACTACAACGGCACCGTCAACCTGACCATCGGCTCGGTGGACATCGGCGGCAGCCGTCCCGCCTCCGCCCAGCAGTTCGCCGAGGTGCTCGGCATCCCGGTCGAGGACGTGAACCCGCAGGTCGGAGACACCGACTCCATCGGCTACACCTCCATGACGGGCGGGAGCGGCGTCGCCTTCAAGACCGGCTGGGCGTGCTACGAGGCCGCGATGGACGTGAAGCGCCAGATGATCGAGCGCGCGGCGCTGCTATGGGAGACCACGGCGGACCAGGTGGACCTGGAGGACGGTGTGTTCCGGCACCAGTCCGACCCCGAGTTGAGCGTAGAGTTCAGGGAGCTCGCCGGAATGCTGCCGGATACCGGCGGGCCCGTCGTCGGCAGCGCGAATCTGGACCCCAAGGGCGCGGGCAGCGCGTTCGCGACGCACGTCGTAGACGTCGAGGTCGACCCGGACACCGGCAAGGTGACCATCCTGCGCTACACGGCATCACAGGACGCCGGCAAGGCGGTCCACCCCAGCTACGTGGAGGGCCAGATCCAGGGCGGCGTCGTGCAGGGAATCGGCTGGGCGCTCAACGAGGAGTACTACATGGGCGACGACGGCCAGATGCAGAACGCGACCTTCCTGGACTACCGCATGCCAACGTCGCTCGACCTGCCCATGATCGACACCGTCATCGTGGAGGTGGCCAACCCGCTCCACCCGTTCGGCGTGCGCGGGGTCGGCGAGGTGAGCATAGTCCCGCCGATGGCCGCCATCGCCAACGCAATCTACCACGCCACCGGCGTCAGGATGCGCAACCTGCCGATGAACCCCGCCGCCGTGCTCGAGGCCCTCAAAGAGGCCAACGGCTCCTAGCGGCTTTCACCGCGCCCGCTCCACGCTCAGCCGGTAGCTCGCCCGCTGGTGGGTGTGGCGCGTGGCCGGTGACACCACCACGACGGCTCGCTCTATCCGCGACCCGAAGCCGCTCACCACGGCTTCGCCGGTGCGCTCCGCGTCCAGCGGAACCTGCCGCACGATCGCCGGGCCTTCCACCGGAATCTCGATGATCTGCACCAGGTACCACTGCGGCAGCGTGTTGTCGATGATGGCGAACCCACGCGCCTCCCACGCGCCCTCCCGCTCGGCGTCGTCGCTGTAGTTCAGTTCCGGCACGCCCAGGTCGTCGATGAGCAGGCCGTCGAGGTAGACCGCGTCGTCCGTCACGTACTCGAACCGCACCAGCACCTTGCCGCCGGCGTAGGGCTTGAGGTCCACCCGCTCCCTAATCCATCCGGCGCTCGACCCGGTGTAGCCGGGGCCGTAGCTGTTGCCCACCGGATCGTCGGTCGTGGTGTGGTCGCCCTCCAGCAGGTCCCACGTCCGTCCCCCGTCGCCTGATGCCTGGACGTAGGCGTAGTCCCAGCCCTCTTCTATGTCGAACCAGGCCCAGAACTCCAGCGTCGCGGCGTCCAGCGCAGACAGGTCGATCTCCCGTGTCAGCATCGTGTCTACCGAGTCGCCGCGGTTGCTCCACCAGCACCGGGTTCCGCCGCGGCAGTCCGCCGCCGTCTGCTGTACGGTCGGCTGGCCCTCGAATCGGATGCGCGCGTCGCCCTCGTCCAGGCGCAGCTCGAAGTAGCGCGACCCGAACTGGGCGAGCGTGCCTTCGCGCTCGGCGGGCTCAGCTATCCTGGCCACGCTCAGCACGCGGACGTCGCGGGAGGGGTAGCCGTAGATGCCCTCGTCGCTGTCGAGGTAGTTGGCCACGACCCAGTCCCGGAACACGTCCTCGAAGCCCATGCCGAACCTCGACATGTAGGCGTCCACGCCCTCCTCGCCGTCTTGTGGGAGCATGTACATCTCGCCGACACCAGGGTAGCCGCCGTAGTGGTCGGCGAGGTAGTGGACGAACAGCTCGGCGGCGCCGTAGTGGGGAATGGTCTCCCTGCCTGAGTCCGGCCAGAAGTTGAGCTGTGTGCCCGGCGCCATCAGAAAACTGTCGGCGAACGACTCCGAGTAGCCCGCTTGGTGAGTGGCGTACTCCGCCAGCCCCTCGTTGATCCACGCGTCGTCGCCACCGTCCTGGTTCCAGCTCACCGCGTGCTGGAACTCGTGCGTCAGCACACCCAGGTAGAACTCGCTGCCCGGTTCGATCGCGGAGTTCATGTATATCATCTCGCGCTCGTTGCTCCCCGGGTGCGTGGCCTTCGTGTACTCGTCACGCGAGCCGAAGTAGCCCGCCGCCGCCACCAGCGGCGTGTGCAGCACCGTGAAACGCGGGTCGTTGTCGACGCCGGGGTTCCAGACGTCGCCGGTGGCGCCGGTCAGCAGCGGATGGACTCGCTCCTCGAACTCCGCCGCCGCCAGGGCTAATGCCGCGGTCGACAAGTTGGCCTCGACGTCCACGTACCAGTAGGCGTGCTCGGTCACGACTGCGATAGCGGCATCTATGGTGTAGGAGATCGGCTCGTCGTCCACCTCATCGACTATCGAGAAGGTGTCGATGTGCCCAACCCGGCGGGTGGGTGGCGCGGTGGTGGCGGTGCGCAGCAGTGGACCGCTTCCGGTCTGCCTCAGCCGCTGAGCCAACTCGTGCAGATCGCGGTCCGGCGGCTGAACGTGCGGTGGTACGGTGATCGTCTGCACCGGCGCGGGAGGGACGGAGAGGGCGGTAGCCATGGGCGTCGACGATGGTATGTCGGCAGTGGGTGAGGCGGAGGGCGTCGGAGTGGCAGGCGCCGGGCTGGCCTGAGACGCCGGTGCGTCCACGGACTCCGAGTCTACGAGCGAGCACGCCGCGCACGCAAGGATTGCCAGTGCGGCGGCGCAGGCCACGACGAATGCCTCGCGGCTCGGTAGAAGACGGTTGCAGGCGTTCAGCAAGCCCATCTCAGTTGAAGCGGTTCATCGCCACGTCGATGCCCTCGGTCAGCAGGCATGGCAGAAGACCGACGGCCCGCTCCAGCGCGTCGTCGACTGCCGCGCGCTCGCTCCTGGGCAGCCGGCCGAGCACGTGGCTCACGCGGTCGGCGCCGCTCGCGGCGTTGCCAACGCCGATGCGAAGCCTGGCGAACTCCTGCGTGCCCAGCGCGGCGATGATGGACCTCATGCCGTTGTGACCGCCCGCGCTGCCCTCGGGGCGCAGCCTCAGCTTGCCGGGAGGCAGGGCTATGTCGTCGTACACGACCAGCAGCGAGGAGGGGGTTATCCTGTAGCGCGCGAGCAGGTACGAGGCGGCCTGCCCGCTCAGGTTGACGTAGGTGCGAGGCTTGGCGAACGCCACGCGATAGCCCTCGACGTGTCCTTCGCCGGTGAGGGCGTGCGGGTTGCGCCGCCGGAACCTGACAGAGTACTCGGACGCCAGCCGGTCCATGTACCAGAAGCCCGCGTTGTGCCGGGTCTGCTCGTACTCCTTGCCGGGATTGCCGAGACCCATGACGACCGCGGCGGGCACCGGCCCCCGGCTGAATCGCCGGGCCAGGAAGCCGCCGACCGACGTGCGGGCCCTGCCTCGATACGCTGGGCCGGTCCGGGAGAACCCGCGCCCGGCGCTGCCACTCCGCGACACGCCCGGCTACTCCGCTCTGAAGTCGCCGCTTCTGCCGCCGCTCTTGCTCACGAGGCGGATCCCCTCGATTCGCATTCCGCGGTCGGCGGACTTGCACATGTCGTAGATGGTGAGCGCCGCGACGGAAACCGCGGTCAGGGCCTCCATTTCGACGCCGGTCTTCGCCGTCGTGCGGGCAGTCGCCTCGATGTTCACGCGGCCCGCCTCGGCGTCGAAAGTGAAGTCGACGTCCACACCGTCCAGCGGTATGCCGTGGCAGAGCGGTATCAGGTTCGGCACCTGCTTTGCGGCCATTATGCCCGCCACGCGGGCGATCCCGATAACGTCCCCCTTCTGGAATCCGCTGGAGCGGATGAGTCGAAGGGTGTCGTCGGCCATTTCCACGCGGCCCCTGGCGACGGCTACACGCTGCGTCTCCGGCTTGGCACCCACGTCCACCATGCGCGCGGCGCCCGAGTCGTCCAGGTGTGTAAGCCTTTGCCGGACCGTGGCCGTCGCGGTTGAGGTCGCAGAGGCCTGCGTTGACCGCGCTCGGCCGCCGGCGTCGGCCTGCTTCTTCGCCTCTTCCACCGCCAGCCTGTCGGCCTGCTCGTTGTACGGGTTGCCGGCATGTCCGCGCACCCAGCGCCACTCGACGTCGTGCCTGGCGACCTCGGCGTCCAGCATGGCCCACAGGTCCGTGTTGGCATTGCGCTTCCAGTTGCGCGTCATGGTGTTGACCACGTACTGGCTGTCGGAGTGAATCCTGACGGACTCGCCCTGCGGGGTCGCTTCGAGGCCCTTGATTGCGGCGGTTATCTCCATGCGGTTGTTCGTCGTGCGCGACTCGCCGCCGGTCAGGTGGATGATGTCGGAGCCATTCATGACGATGGCGGCCCAGCCGCCGGGGCCGGGGTTGTCCAGCGCTGAGCCGTCTGTGTAGATGTCTATCACGTTTCCAATTCCGCGAGCGTTGCCGGCGGCAGTGTAGTTCGTCTAGCCGCCTATCTTGTACATCTCAACCTTTTCGCGGCTGCGCAGATCTTCCGTGAGCGAGGAGCGTTCCTCGGAGTACCGGTCCTCCCGCACGCGCCAGACGCCGCCCGCGAGGGCCGCCAGTTCCTCGTCTGTCGCGCCGTCCCGAAGCGGGCCGCGAAGGTCGGTGCCCACACTTCCGAACAGGCAGGTGAACATCTGACCTTCCGGCGAGAGCCTGAGCCGAGTGCAGTCCCCGCAAAATGGCTTGGTCACGGAGGCGATCACGCCGATTTCCCCTTCGCCGTCGGCGTAGCGGTAGCGCGATGCCACCTCACCGGGGTAGTTGCTCTCTACGGGAACGAGAGGCATCTCCGCGTCGATCAACTCCACCATCTCGTCCGCGGGCACGACGTCGTCCATGCGCCAGCCGTTGAGCGTGCCGACGTCCATGTACTCGATGAAGCGCATGATGTGGCCTCGCTCGCGGAAGTAGCGCGCGAGATCGACGATGGTGTGGTCGTTTACGCCGCGCTGCACGACGCTGTTCACCTTGATGGGGTGAAAGCCCGCGCGCTCCGCCGCCTCGATGCCCTCAAGGACGCGGTCGACACCGAAGCCGCGACCGTTCATGTGGCGGAACACCTCGTCGTCGAGGGTGTCGAGGCTGACGGTGATCCTGCCGAGGCCGGCGTCCCTCAACGTCTGGGCCTTCTGCGGCAGAAGGTAGGCGTTGGTCGTCATGGTCAGATCGTCCACGCCGTCCACGCGCGCCAGCCGCTCGACCAGGTGCTCCACCTCGTTGCGGACCAGCGGCTCGCCGCCGGTCAGCCGCACTTTTTGCGCGCCCATGCCAACGAACACGCGCGTGAGACGTTCGATCTCCTCGAAGGTCAGCAACTGGGCCTTTGGCAGGAACTGGTAGCGTTCGCCGTAGATCTCCGCCGGCATGCAGTACGTGCAGCGGAAGTTGCACCTGTCGGTAACGGAGATACGCAGGTCCCTGAACGGGCGCCTGAATTTGTCGGTGAGCATGGCCGTATTCTAGCACATCGCCGCGGTTGGCTTCCCGCTCTAGTCTCCTGCGGGGCCGTCCTGGGCCAACTCGAGGAGCTGTCGGGCGCGCCGGACGACCGGCACGTCGATGACCTGGCCGTCGAGCGAAGTAGAACCCCTGCCGTTTCGCTCGGCCTCCTCGAATGCGGCGACCACGCGGCGGGCGTGCTCGACTTCTTCTGGCGACGGCGAGAAGGCCTCGTTGATGATGTCAATCTGCGCGGGGTGAATCGCGAATTTGCCCTTGAATCCGTACTTCCTGGCCTCCAGCGAGTTTTCGCGCAGGCCGTCCGGGTCGCGGAAGCCGAAGAAGGGCGTGTCCAGCGCGAGCACGCCCGCGGCCCTGGCGGCGATGCAGATCACCTTGCGCGGGTAGTCGACCTCGGCGCCGTCCTGCGTGCGCTCGATAGCCATGTCGTTGGTGAAGTCCTCCGCGCCGAATGCGACGGCAACCACACGAGGGGAGGCGGCGCATATCTCATAGGCGTTCACGATGGCCAACGCGGACTCGATCCAGGGGATGAGCGATACTGAACCCACTTCCACTCCCGCGCTCCGCTCAAGGCCCTCGATGATGCCTGATACCGTCGCTATGTCCGCCGCCGACTGGATCTTGCCCACCGATACGCCGTCAATGTCGGGGCCGACGACTGCCGCGAGGTCGTCGGCGAGCAGGCCGGTGTCCAGCGAGTTCACCCTGGGAACGACCAACGCTCCCGTCTCCCTCAGCCGGGGCAGAAAGGACGCCGTTACGGCGCGGGCGTTCTCCTTCTCGTCCGCGGGCACGGAGTCCTCCATGTCAGGAATGAAGGCGTCGGGGCGGAGGCCTGAGGCCCTCTCCAGCATGTTTTCACGGTTGCCGGGAACGAATAGCAGGCTCCTGAGCGCCCTCATGGTTCTACTCCTTGCGTGTCTTGCCTGGAGACGGGGCACGGACGGGAACCCGCCCGCGCGGACGCCGGCAGTATATCACGATGGCGCGGGCGCGGTTCCGCGCGCGTTGATCTCGTTCAGATAGATGTGAGAAAGCAGGGGGTGACCAGTTCTGCGGCTGCTGAGGCCAGCGGCACACTCAAAGAGCCGGTGCGACGTGGCCTGCCCGCGTACGGACGCGGACTGAACGAGTACACATCTGCGAATGTCTACAGTACTGTTGACATACACAGACTTGCACAGTATAATGTTGGAACACTTCAGATTCGGAGGCGCCGCAGAGATTATGGCCCCAACCAGACCAGGCAAGTACGAGTTCAAGCCGGAGAGCATCGTCGCGCTGCGCAAGAGAATTGGCCTTTCACAGGCGAAGATGGCGGAGTTTCTCGGCGTGCCCGCGAACACGCTATCACGCTGGGAGACCGGAGCGACCACGCCCGATGCAGATTCGCTCGCCGCGGTCTACTCGGTCGCCATGGACAGGGACGTAACGCCGACCTTCTTCCATAGAAGAAAGCCGGTCCCAAGGCCAACCAAGAACAGGGACAGGCTCATAGTAATTTGGGATTTTCAAAATTACCCTGCATCGGCCATTCAGGTTGCGCATATTGACCATTCGATACGGTGGGAACTGAATCGCCGGATCAAGGGCACATCTCACGAACTGTACAGCGCGTTCTCCAACCCGAGCGACTCCAAAGCGACCGACAGGCTCCTCGACCTGGGCTGGGTCGTCTACGCGGAGGACTACGACCTGGACGAGGAGATCATCGATCAGGCCACCCGCGACAGCGCGGAGAATCCGACGTTCACCACGCTCGCGCTGGTCGCCAACGACGGCAACTACGTCGAGCTTATCCGCGACCTCAAAGAGCGCGGCGTGGATGTTTACCTGTTCACTTCGGTATTCGGTTTCAACGAGAGGCTCGTGGCTGAGGTTGGCAAGAAGCACTGGATCCGGCTGCCCTACTCCTGGATCTACACGGCGATGGGGCGGGTAAGCTCGGTAGGCAATCCGCGCGGAATACAGCGGAGCTAGGGACGGACGCACGCCGGCCGAGTATCTTGAACAGTGCCACCCAAGCTTGGTCTCAGCTCGTCTGTCTCATATGTGCTGAACGAGTACACGCGTTGGCCTTTTGCTCTTGTTTGGGTTATACTCTGCTCGGATAGATGCCCCTGCTGTTGACCCGCAAGGAGAGACCCATGGCGAGTCAAGACTTCACTTTTGCCAAGTTTTCCAGCAACGAATTTTACTCGGCGCTGAACGCGCGCCTGGTAGATATGGCGGAAGTCGGCTCCGAGCAGCGTATCGTCGACCTGGCCTGCGGCACGGGCGGCGTGACGCAGCTTATCCTGGAGAGGCTCATTTGCGCTCGGGACTCGATGGTGATTGGAATCGACCAGTCCGCGGCGGCGCTGAAGCAGGCCATGGACGACCTGGTGGGCGCCTATGGCGCGGCCGTCGATTTCGTGCACAGCGGCGTGGAGCGGTTTTCCGAGGCTGTGAAGGACTCCGTGGACACGGTGTTCTTTTGCAACGCCATTCACTATATGCCCGACAAGGACATGATAGTGCAGGAGATATCGAGGTCGCTGAAGCCGGGCGGTAAGTTCGCATTCAACACCTCGTTCTTCGACGGCGGGCAGCTTCCCGAATCGCTCGGCTTCTATCGCAAGTGGATGTTCAAGTCTGCCAGGGTGCTCCGCCGCGACTTCGGTCTGTCTCCGGTCAAGTCCGCGAAGGTCGAGTCGCGCAGGCAGCTTACCGCGGACCAGTACCGCGAGCTGGTGGAAGGCCATGGCTTCATGGTGGTGAGGCAGGAGATCGACACGGTTAACGTCCCCATCGAGGGGTGGCTCGACATCAGCGACTTCGAGGACTTCATCGTCGGCACCATGCCGGGAGTGCCCCTGGACAAGGCGAGCGCCGCGCTCAAGCGCGGGGTACACCAGACGTTCGAAGAGATGCAGCTGGAGTACGTGCCCCGAAACTGGCTCGGCATAGTGGCCGTCCGAGTCTAGTCGAACGGCACGGGGCAACAAGAGGAGCCGTGACATAACGACGCTGTTTCTGACCGACGCGGATGTCGACGGGCTCCTCAGCGTAAGAGAAGCCATCCCCGTTGTTGAACAGGCGCTGCGGATGCAGGCGGACGGGGAGGCGGCGAACAGGCCCCGCGGTCACGACTACGCCGGCCCGGGGGCTTACCAGGCATGGATGCAGTCCGCCGCCTACGGGCTGGGTGTGTGCGGCCTCAAGACCTACACCATCGTCGGTGGGGCGGGCCGATTCTTTGTCTACCTCTACGACACGAACGGCGGCCCGCCGCTCAGCATCATGGAGGCCAACCGCCTCGGCCAGCTCCGCACCGGCGCCGCCAGCGGCGTGGCCGCGAGTCACATGGCCAACGAAGACGCCTCCGTTGTCGCACTGCTTGGCAGCGGACTCCAGGCCGGAAGCCAGCTTGAGGCCCTCTGCGCCGTTCGCCCGATAGAGCGTGTTCGAGTGTACAGCCCCACAGCCCGGAATCGGACGGCTCTCGCCGAACGAATGACGCCGAAACTAGGTATCCCCGTCGAGGCCGTCGACTCGCCGGAGACGGCGGTGCGCGGGGCCGATATGGTCGCCACCATCACCACCTCTACCACCCCGGTGTTCCAGTCCGACTGGCTCCATGAGGGAGCGCACGTGTCCGCCGCGGGCGGAGCGCATCCCTACGCCACCGAGCTGGACGAGGCCACCATCAGCCGCGCCGACGTGGTCGTGGTGGACGACCCCGACCAGGCCCGCATAGAGTGCGGCGAGTTCATGATGGCCTCGGCGAGCGGCGCGCTACTGTGGGAGCGGGTGAGGGAGCTTTGCCACGTGGTTGCAGGACGCGTTGCCGGACGCGCGAGCAGTCGGGACATCACGCTGTTCAAGTCGTTGGGGATGGCTCTCTGGGACGTGGCCGTCGCCAAGGCGGTATACGACAGGGCCGCGGAGCGCGGCGCGGGTACGCGACTGTGATCGGACGCGGCCATGGATCTTGAGATCCGTCGCGTGGCGCCGGACGACCTCGATGCCTACATCCTTTCGACACGGCGCGTGTTCGGCGACCCCACGGACGCAGAGAGCGTCCGGCTTGAGGCGTCGTTCGTGGAGAGGGGGAAGTCGCGGGCCAGGGCGGCTTATGATCGCGGCGAGATCGTGGGGACCACGAGCTGCCACTACTTCGATATGAACGTGCCGGGGGGACGGCTTGCGCTGGCCGGCGTTTCCGACGTGACCACGCAAGCCACGCACCGCCGGCGCGGAGTGATGTCGCGGCTGATGAGACAGACGCTGAACGACGCGAAAGAGGAGGGCCAGCCGCTGGCGGCGCTGTGGGCGTCGGAGAGCAACATCTACGGCCGGTTCGGGTTCGGCATGGCGATGCTCCAGGAGAACTGGACCATCGAGCGCAAAGACACCGCCTTCGCGCTAGAAAACAACCCGCCCGGCGAGATACGCTTCGTAGAGTCCGGCGAATCGGCGCGGGCGTTCGCGGCCGCGTACGATAGGATGTGCCAGATGCGGCCCGGCATGATAGACCGCAACGACCTACTCTGGGAAATCGCGTTGCTCGACATCGAAGAGTTCAGGCAGGGTGCGAGCGAGTTCTATCACGCCGTCTACGAAGAGGACGGCTGTGTGGACGGATACGCGCTGTACAGGCTCGACGGCAGGGCGCATCAACTCCGGGTGCAGGAACTGGTTTCGGCGACAGATGCGGCCTACTCCGCTCTCTGGCGGTTCTGCTTCGGCATCGACCTGATGAACACGTTTCGGGCGGACAATCAGCCGATGGACGCGCCGCTGCCGTGGATGCTGGCGGCGCCGCGGCAGTTGCGACGCGGGACCGGTGAGGAGTTCTGGCTCAGAATCGTGGACGCCGAGGCGGCGCTAGCAAGCAGGAGCTATGCGGCGGAAGGCAGGCTCTCCATCGAGCTTCGCGATCCGCTGTGCCCGTGGAACGAGGGTGTGGTCGAAGTGGACGGCGGCCCGGAGGGCGCGGTCTGCAAGCGGTCAGGGGGTGGCGGAGACCTGGTGATGTCGATCGCCGACCTGTCCGCGGCGTACCTCGGGGCCGTCGGGTTTTCCACGCTCGCCCACGCGGGGAGGGTGGAGGAGCGGACGGAGGGCGCGCTTCTCCGCGGAGACGCCATGTTCGCCACCCGATTGAGGCCGTGGTGCATCGTTCATTTCTAGTCCGCGCGGATGTTGTATAATGTGGTGCCATCAGCAAAAGAGGAGGCTGTCCCCAATGGGGTATTTCACCGGAGGAACAGAGTAACTCTGGCGCAAGAGGATCCGGAAACGCCGCCTGGGGAGGAGGGCGCCAAGCCCGAGGCGGGGCATCGATGGGTGCGCTCGTTCCACGATTACGCCGGCGAATCGAGGGAGCTCCTTGGCGGCAAAGGCTATGGCCTGGCGGAGATGACCTCCCTCGGCCTCCCGATTCCCGAAGGCTTCACCATAACTACCGAGGCATGCCTGGCCTACTTCCGCGACGGCAACATGGCCCCGGAGGCGTTGTGGAAAGAGGTTGGCCTTTCGGTACGCGCTCTCGAGGCCAGGCGCGGCCAGCGCCTGGGCGACCCTGACTCTCCGCTGCTGGTGTCCGTGCGGTCGGGCGCGGCGGTGTCGATGCCAGGGATGATGGACACCGTGCTCAATCTGGGCATCAACCGCGGAGTCGCCGAAGGGATCGCCAGGCGCAGCGGCAACCCCGCCTTCGCCTACGACCTGTATCTGCGATTCATCCAGATGTACGGCGAGGTGGTGATGGGCGTCGATTCCTCACACTTCTCCGGAGTGCGGGACGAGTGGCTGGCCCACGCCGGCGCCGCCAGTACGTCGCACCTCGACTTCGAGAGCCTGGAAGCCATCATTTCGGAGTACCACGGCATCGTGTTCGACGCGACCGGCAGGGAGGTGCCCGAGGATCCCGAGGTGCAACTGAGGAGCGCGGTGCTGTCGGTGTTCGATAGCTGGAATTCGGCCAGGGCTATCGACTACAGGAACCACTACGGCATTTCTCACGACATGGGCACCGCCGTCAGCGTGGTCGCGATGGTCTACGGCAACATGGACGAGCGAAGCGGCACCGGGGTGTGCTTCACGCGCAACCCGGCGACGGGCGAGCGGACGCTGTTCGGCGAGTATCTCGCCAACGCCCAGGGCGAGGAGCTCGTTTCCGGGGCCTCGACTCCGAGCGACATATCGGGGCTGTCCGACTCCATGCCGGAGGTCTACTCGCAGATCGTGGACTGCGCGCAGCTTCTGGAGAAGAGGTTCGGGGACGCCCAGGACATCGAGTTCACCGTCGAGAGCGGCAAGCTGTACCTGCTTCAGACGCGGGCGGCCCAGCGAAGCCCCCGCGCAGCCGTGCGCATGGCGGTTGAGATGTCCGGCGAGGGCCTGATCTCCAGGGAGGAGGCCCTGAAGAGGGTGAATCCGGACCAGGTGTACAACCTGCTGGTCCCACGTCTTGACGAGAGCGCCGCCGAGGAGGCCCGTGAGGACGGGCGGCTCGTAGCGGTCGGTCTGGGGGCGTCGCCGGGCGGCGCGACGGGCCGCCTGACGTTCAGCGCGGACGAAGCGCAGCGGCTCGCAAACGAGGGAGTGCGAGTGGTGCTGGCTAGGCCCGAGACCAGCCCGGAGGACGTGCACGGAATGCTGGCCGCCGCGGGCATAGTCACGAGCCGGGGAGGGACCACGAGCCATGCCGCCGTGGTGGCGCGCGGGCTGGGCAAGCCCTGCGTCACGGGCGCCGAGAGCCTGACGGTCAATCCCGAGGACGGCTACATTGAGAGCGGAGACGTGGTCGTTCGCGAGGGTGAGGACATCAGCATCGACGGCGCCACGGGCGAGATTTTCATGGGCGAGATAACGACCCTGCAGCCGTCCATTTCCGGCGAGCAGCACATGGTGGAGCTGCTGTCCTGGGCCGACGACGCCAAGCGGCTCGGTGTGTGGGCGAACGCCGACTATCCGCGGGACGTGCGGACGGCGCTGGAGTTCGGCGCGGAGGGCATAGGGCTGTGCCGCACCGAGCACATGTTTTTCGAGCCGGAGCGCCTGGACATGGTGCGCTCGATGATACTCGCCGCGCACGACTGCGCCGACAGTCCAGAGGGCGAGTGCGACACCGAGTTTCACGCCAGTCTTGCCGTTTTGGAAGGCTATCAGACGGAGGACTTCGAGGCGATTTTCAGGGCCCTGGAGGGCCGGCCGGCCGTGATACGGCTACTGGACCCGCCGCTGCACGAGTTCCTGCCCAGCTTCGCGGAGATCCTGGAGGATGTGGTGGAGTTGAAGGCCGCTGGCGGTCCGGTCGAGACCCTGGCCGCGAAGACGGCGCTGCTGACGCACTTGGAAGATATGCGGGAGGTCAACCCGATGCTGGGGCTGCGCGGGTGCCGGCTCGGCCTGAAGTTCCCCGCCATATACGAGATGCAGACGCGCGCGATAATCGCCGCGGCGTGCAACGTCTCCGCCGAGGGGATGGCCGTGCACCCGGAGATAATGGTGCCGCTGGTGAGCCACGGCAACGAGATGAGAATGCTGCGGCAAAACCTCGAGGCCACCATCAACGCCTACTTCGAGGATACGGGCCGGTCGGTCAACTACAAGATCGGCACGATGATAGAGCTTCCCAGGGCGGCGCTCACCGCCGACGAGATTGCGGAGACGGCGCAGTTTTTCAGCTTCGGGACGAACGACCTGACGCAGACCACATACGGCTACAGCCGCGACGACGCCGAGGGCAAGTTTCTGATGAAGTACCTTGAGCGCGGGATACTTCCGGAGGACCCGTTCCAGGCGCTCGACCGGAGCGGCGTGGGGCGGCTCATCGAGATGGCGACGCGGCTGGGGCGCAACGCCCACTCCGACATCATCCTGGGGATATGCGGAGAGCACGGCGGCGACCCGTCGAGCATCGAGTTCTGCCACAACACGGGCCTGGACTACGTGAGCTGCTCGCCGTACCGCGTGCCGGTCGCGCGGCTGGCTGCGGCCCAGGCCGCATTGAACCACACGCCCGCCTAGCGGGTCTGCCCTGCCTGAGGCCGCCATGCCCGAACAGACCCCACCAAGGCTCGAAGTCATCGGCGTCACCGGCATCCCCGAGGTGAAGCCGGGCGACCCGCTGGGCGCTCTCATCGCCGAGTCCGCCGAGCGCCAGGGCACTCCGCTGCTGGACGGCGACGCGCTGGTGGTGACGCAGAAGATCGTCTCCAAGTCGGAGGGCAGGGTGGTGGACCTGCGCACGGTGACGCCATCGCAGTTCGCGTCGAGCTGGGCGGAGAAGGTCGAACGAGACCCGAGGCTGGTCGAGCTGGTGCTGCGGGAAAGCCGCTCCGTGGTGAGGATGGACGAGGCCAGGGGCATCCTGATTACGGAGACCCACCACGGCTTCGTCTGCGCGAACTCGGGCATCGACACGTCGAACGTGCCCGGCGACGAGATGGTGGCGCTGCTCCCCGTGGACTCGGACGAGTCGGCGCGTGCGATCCGCGCGGACATACGCGGCCACGCGGCGGGGGCCGACGTCGCGGTGGTCATCTCGGACACGTTCGGGCGGGCGTGGCGCGAGGGGCATGTCAACTTCGCCATCGGCTGCGCGGGGATAAATCCGATCAAGGACTACAAGGGGACGCCGGACGCGCACGGGATGATCCTCAAGGTGACCGCGATTGCGGTGGCCGACGAGCTGGCGGCGGCATCGGAGCTGGTGACCGCGAAGGCGATCGGGGTGCCGGTGGCGATCATCCGGGGGTACGAGTACGACCGAGCGCCGGACGGGGTGGGGCCGCTGATTCGCGAGAGCTCGCGGGATCTGTTCAGGTAGAAGTCACCCCCATCCCCTGGATTCCGGCTCGGTGGCCGGAATGACGAAGGGAGAGGAGGCCTTCTTCACCCTCACCCTAACCCTCTCCCATTGTATAGACCGGGGACATAGGTTACACATGTTCGGGGACATGGGTTACACCATAAGGCATGGAATGCTTGCCCAGGAGGGTGCCCATGCCTTGGAAGGTGGAAACCGTCATGT
>DAOUJZ010000069.1:0-47185 GCA_034421955.1 Dehalococcoidia bacterium | reverse complement strand
TACGCGCGCGGCGACGTGGGCACGGTGCGAAAGCACCTGGAGGCGCTCAGCGAGCGCGCGCCGCACGTGCTGCCGCTGTACTGCGAGCTCGCGCTGGCGGGGCTGCCGTTCTCTGTGGAGAAGGGCACGCTCAGCGAGGAAAGGTCGGATGAGATACGAGTGCTGGTGGAGCGATACATGAGAGGGAACGCGGATTGAGAATACTGCTTACCAACGACGACGGCATAAACGCGAAGGGCCTTTGGAGCGCCGCCGAGGCGCTCGCCGGGCTGGGCGAGCTCACGGTGGTGGCGCCGGACCGCGACCTGAGCGGCATAAGCGCAGCCATGACGCTGAGCACCATAGTACGGATCTCAGAGGTCACCTCACCCATCGAGGGCGTCCCGGCCTACTCGGTACAGGGCACGCCCGGCGACTGCGTGATACTGGCGACGGAGCATCTGGTGAAAGAGCGGTTCGACCTGGTGGTGTCCGGCATCAACCAGGGGGCCAACTTCGGACTGGACGTCATCAACTCCGGCACCGTCGGCGGCGCGTTCCACGGCTACTTCCGCGACATACCCTCCATCGCCGTCTCGGTCGCGTCGCTGACGAACCCGCGCTACGACGCGGCCGCCTGGGTCACGGGCGCGCTGGCGAAGGCGGTGCTGGCCAGTCCTATGCCGCTGCCGCTGCTGCTGAACGTGAATCTTCCCGCTCTCGGCCTGGACGAGATAGAGATGGTCCAGCTAACGCGGCTGGGACCCAAGGCGTTCCTGGAAAACGTGGAGCGCGGCGGCGACGGGCGGCGCGAGTTCTACTGGATTCGCCACAACCGGTCGATCAACAATCAGCCGGCGGAGGGCACGGACAGGTGGGCGGTGCGCAACAAGCGCATCTCGATTACGCCGGTGGACCTGGTGTTCACGAACGGAGCGCCGGACGCCGTGTTCGAGACGATCGCGCAGGGACTTACCGAGCAGCTCAAGTCATGGGAATAGTGCGAAGAACAGGAGGAGACGATGATCTACGAACTCAGGGTATACGAGGCGGCTCCCGGCAAGATGGCCGCGCTGCAGTCGCGGTTCCGCGACCACACGCTGGAGATTTTCGAGCGCCACGGCATCAAGAACGTGGGCTACTGGACGGCCAGCGTCGGGGACTGGAACGATAAGCTGATCTACATCGTGGCGTTCGAAGACGAGGGGCAGCGGGAGCGCGCGTGGGCATCGTTCCGCGACGACCCGGAGTGGCAGCAGGTGCGGGCCGCGTCCGAGGTGGACGGACCGCTGACCACGCGCATCACCAACGCGCTGTGGGCGCCCACGGACTTTTCGCCCCTCCAGTAGGGGGTTGAGGAATCGGCTCAGGTAGGGGGCGGGTTTCCAACCCGCCCGCTGCGCATGTGGCACGTCCGCCAAAGGGCAGGTTACAAACCTGCCCCTACAGCGTGAATCTAGGCGCGCCCGGCACGGCGGCCGGGCGCGCTTTTTGAATGTCTACTTGAGGGCCTCGGCTATGGCCTCGACGTTCTGGCGGAACATGCCCAGGTAAGTGTCCGCGCCGCTTCCCGCCGCGCCAAGCGAGCCGGAGTGCAGCGCCACGAACTTGACGCCCGCCTCCTGCGATATGGCCCTAGCCACGCGCTCGCTGACGGTGGTCTCTCCGAACACGGCTCCCACGCCATGCTCCTCTATGGTATGTATAAGCTCAGCCACGTCCCGCGCCGAAGGGTCGACCTCGGTGGTGCCGCCGGGCAACACCGTGCCGACGACCTCGAAGCCGTATACCACCGCGAAGTAGCTGAAGCTGTCGTGAGAGGTCACCAGCACCCTGCGCTCCTCCGGTATGACGCTGAGCTGTTGCTGGGCCCAGGCGTGGACTTCGTCCAGCTCGGCGCCGTATGCGCGCGCGTTCGCCATGAAAGTGTCGGCGGAGTCCGGATCGATATGCCCGAGCTCATCCGCGAGGCCCTCCACGGCCACCTTTACGCGCAGCGGGTCGAACCAGAAGTGCGGATCCAGCGGCCCGTGGCCGTGGTCGGCGTGCCCATGATCATCCTCGCCATCTTCCCCGGCGCCGATGCCCACGAAGGCGAGCCGGCCAGGGTTTCCACCGATGGACCACTCGTTCTCTACTTCGCCCTCCGCTATGTGGAACTCGGCGATGCGCCCGCCGGCCCTGTCGGACAGGTAGAGCACCTCGCCGATAACGATGAAGTACGGCGACGTGTCGCCGTCGAACGGGTCCATGAGCTGGACCGTCTCTTCGACCTCGCCCGATTCGGTGCTGATGACGTTGATCATGCCGTCCGCCGTGAGCGCGAAGAACTCCTCGCCGTGGCCGTCGAAGGCTGTGCCGTAAACCTGCCCGCTATCGTCGGACAGCCGTACGCGCGTCATGGAACCGCCCTCGGGGTCGATCATCCACAGGCCGCCGGACTTCCTCTCGTCGTCCTCCCGGTAGCTCGCGCTGCCGAAGAAGTGTTCGGAGTCCTCGTGACCCCATATGCTCCCTATGCGGGCGGATTCGTGCATGTCGGCGGGATTGTCGATGAAGTCGTGCTCGTACTCGCCGTCGTGTCCCTCGATGAAGAGCACACCGCCGACGCAGCCCATCAGCACGCCGTGGGCGTTGGCGGCCTCACCGTGCATTCCGGGGCACGAGCGGTTGCTGGCGTCGTAGACGACCTCGCCGTCCAGCGTCCACACCTCGGCGCCGAGCGGCAGGCTGCTCTCGGACGTAGCGGGATAGTCCGGGTTGTTGGAGGTCACCACGAAGAACTCTTCGCCCAAGTGCACTACCGCGCCGTGCTGAAGCCCGGCGTCGAACCAGACCGGCTCGTAGTCGTCGCGCTCCTCTTCGAGGTGGTGCTCCTCGAACAGCGCCGCCCGTCCGCTGCCGTCGTGGTAGATCGCGGTCCAGCCGTTGTGGACGCTCGTGTGTACGGGCCTCTCATCCGAGGTGCCGAGAGAGAGCAGCGACACCGGACCCGTCACGAGGTCCATGTGGCCCTCGTGGGGTTCGAGGTAGACGCCCCCGTCGATTATGTGCACCCGGTCGTCGTTGTCCTCCGGTCCGCGCGCGAGCGCGAATGCGAAGCGGCCGCTGGGGCTGGAGTAGAGCGTCGCGCCCGGTGCGGCCACCTGCAGGCTGTTCTGAGCCAGCAGACCCGACGTGAGGTCGAGCACCGATATCGATGCCTGGTCGCGGTCCGCGATGAGCAGGCGACCCATAAGCTCGCCGCCCTCCTCCTCTTCCATGTGGTCGTCGTGGCCCATGACCGCGAACTCGATCGGGTCGATCTCGTGTCCCAGCTCGATCATCGCGGTGTCTTCGGCGCTCGCGTTGTGGATCAGTTCCTCGAGCCAGCCGCCCTCCAGGCCAAGCCCGATGGACACCACCAGGTCGGCCTCCGCGATCCTGGCCACGTCCGCCGCGCCCGGCTGCCACGAGTGGGGATCGCCACCGACGGGCAGCAGGCTGAACACCTCGACTCGGTCTCCGCCCACGATGCGCACCCAGTCCGCCGCGAAGTTGGTGGTGGTCACCACCTGAACCTTCGGCGCGTCGCTCATTGTGGGCTGCGTGGGGGCTGCCGTGGGTGGAGCCGCCGGGGGCGCCGCCGTCGCCGCGGGAGCGGGCTGCGCGGGCTGCGTCGGGGAGACGGGAGCCGGTTGGGCCGTCGCCGCGGCGGGCTGCGCCGTGGGTTCCGGTTCGTCGTCGCCGCCGCACGCGACCGCGATCAGCGCAGACAGCGCGACCACGGCCAGCAGCGAGCGCCAGGAGAATGCTCTTCTTAGAACCTTCAATTCAGTACCTCCAAGGCTATGTTTCTGTCTATTCGCACCCCCGCCTGACTCCGAGAGGCAATCCCCGAAGTGAGAGGCGCCTTGTTCGTTTGGCATGATATGCAGTCTCAATAGCAGTGATATTTTATCTCACTACTGCCCGCGATCCCCACCATCCTGTACGTGGTGGGTAGAAAACTGAGTGGTGACTTCGGTTATGCCATTGATGGATCGTTTACTAACAATCTCAACGGCGCTCCCCAGGCGGCGACCCGCCGTGGGGCCGCTTCTATGAGATAAAATCTCAATTCATATCGGACGTGTAGATGAGACAAGGCATACGGAAAATCAAAGGGATGTTAGCAGCAGGCGCGCGGCGCTGTCAAGATGCTGATTCGGGTCACAATCAAGGTCATCGAAAGGGATTTCGTTGCTCCAGCGGAGTCCAAAGCCCCTCCCGGTGCCGTGTGCTACAATTGTAGGCGGCCGTCGCCGAAGGTCGACGACTTTTCCGTCGGCGCACAAGCCCGGTTCTGCCACAGGGACACAGCACGGCCCGTACTCCCCACGCTGACACCAAATGACGACGTTACTGCAAGCCAACAACCTGACCAAACACTACGGCGCCACGGTCGCGCTCGACGGCGTCAGCTTCGAGGTGTCGGAGGGGATCACCGGCCTTCTCGGCGCGAACGGCGCGGGCAAGAGCACGGCCATCAAGCTGTTCCTGGGACTGCTGCGTCCCACGGCGGGAGCGGCCACGGTGCTGGGCGAGGAGCCGTACCGAAACGTGGGGGTGCGCGAGCGGCTCGGCTACATGCCCGAGCACGACTGCCTGCCCGACAACGTATCCGGCGCGGAGTTCCTCTCCCACATGGCCCAGCTCAGCGGACTGCCGCCGGGCGAGGCGCGCACGCGCGCGGCGGACACCCTGCGGCACGTGGGACTGGACGAGGAGCGCTACCGCCCAATAGGCGAATACTCCACCGGCATGAAGCAACGAGTGAAGCTGGCGCAGGCGCTGGTGCACGACCCGGTGCTGGCGCTGCTGGACGAACCTACCGCAGGGCTGGACCCCGCCGGGCGCGAGGAGATGCTCGATCTCATCCGTCGCATCGGCGCCGATTTCGGCATAAGCATCATGCTGTCCACGCACCTGATGGGCGACGTCGAGCGCACGTGCGACCGCATCGTGGTGCTGGACGCGGGGTCGCTTATGGAGCAGGGCGAGGTCAAGGGCTTCACGCAGGATACGCAGATGCTGTTCATCGAGGTGGACGACAAGCAGGAGGAGGTATTGGCGGCCCTCGGAGAGCGCGGCCTTTCGGTGCAGTCGATGGGGACGGGCATCGTTGCCGAGAACCTCACCGACGAGCAGTTCGACGACGTGCGCGACGCCGTCGTCGAGGCGGGCGCGCGGCTGCGCAGGCTTGCGCCGCGCCGACGGCAGCTCGCCGACATCTTCCGAGGCGACCGGACGTGACCCAGGCCCACGGCGAGGTCTTCGACATTGGCTACCAGCGCTACCGCGGAGAGCGCGAGGGCCGCGTCCGCGCCCTCAAGACGCTGTGGACCAACGGCGTGCGGACCTCGCTCGGCATCGGGCGGGGACTGTTCGCCAAGATCATCCCCGGCTTCGCGTTTCTCGTGCTGATGATTCCCGCCTTGCTCTTTCCGGTGCTGAACGCCATGTTCGGCGACGGCGGCTTCGGCGACGCCATCCCCGGCCAGGACGACTACTACGCCGACTGGCTCGCGTTCGTGTTCATTCTCTTCACGGCCATAGTCGGGCCGGAGCTGCTCATTGCCGACAGGCGCAGCGGCGTCATAAACCTGTACCTGGTGCGCCCTCTCACCACTTCGGACTACGTGCTGGGCAGATGGCTCGCTTTCTTCAGCGTCGCCCTCGTGATGCTGCTCGTGCCGCAGGCAACACTGTCCGCCGGGCTTGTATTGGGCGCCGGGGATCAGGTGGAATACATACGTGACAACTGGACCGATGTTCCGCGATTCGTCGCGGCGGGGGCGGCGCTCGCGATGTTCGCCACCACTCTTCCACTGTGCGTGTCCGCGTTCGTGGGACGGCGCGCCTACGCCGCCGTGTTCGTCATCGCGGTGGTACTGGTGGCGAGCGTGATAGCCGGAATCGCCACGACGGAGGCGTCGGAGGACCTGGCGAAGTGGTTCGCGCTGGTCTCGATTAGCGACTATCCTGTATTCATCAACGACATGATCTTCGCCAAAGAGGCCGTTCAGTCCCCATCCAGCGCAACGGAGTACGCGGGTCTGCTGCCCGATTACGTCGTCTGGGCGGCGTTCGCGGCGAGCGTGGCGCTGCCCGGAGCGCTGCTGTGGGGCCGATACCGGAGGCTGGCGCTGTGACCGTCGACAGGGGCCACCCGACCATATCCGTGAGCCAAGTTTCCAAGTGGTACGGCAACGTCGTCGCCATAAGCGACGTCTCCTTTGGCGTGTTCCCCGGTATAACCGGATTGCTGGGACCGAACGGCGCCGGGAAGACGACGCTGCTGCGCATGATGGCCGGGCTGTCGCAGGCGTCGGAGGGCGAAGTCACCGTTCTGGGCGAGCCGGTGCGCGCCAACCCGGACATCTACCGCCGCGTGGGCGTTATGCCGGAGCACGACGCCCTGTACCCGTTCTACACCGGGCGCGAGTTCGTGGAACTCTCGGCGCGGCTGCACTCGCTGCCGGACACGGGCGACGCGGCGAGCCGGGCGATAGACATGGTGAACCTGGGCGATGCGCAGGGGCGCAAGGTGGGCGGTTACTCGCGTGGCATGAGGCAGCGCATCCGCCTCGCCGCCTCGCTGGTCCACGACCCCGAAGTGCTGCTCCTGGACGAGCCGCTGAACGGCACCGACCCGCGCCAGCGAATCGAGTTTGGCGACCTGCTGCGCGACCTGGCCGAGCAGGGGCGCACCATCCTGATTTCGTCCCACATACTGGAGGAGGTGGAGACGCTCGCCGGCAGCATCCTGCTCATGGTGAGCGGCAAGCTCGCGGCGGCGGGAGACTATCACGCGATTCGCGAAAAGCTGGACGAGCGGCCGTACAAGGTGCTGATCGAGTGCGACCGGCCGCGCGCGCTGGCCGCCTCGCTGGTTGCGCTCGACGCCGTCGAGTCCGTGGCCTTCGAGCCCGACGGCGCGCTGGTGGTCCTGAGCAGGAGCGTCGCGGAGTTGCAGCGCACGGTGCCGCGGCTCGCGCAGCGCGAGGACGTGCGCATCAGACGCCTGGAGCCGCTGGACGATTCGCTGGAGAGCGTGTTCGGCTACCTGGTGGAGGCGTAGCTTGGGCGCGGTGTTTCGGCTGTCCATGCGCCAGATGGCGAGCCGGTGGCGGCTCGCGCTGATAGCGTTTCTGGCCGCGCTGCCCGCGATAATCGTAGCGTGGGCGGCCTGGAACGGCGACGGCCCGGTGGACGCCGAGTTGGTGCAGGTTCTGATAGAGCAGCTCATGGTGGGCGTGGTGCTGCCCATCGTCACCATAACCCTCGCGACGACGGCATTCGGCAACGAGATCGAGGACAGGACGCTGGGCCTGCTCGCCACGAAGCCGCTGGCGCACTGGCGCATCGCGCTGCCGAAGCTGCTGGCGGCGATCGCTCTCGCCGCGCCCCCGCTGATCGTGGGAGCGCTGGCGGCCATGCTGATCGCCTTCGAGGGCGACGTCCGGCCCGCGCTGTCGATATGCGCCGGCATACTGTGCGGGACAATCGCCTACTCCGCTGTCTTCACCTGGGCGGGCGCGATAACGAGCCGCGCGCTGGGCTTCGCGCTGGTGTACGTCTTCCTCTGGGAAAGCCTGATCGCGGGCTACCTGGAGGGAATACGCTACCTTAGCGTGGCCGCCTACACGCGGGCCGTCGCCTACGCCCTGGACAAGACCGCGCTGGAGATGCTCGGCGAGCGGGCCATCGAGTTCGAGGCGGCGCTGGTGGGCGCCGTGCTGGTTACGGTCGCCTTCTTCCTGCTGACCGCGCTGAGGCTTCGCAGAATGGAAATACCGTAGGGGGTGACCCATGAGCTACGAGCAGATACTGGCCGAAGTAAAGGGCAGGGTGGGGATCATAACGATGAACCAGCCCCAGAAGCTCAATCCCATGTCGTCGACGATGACTCGCGAGATGGCGGAGCAGATGTCGGAGTGGAACGAGAACCCTGAGATCGGCGCCATGGTGATAACCGGCGCGGGCCGGGGCTACTCCTCCGGCGCCGACATCAGCAGCTTCGAGCAGACGGTGCGCGAGGGCGGGCGGCGCGACAGGCCATCGCCGATAGGCGAGGACTGGCTCTCGCTGGTGCGCCGATCCAAGCCCATCGTGTGCGCCATCAACGGCGTCGCCGTGGGCATGGGCATCACCACCACGCTGCCCTGCGACGTTCGTGTCGCCGCGGAGGGCGCTCGCATGTCGTTCCGGTTCGTGCGAATCGGCCTTACGCCGGAGTACGCCAGCACCCACTACCTGGTGTACCTCGTGGGCCTTGGCCAGACGATGGAGCTGATGCTCACCGGCAAGTTCATCGACGCCCAGGAAGCCAAGAGCATCGGCCTCGTGAACCACGTGTACCCGGCCGAGACAATGCTGGACGAGGCCGTAGGGCTGGCCCAGGAGATCGCCTCCAACCCCGAGTGGCAGCTCTCGCAGACCAAGCGGCTGATCCACGAGCACTACATGGAGCGCGACGTCGAGACGGTGCGGGACATTGAGTCCGATATATTCCGGCAGTCTCAGTCCACCGAGTCGCACAAGGAGGCGCTGGTAGCGTTCCGCGAGCGCCGCGAGCCGCGCTACCACTAGGGCCGCAGATTCGGATGCCGGACGACGACAGGCCCGTCATAGGCCTGACCATCAACAACACCAGCTACGCGAAGGAGTACGCGGAAGCCATAGAGCGCAGCGGCGGCAGGCCGTGGCTCATTCTGCCCGAGCACGACCTCTCTCCCAGGGATACGGCGGCGCGCATGGACGGCCTGCTGGTGTGCGGCGGCGAAGACATTCACCCGCGCTGGTACGGACACACACCCGAGCCCGGTGCAACGCTGACTCTGAACGAGGCGCGCGACGACGTGGAGCTGCCCGTGCTGGAGGCCGCGCTCGAGGCCGACCTGCCCACGCTGGGCATATGCCGCGGAATGCAGGCGCTGAACGTGGTGATGGGCGGCGAGCTGCTACAGCACATCGAAGGCCATAGCGGCACTGTGGAGGGCGAGGACCACGTATCCGACTACCACCGCATCTTCATCACGCCCGGCAGCCTGCTCGCGTCGGTGGTCGGGTCCGGCGGCTTCGTGCGGGTCAACAGCATCCACCACCAGGCCGTGAGGGAGGCGCAGAAAGCGCCGGGACTGTTGGCGTCGGCCTACTCGCTGGAAGACGGCTACGTGGAGGCGCTGGAGAGCCCGAGCCACGCCTGGGTGCTGGCGGTGCAGTTCCACCCGGAGCGGCGAGGGGAGATTCCGCCGCACTTCGACAGGCTGTTCGACCGCCTCGTGGCGCACGCCGCGTCACCAATGTCATTCCGAGCGTAGCCACGTCATTCCGAGCGCAGCCGAGGAATCTAAGGCCGCGGACTACTGGGCGGTGGCGCCCCCGTCGATGACCAGCTCGCTGCCGGTCATGAACGACGCCTCGTCCGACGCCAGGAACAGCACCCCGTTCACCACCTCCTCCGGTCGGCCCGCGCGGCCCAGCGGTATGTTCGCCAGGCGCTCCTCGCGCATCTCGGGCGAGGTGTACACCATCGCCAGCATGTCGGTGTCGATGGGGCCGGGATGCACCGAGTTCACCCGGATGCTCTCCTTAGCGTACTGGATGGCGGTCGCCTTGGTGAGCAGCCGCACGGCGCCCTTGGAGGCGTTGTACGCGGCCGCGCCGCCACCGACCAGACCCGCGGTGGACGAGATGTTGACGATGGAGCCGCCGCCGGCCCTGCGCATGGCGGGAATAGCCGCCTTGGTGCCCAGGAACACACCCTTGGCGTTCACGTCCATCACGTCGTCCCATGTCTGGGAGTCGGTCTCCAGCACGTAGCCCCGCCGGTAGATGCCGGCGTTGTTGACGAGTACGTCGAGCTTGCCGTAGCGACGCTCCACCTCGGCGACGGCGCTGTTCCAGTCTTCCTCGCTGGTGGCGTCCAGCCGGATGAACACCGCGTCGCCGCCGGCCTCGGCAATCTCGGCCTCCAGCCTGCGGCCCTCGTCCTCGAGCACGTCGGCGATGCCCACCTTCGCGCCCTCTCGGGCGAACCGACGGGCCTCCGCGGCGCCCATGCCACGCGCGCCGCCGCTGATAAGCGCCACTTTGCCTTCAAGTCTCATGGTTCTGTCCTTCTAGCTAGTTTCCGACGCCTTCTTCCGTCTCAGCCCGGCGAGCACTTCGTTCATGCTGCCCGAACGGAAACCCTGCAAATCAACCGTAACGTAGGAGTAGCCTATCTCGCGGAACCTGTCCACCACCCGCTGGCGCACGGCCTCGTCCACCAGCGTTAGCAGGTCCGCCGCCTCCACCTCGATGCGAGCGACGTTGTCGTGGTGCCGCACCCGTAGCTGGCGTATGCCCAGGTCGTGCAAGAACTCCTCCGCCTGGGCTATGCGTGTGAGCGCCTCCACCGTGACCGTGGTGCCGTAGGGTATGCGCGACGACAGGCAGGCCTGCGCGGGCTTGTCCCACGTCGGCAGGTCCATCCCTTTGGACAGCTCGCGGATCTCGGCCTTGGTGAGCTCGGCCTCTACGAGCGGGCTGCGCACGCCGTACTGCTTTGCGGCGTTCAGCCCGGGCCTGAAGTCGCCGAGGTCGTCGACGTTGGTGCCGTTCGCGATCCAGTCGTAGCCCTCTTCCGGAGCGAACCGGCTGAGGTGAGTGTAAAGCTCGTCTTTGCAGAAGAAGCAGCGGTTGGGGTTGTTAGCCTGGTAGTCCTCGCGCTCCACCTCGCGGGTGTGAATCACGCGGTGGTTCAGCCCCAGCCGCTCGGCCAGCTCCACCGCCTCGCGCAACTCCGAGGGCGCGAGGCTCAGGGAGTTGGCGGTGACTGCGAGGGCCCGGTCGCCGAGCGTGTCGTTCGCGGCGGCGGCGAGGAACGCGCTGTCCACGCCGCCGGAGTAGGCGACGACTACGGAGCCCATTTCCTTCAGGATCGAGCGCAGCCGCTCCATCTTGCTTTGCGCGTCAGCGCCGGCACTCGGCTGGGTCTGGATCGGGGTAGTCATCTGCTCGTCTCCATGGGCGGCGAGCCAACCGCCGTTCAGTTTCCGTTCTCGTAGATGGCGCTCAACTTGTCCAGCAGTCGCTTGACCGCGTCAATTCCGGCGTGCACTCCGTTTTCGGTCTTCCAGTTGTTGTAGAAGTTGGCGTGCAAGCCCTCTGCGGCGGTATAGAAAACTTCAAGATCGCTGTCGCCGGTTTCATCCGCCAGGCGACTTACAATCTGCCCCAAATGGTAATGCCCGCCGTGCCGCCATCTTCTTTGACGAGCGATGGCCTTGAGTTGGTGCGCTGTCGCGCCCCAAGCCTTTTCCGACGCCTGGAGGAGATCGCCGTTGCGCAACTCCTCCTCAGCGTGCTCGATGAGCTGGCGGCTGGTAGCCACGTGACTCTGCGCAAGCGTCATGGCTGACTTCCTACTCCTCCATCATCGCCTGCACTATGTCGCGCATCTGCTGGGCGTAATGCTCGTAGGGCCGGTTCTGGTAGCCCAGTATTCGCTGCGATTCCTCGGTATCGTACCAGTCCACCCACCCGGGCGAATCGCGGTACACCGCGTCGTCCGCGGGCGCGCCCACGAAGTCGTAGAAGTCGTTCACGTAGTCCCGCCCGGTGAGCTGCCACGAGGGGCCGCCCGCGACGTTGAGCACGCCCTGGGTGCCCTCCGCCAGCGTGACCGCCGCGAACAGCGCGTCGACCACGTCGTCCCGGTGCACCATCTCCACGCGCTGGTCCGGCGTGAACGGCCACACCTGCGGCGGCTCCAGGAACGCCGGAACGGCGATGGGCGCGATGCGCAGAGACACCGCCCTCAGGGCCGACTCGGCGACCAGCTTCTCGCCGGCGATCTTGCTCTCCGCGTAGAGGTCGATGGCCTGCTGCGAGTGCTCGACCGTCACCGGCGGCTGCTCGGCGGACGTATCGCCGTAGGTGCTGATCGACGAGGTGAACACCAGGGTCGCGCCCGGACTGTGCGCCTGTAGCGCCTCGATGAGGTTGCGCGTACCGTCGACGTTCACGGCGAACGTCAGCCCGCGGTCGCGCTCGCTGTTCGGCGGCAGCAGCGCCGCGAGGTGGGCCACGGCGGACACCCCCACGGCAGCGCTCGCCACGTCCTCAGGCCTGGTGATGTCCCCCTTCACGATTTCTATGCCGGGGTCGTCCTCCAGGCCCGAAAAGTCCATCACCGGAAGGTCGAACACGCGAACGGGACGCCCGGCGCCTCTGAGTCGGTCGATGAGCTGCCGGCCCACGCTTCCCGCGCCGCCCGTTACGAGAACGAGCCCGCTCTCTCGTTGGGTGGTGTCATCCATTGTGGCCTGCCTGGGCGGGAGGCGTCACGTGAGGGTCGTTCCCCTCATGCCGGCCTTGTCTATCACGTTCTGCGCGCTCGCGATTAGCTGTTCGAGCGCCGGGCCGAACGAGTCCCAGTCCTGGGCGCTCTTGAGCTCGAGCGCCGCGGCCGCGTCGCGGCTGCAACTCCTGGTCACCGGAATGCTCGGCATGGTCTTGAAGAAGAAGGTGTCGCTGACCTCGTCGAACTTCTCGACGATCTCCACTACCGAGTCTTCCCACGCCTGGTTCCGGGCGCCCAACCCGTCGGCGATCTGCCGGCAGGTGGCGATCGCCTCGTCGAGCATGTCCTGTCCTGACTGTGGCATCTGCGCCTCTCCGTGTATTAGGGATTCCCGCGCCCCCGCTCCGGCAGGGGCCGGTCTCCCGCGCCCCCACTCCGGTAGGGGCAGGTTTCAAACCTGCCCGCTGGCGGCGCGTATCAGCTGGAACATGCCGACACGCGCCGCCGCGCGGTCTAGTCGTTGTCGTCCGCGGGCACCAGCTCCTCGAGCGGGACCTCGGCGTGGCCGTTGGAAAGCTCCCCGTTGACGTAGTGCGGGTAGTGCTTCTTCATCGCCTCCAGGTCCACCTCTGCGTGGCGGGCGAAGCCCCTGCCGTCGTGCCTGTCGTAGGGGAACGGCTGGAACTTCTCGAACCGCTCGCCGAAGCGCTGGCGGCTCGGCCGGCGGTCGTAGGGGAACCGGTACTTCTCGCCGTCGGCGGGCGCAACGTCCACCAATTCGTAGTCGCGGCTTCCGAGGCCGATCTCGTGGCCCGTGTTGATGCTCGCAACCTCGCTCTGGCCGTGGAACGTAGCCGCGGCCGCCTCGAACTTGGCGTCGCCCGGGTGGTGCGCCTCCATCAGCTCCGCCGCGGAGCCGGGCATACCCACCGACTGCCGCGCGGCGTCGACGCACGCCATGTCGATGGCCACCGCGTCCTTGCTGGCGAAAACGCCCAGGTGCGGCACTATCGGGATGTCGGCGTGGTTCGCGCAGTCGCAGCGCGGGGACACGTCGATGGCCATGTTGATGTAGCCGACCTTGCTCCGGCCCACCGCCTTCTCGACGCCCAGGCAGGCGTCGGCGATCGCGACGTCCACCGCGTCGAAGTTGACCGGCGGCACCTCGGCCAGACCGCGAGGGCCCATCACGCCGAAGCAGCCCAGGCAGGTGGCGCAGCGCTCGCGCTCCCACTCGAGCTCGTCGTTCTCGTTGATGTGGTACAGGTTGAACGGGCAGCAGTCCTCCAGGATCTCCCAGTCGGGCGTCTCGGCCTTGCCCTTGAAGCGCTCCGGATGGAACTTCGCCGCCGCGCCGTAGCCGTAGTTGGGATGGCCGCCCATGTGAACGTTGAGCTTGCCGCGCTTGGACTGGGCGCCGATTCCCAGGTTCTTGAGCGCGCCGCCGATAACGCCCATGCCGTGGCCCTTGAAGTGGGTCAGGGCTATCAGAACGTCGGCCGCGGCGATGGCCTGCGCGACGTAGGCCTCCTTGAGCAGGTAGCCTTCCGGCAGGTCCACGCGGTAGTCGCTGGTGCCGATGAAGCCGTCGGCGCAGATGAACGGGCAGCCCAGCGTCGCCGAGCTGTAGCCGTTGCGCTCCGCCGTCAGCACGATGTCGAGCTCGGACGACCTCGAACCCCACGGCGAGTAGGTCGAGGTGGTGGTGTCGCAGACGAAGGGCCTGCCGCCCAGCTCCTTGATCCGGTCCGCCAGCGCCCGCGCGTAGACCGGGCGAAGGTACGCGGAGTTGTTCCACTCGCCGCAGTGCACCTTTATGGCCACGATGTCGTGGGGCTTCACCAGCTCGTCGAGGCCGGCCGCGTCGAAGACGGTGAGCATCTTCGAGACCAGGCTCGTCTCCGTCGACTCCGAATGCGCGTCCATGTAGTAGACTTTCGACTGTGCCATAGCATTCCTCCCAGCGATTGTGAAAAAAAGCAAACACTTGCCCAGAATGTGTTCAGCCTACCACCGGATTGCCGCCCCTGTCAATTTGCTTTTGATACCCGAAGCCGCATCAGCCAGAGCACTCCGCTTGGTCCCCTCTCCCTCGACGGGAGAGGGTCAGGGTGAGGGTGACGGTGAGGGCGACCACCCTTCCGATAAGTCCCCTCTCACTTGATGGGAGAGGGTCAGGATGAGGGTGGACGCGAGTCTTCCCCCCTCAACGCTGTAGGGGCAGGTTTGAAACCTGCCCGCCGCGCCCCTGAGTCCCTTCCCCCTCGCAGGGAGAAGGTTAGGATGGGGGTGAAGGCGCCGCCAGACAGCCCCGCCGCCTACGGCACAAGCCCCCGAAGCGCCTCCGCCACCGGCCCCGGATTGTCGATCTCCCCCATCCGCACCTTGTGCCGCGCGCCTATCCCGCTCGCCACCAGCACGCTCCCCCGGCCCGTGATCATCTCGATGAAACTCCTCGTCTCCGAGATGGAGTTGATCGCGTTCACCGGTATCTCCGTCGTATCCAGCCAGATGAACCGGTACATATGCACCGCCCGGCGGTTCGTAACGTAATAGGTCGTGTGGTGGTTCACCCAGTACTTGATAACCCCGCGAAAGTACATGTACATGCCGAACAGAAATGGCACGAACGGATAGACGTAGGGCAGCGTCGTGAACTGCAACAGGTATCCCGCCGCCAGGAAGAAGGGGACGCTCATCACTATCCGCGCGAACGCCGGCTTCATCGACGGGTGCCGCAGCGCCAGCGTCTGTTCGTCCTGCATGAGGTTCAGCCGCGGCCGCGAGAGGACGCTGACGTAGAGCCCCACGAGCACGACCAGCGCCCCGACGGACAGCACCGCCACCGATGCGTCATCCGGTAGGTCGTCGCGCGCCAACCCCACAACGCCAACCGCGAAGAACGGCAGCGCGATCAGCACGTTGACCAGCACTCGCGTCGCCATCGTCACTTCCCCCTGAACAGTTGGATCGTGGTAGCGCCCAGCGTCAACAGCACGCCTATCAGCGACAGCGTCACCGGGTCCATAATGTCGAAGGGCAGGCCCGCCTCCACGCCGTCTGGCGACGGAACCGAGTTTGTGAAGAAACCGCGCTGCGGCGCTGGTGTTGGTGTCGGCGCTGGCGCCGGCGCGGATATGCTCTTCGCGATCTCGGGCGTCGGACTAGGAGCAGATACCGACGCAGGTGCGATCCTGGGCGTAGGTGCTATTGCTGGTATCGGCGAAGGACTTTGCACCGGTACGACGTTGGCCATCTCAGGCGTCGGCGTCTGCGCCCACTCTGCTTCCAACTGGGCATCAAGGACAGCCAAGGCAGCGTCAAAGGGATCGGGCGTTGGAACGGACCGTATTGTCAATCCTGAACAACTCTTACCCCATTTATCGGATATGCTACTCAGCCATTCCTGGATGGCAGCGTCGGGGGGCGCGCAGAGGCCATCATTGTTCTGGAAGTAAAACCTCTCCATTTCTGACAACGCCGTGAGGCTATGAGGAATTTCACCGTTCAACAGGTTTCTATCGACGAGCAGGACCGTCAAGTTAACGAGGCTACCGAGTTCGCCGGGTAAAGCACCGCCTATTTGGTTATTGTCCAGTTCCAACCGCTTCAGATTAGACAGGCCGGCAAGTTCTGGCGGTATGTGACCGCTCAACCGATTGTTGCTAAGGATCAGCGATTCGAGATTGGCAAGGCTGCCAAGTTCCGGCGGTATTGGGCCACTGAGGTAATTGTAAAACAGGACGAACCGTTGCAGATATGCGAGAGCTGCAAGTTGAGGGGGGATAGCCCCAGTCAGTTGATTGTACGACAGGGACAGTTCGCGTAAATTGGTGAGATTACTCAACTCCGCTGGAATTCTTCCGCGCAGCCCATTGCCACCCAGGTGCACAGAAACAACCCGACCACTATTGTCAGTAGTTACGCCGTACCATGACCCGAGCGGCGCATCGCTAAGCCAGTTGACGCTGTTTACCCAGTTCGGGCCGTCTGTGGCACGGTGTAGAGCAACCAGCACCACTCTGTCTGACTCAACTGTGTCGGCAGGGGCCTGCGCCCAGGCCGTGGCTGTCGGCGTCAGCACCCTCGTCGGCACCGGCGTCGCCATCGGGGTCGGGGTCGACGTCGGCACCGGAGTGGGCGTGGACGTGTGGGTAGACGCGGAACCAACAACCGTCAAGTTGAACGCCAGATCGTTCTCATCACTGCAACGAATACGAACCTCGCTACTGACGTCGCAGGCCACGACGAGAACTTCGGTAGTGCCGATCTGTCTCCCATGCAGAGTTAAGGCGCCTCTGCCGGGTGCCACGCTGCTGCCCCTCGCAACCTCCGGGTTCGTCCAATAAAGTCCGTAGTCCACAATCGGATCGCCTTCAGGGTCCCTGAAGAACTGGGAAAGATCGATCACAACGGAGTCGCCCACGATCAAGACCTGGTCTGGAATACTCCCTACCACCTCCGGCGGTCGATTGCCCTCCGCGTCCTGCGCGGCTGCGTCGCCGACCTCCAGCCCAAAGCTCCCAACCAGCAGCAGGATCAGTGCGAGCGCGATGAGCCGTTTCACATTCTCTCCACAGACTTGTCGGGGATTTGATCACATTTCTCGGCAGACTCTCTAAGCTCGCCCGCGGCCCACTCATCTATACGTCTCCAGAGAGTGTCAACTTCCTCAAACGCCGGCATGGCGCCGGTAATCCAATCGACTTCTGCAGGGACTGTGAGCTGTGCAACTGTCGCAAACGTCTGCACGAGCTCACGCAACGTGTAGTACAGGGCGGCGTTTACCCATACCTTGTCGTATTGGCCACCGGGTGGCAGAACAGGCCGTCCATCTGGACCGGAGGCAACGAGCGACCTAAGTCCCTTGAGCCGAGTGTGGACACCGTGCTCGCTGAGAAACCCATAGTCCTCGTCCCACGCCTCCTTAGTCTTTGGCGACAACCTTTCGGCCATCCTGGCAAAGGAGAGGCTACCACTACCGATTCTACCTCGTCCGTGTAGCAGAGCGTCCAATGTGGGGCTATTGTGCTCGGCGTCCCGCGCAACCAACTGATCTTCTTTGGCCATACGCACCAACGAGAGGGATTGCTGGAAGTAGCCACGTTCCAACATCCTGACAGCACTGTACAGTGAGTTGAAGCTTCTTGTTGCCAGGAAGAGTCTTGCACTCTCGAGATCATCTTTCGGTTTTCCTTGCTTGGCTCCGAAGTCAGATAGGCCGCGAAGAATCTCGTCCAAGGCTGCATACACAGCATTCAACTCGCGCGCATGTTCCGCTCGTATAGCAGAGGTAACCTCGTTGTCAGCATCTTCAATGCTTGGCAGGTATCGAATCACAGGTGTAGTCACTTCCTTTTACCAGCAGATGTACAGACATCTTAGAACCATGCGCTCTAATACTCAACCAGGATCGAATACTCGCGCCGTCACCCCGCAACCTGCCCTTGCCAAGTCGACGCTGCGAACCACGCCCCCATCATCATTGCCCGTACCCGAGCCAAAGCGGTAAAATGCGATGTGTGACGGTACGTCCCAAGAGGTGACCGAATGAATGAAGCACAGACCCCGGCTGACGCCCAGGGAAAGAGCGTCGCCACACGCCCGCGTCGCCCCCGCGAAGAGACGGCCCGCCTCGGCGACGAGATATACGAGCGGGACATCCGCACTCAGGTCGAAGCGGACCACCACGGAGAGTATGTCGCCATCGACGTTGACAGCGGCAGTTGGGCCATCTCCGACGATCTTCGGGCGGCAGCGAAGCGTCTGCGGAAGCTGCGCCCAGACGCCATCGACGTCTGGCTTCTCCGTGTCGGCCACCGTGCGCTCCACCACTTCGGCGGCCCCCGCCGCGTGTCCCCTCTCCCGCCAACCTCCTGCCATTCCGAGCCCGGCGCAACTTCCCCCTGTCATTCCGAGCGGAGCGCAGCGCAGCCGAGGAATCTAAAGCGGTCGCTTTTCAGTATCGTATATGATACTATAGTGTGGTCCACACGGTAATCTCTCAATCGAGGTGAATGACGATGCGTCATCTTGGAATTGGATTAGGGATTGTTAGTGTTAAGGAGGATTTGTGAATACGGACGAAGTCTTACGAAGCCTGATCAGCAATCCAAAAGGCATTCGATTTACGGACCTGACCAGGATTTGCGATTACTATTTTGGAGAATCACGGCAAAGAGGCACCAGTCATAGGGTCTATCCCACACCGTGGCCCGGAGACCCTAGAATAAATATCCAGAATGACAAAGGCATGGCGAAGGCATACCAAGTTCGCCAGGTGATAAAAGCAATCGAGAAACTGAAGAATTTGGAGGAAGGAGTATAGGAAACTCCGAACGAGTGAGCCGTTGGCTCTTGGGCTATGTCTGAAGCTTCCGGACTCGCAAGCTCGTTCGAGCATTCTGCCAAAGTGAACGACCACTACACTTTCCGCGTTACCTGGTCCGCTGAGGACGACGAGTATGTCGGCCTTTGCGTCGAATTCCCGTCGCTAAGCTGGCTTGCAATCACTCCTGAAGAAGCGTTCGCCGGCATTCGCCGTGTCGTCTCTGAGTCTGTCGATGAGATGCTGGCTGCCAACGAAACACCACCCCAACCGATGGCCGACCGGAGCTACAGCGGCAAGTTCGTTGTGCGTGTGCCGCCGGAGACACATCGCGCTCTCGCTTTGGCGGCGGCAGAGGAAGGTGTGAGCCTGAACCGGCTTGTGACCGCCCGGCTGGCGCGCGGCAACTGACGCCGCCTCGCAGTCCCTTCCCCCCGCCAACCCCCTGCCATTCCGAGCGGAGCGCAGCGCAGCCGAGAAATCTAGTGTGCCTGCCACTCACCTCTTGTCCCTTCCCCCTCGCAGGGCGAAGAGCCTGCCCTGAGCCTGCCGAATGGGTTAGGATGGGGGTACCGAAGCGCCATCGCCACCCACATACCCCGAAAATTCCGTCACTCTCCCGCGCTATCCCATCCCCAGCCCTGACTCACCCCTGCCCCACCCACGCCCCGCCACATCCCCACGCCTGCGCCATTTCTTCCCACGAATTCGCCCCCAACCCGCAATTTCGCCAACGGTATTGAAAGATGCGGACATGCGTGCTAATATCCTCCCATGTACAAGCCGCTCGGTCAACCGAAGAGTCCCTTCCCCATTGTCGGGGAAGACCCTGCCCTGAGCCTGCCGAATGGGTCACCATCGGGGTCTAAAGACCCCGCGACCCGGAGCGGCGTCCTTCGTGGGTGCCCTGGACCAGCGAATGCGCTGCCGGTTGACCCCACCTCATGCCCGTCCTATTCTGCCGCGCGGAGCGACACTTCTGCTCCATCTTGCCCACGTCAGCACTACAGATTGGAGCAGTACCGACGGCACTCACAGCTACGAAACGAACAGATTGGAGCAGATTGGAGCAGAATTTCTCCTATGGACTTCCGGGCGCGCCTACGCGTACCATGCTTGGCGCACATCCGACTATGCAATTGTGGAGGCTGAACTTGCTCGACGAACCGCGGCGCCAGAACAGGCGCGCACCCAGGCGCCTGACGCCGGTCGCGCTCAGAGTGACCGCGCTGGTAGGGCTGCTCGCGGCGGTGCTGCTTGCGGCGCTCTTCACGTCGGCGGGCCGCGCGCAGGCTCACGGGCAGGGCTCCACAATCGTGGTCTTTCGCGGCGTCACGGGCGCCTACTACGTCGAGGTGGAGGTCCAGCCGGTGCGTCCCGTTGTCGGCTCGGTCCACATCTCGGTGATCCCCCACGAGAGGGCGACTTCCCGGCCCGTGCTCGACGCCGCGATAACCGTCTACGCCGTCGACGAGGATGGCGAGCCTGTGTACAAGGCTCCCGCGCTGCTCACGCCCGGATCGGACGAGACCTCGCCGCCCTACTACGACGCCAACATCACTTTCAGAAAGGCCGCGAACTGGATTCTGCGCGTCCAGCTGGAACACGACACCATCGGCCCGGCATCGCTGGACACCCCGCTGCGCATCGGCCGCCAGCCCCTGCTGCCCGGCCTGGAGGGCACGTTGGTGTTCGTGCTCGCGACCGGCGCCATCGTGAGCGGCGTGGTCTACCTGTGGTTCAGGTCGCGCCGCCTGAGGCGTTCCGCCGAAGGCTAGTCCCTCACGTCGTCGAGCACCAGGTCGCCATTCTCCCGGTGATAGGTCACCGTCACCGGCAACCCCTGCACCATGTGCTCCCTCAGGTGGGACGGCGAGAAGCCCGGGAAGAGCTTGCCTCTCGCGTTGAGTTGGATCGTCTCTCCCTCCTCGGTGCGCACGCTCACGGAGTCCAGCTCCAGCAGCGTCCTCGATTCCACTCCAATCACATAGCCGCGGGCCGTCCCGGCGTCCGGCTCGCCGCCACACCCAACCACGCCGGCGCAGGCCAGCAGCAGCACGACGGCGACGGACGTGAGCCGGTTCGCCGCGACGGCGCGTCGGCGAAACCGGCCATGCCTCGAGGGTCCAACACCGGCCTGGCGAATACCGAGAAATTGTACGTTGTCTGGGCGAAAGCTCAAAAGTGGCCTAAATTTAAATTGACTGCGAAAAATGGTATCGGATATTTTGACGCTAAGGGGAGGTGCCAGATGCGTAGACTCATTCCGAGCATATTTATCGCAGCAATAATCGCTTTGGTCGGCTTAGGCAGTCAAGCCGTCCAGTCAAACACCGATCACGATAGTGTCGTGTTTGTCGTGGACAGGCACGCGCTGTCGCTGACGCCGAACGGCGTCGACTCCGCAAAGTCCGTCATCGGGCTGGTCGCTACGCTCAGACCGGACGCGGCCTTCAGCTTTGTAGGCGCGGACGACCCCGCCGGGGGCGCCGGGCCGATGCTCGCGACCGACGACGCCTACACGGCGTTCCAGGGCGGCCTGAGTGGCTGGCTGCTCGCGCCCGGCGCTGATGAGGACGTGGACGTCCTCGGCGCGGTGGCCGAGATTGCCAAGTTCATGGAGACCACTCTCGCCCCGGCCGGCAGCACGGTGTACCTGATCGGCGGCGAGGGCGGAGGGCGCGATCTCACCAAGTCCTCCACGAGCGCCGAGGGCCTGGCCACGACTTTCCAGGACAAGGGCTGGCGCTACGTGTCGGCAGGACTCGGCGAGCAGCACGGCCAGCTCGCAACGCTCGCGGACCAGCTTGGCGGCGAGCACTTCGACCTCTCAATCCTGGAAGGCTACACGGCCCTTACGAACAGCGTTCTGCGGTTGGATGGCAGGTCGGGCCTCGCGAACCTTGGCGGCGCCGAGCTGACCAGCTCGGACTCGCTGACGCTCGCGGCCTCGGCCGTTCCCGGCACGCGGGAGATGTACCTGATCGCATTCAAGCAGAACGACGGCGGCCGCGTAACTCTCACCGGTCCCTCCGGGGCGGTGCGAACCACCGGAGACGGCGTGTCGTCGTTCCTGGTGGAAACCGCGAACGCCATCATCTGGCGGCTGGTCGAGCCTGAACCGGGCGAGTGGCAGCTTCACGTCAGGGGCGTGGACGGCCCCGCCATGGTCTGGCGCCACAGCGTGAACGTGTACAGGCCTGTGCTCTCTCCGCTGGGCACCACGCCACTGAACGAACCGGCGGTGCTGACGGCCTACGTGGAGCACGAAAGAGAAAAGGTCATGGCCGAGGGCGTGATGCTCACCGCCCAGGTGAGAACGCCAGGCGGCGAGACGCTCCAGTTCGACCTCAAGGACGACGGCCAGAACGGCGACGTGGTTGCCGGCGATGGATTCTTCTCAGCCACGATCCCGCCGATGGTGGTCGAAGGCCGATACCAGGTGCACCTGGAGCTGACCTGGCCCGGCCTGGAACAGCGCATCGCTTCGCAGTCCGAGTTCAGGACGCTGGCGTTCCCGTCGATCGACGTGACGATGGTCCACACTGAGGGACTTGAGGCAGGACAACGAACGAAGGTCGGCGAAGTGGCCGCATACGTTCTGGGCCAGCCCTACGCCGTCGCGCCGTCCGAACTCGCCGCGACCGTGGCATCGGACGCTGCGGCGGGCGCGCTGGAGATCGTGCCCCAGCAACTGGTGGACGATAACCTCGCCTGGAAGTACGACATCTACTTCACGCCGGAGAGCGACGCGCTGCACACACTGGAGCTGCGGCTGGACCTCGTTTACGCCGGACGCCCGTACACGTACCTGTCGGAGTCCATCGTGCTGTCGTCCTTGCCGACGGCCGTGCCTGCCGTGAGGCAAGTGCCATCCTCGGCAGTTCCGCCGACGGCGCCCACCGGCCCGACGCCGGAGCAATCGCCGCCCGCGCCCGGCAACTACTGGGGCCTGCTCACGATTCCGGCTGTGATGCTGGTCGCCCTCATCGGGGCAACTGTCTACTGGCTCACGCGCAGATCGCCCTACGGGTACATCTTCGACGACGAGGGCAACATGGTGGTGGACTTTGCCAACCTGGAGCGCGAAGGTCGGCAGAAGCTGTTCTCGAAGGAAACGGTAGGCGGCCGTGAGATTCCCATCAATGGGCTGGACGGTGTGGCTTTCGCCTTCACCAAGCACGGTGTGGACCTGCAGAACCTGGAGATGGCGCGCAACGTGCGCGTGAACAACCTGCCGCTGGTAAGCCAGACGGCGATCAAGAACGAGACGGTGATAGGTACCGAAGGCAGGCTGTACAGCTTCATGATGTCGCCAATGCCTCCGACGCCGATGGGCGACGCGGGAGCGGGCGGCGGCGACGGCGACTAGCAACGGGAGGCGTCGGGGGCGCGGGGGCTCACGCCCCGGTCTCTCCCGGCCCTCCTCAACTACACGACTACAACGACGATTTCGCGCCCCTCTCAAGCAATTGGGAGGGAGCGTGATACTGGTCAGCCCTCCCGCCGCTGGAGCACCTCTCCCGACAGGCTGGTGATCGTGTCGATCCTGACCAGCACCGCGACACCGGTGCGCTCGGGGTCGCGGTCCAACTCAGGCTGCGGCGTCTGCGCCATAACCCTGTCGCGCACTTCGCCCGACTCGTAGAGCGTGGCTGTGCCGTGGAACCGCCAGTTGATACGCTTGTCCGGGTTGCGGTAGAAGATGACGACCTGCGGATTCTCGTTCACGTTGTCCAGCGACGACCGGCGCGAGCGCTCCCAGAACGCGAGCGTTTCGCTATCGTACACGCTCAGGCTGCCTCTCATGCTTATCTGAGGGCGCCCGTCGCGGGAGGCTGTGCCGACGTAACTGTAGAATCCGTCGTCGAGCGCGCTGTTGAGAAGCTCTCGCATCTCCCCTTCGATGGATATCATGTGCGGTGTTCCTTTCCATACCCCTGTGCTAACCCTCTCCCATCAAGGGAAGGGGCTTCTGGAAGGTTTGACCTTCGTCGGTCCCATACAAGGCGCTTACGGCCCCGTACACGCCATCGTAGCCCGGCGTGATACTCACCTGGCCCCGGCGCATCCTGTCTATGGCGCGGGCCAGCGGCTCGCCGGCGATTCGCGCCACGTCGGATGCGGGCGCGTCGACCAGCAGCGCCAACTCGCTGCCGAATTCGCCCACCAATCTCATGTACTCGGCACGCACGCCCTTGGTGTTAACGCCTCTTCCCACATTTTCGGCGATTAGCGTTCGCAGCGCAATGAGCGACCGGTAGGGCGGACGCCCGGCCGGGCCATGCACCAGGCCGTTCTCGCGTGTCTGGGGCACCGTGCCGCGCGACGCCAGTCTCTCCACGCGCTGCGAGACGCCCAGCGTCAGCTTGCGCCCGCAGACGGGACACCGCCCGCCGTGCTCGTCGGCCTGCGCCGGCGTGAAACGGACTCCGCACTTGCGATGGCCGGAGTGGTGGTACTTGCCCTCTTCGGGGAAGAACTCGACGGTGTACGCGATGCTCTGCGCTCGCAGCGCGGCGATCAGACCGTCGTAGCTCAGTTCCCCGTCGAACACGGTAAGCTCGCGGGCCAGGTTGGGCAGCGAGTGGGCGTCGGAGAAGGACACTATCGCCACGTCGTCGAGCTCGGCCATCCGCCAGCACATCGCCGGGTCGGCCGACAGACCCGTCTCCACCGCGAGGATGCGCGGGGCGTCGTCGCCGAAGCACTCGGCCAGCGAGTCGAAGCCGGACTTGGAGCCGTAGACGCCGAACCAGGGCGTCCACACGTGGGCGGGCAAGAGCAGGCAACGCTCGTCCACGTCGAGCAGCAAGTGAAGCAGGTCGCGCGGGGTCAGCCGCAGCATGGGCCGTCCGTCGGAATCGAGGTCGCCGTGCGGGGCGAGCGCGGTGTTGACGCGCTCCGCCGCGTCGAGACCGGGCGCGAAGATGAGCACGTGCACACGGCGATTGCGGCCGCCTTGTGCGGCCACGCAGGACACCTCGCTACCGACTACGAAGCTGACACCGTCGTAGGCGTACAGGCCTTCAGCCGACTCGACCAGGTTGTCGCGCAACTCCGCGAACCACGCCGGATGCGTGAAGTCGCTGGTGGCGAGCAGGTCTATGCCCTTGAGCCTGGCCCACTGCGCGAGGTTGGGCAGCGTAAGCTGGGAACTGGTAGCGCGCGAGTACGGCGAGTGGACGTGGAGGTCGGCGGCGTACCTCAAGCGGCGGCGTCCGGTATCTGCCCGGCGCGGGTTAGCCGAACAGCCCCTCTCGCTCGAACACCGAGGCCAGGATTCCCACGCCTTCCCTTATCTCGTCGGGCGAGTTGTGGCTGTACGTGAGCCGCAGATGGTTGGGGCGGTCGCGGTTCGCCCTGAACACGGGGCCGGGATTGTACTTCACGTCCGCCTCGACGGCCTTATCCAGCGCCGCCCAACTGTCGGCGCCCTCCGGCAGCCGCACCCATATCATCATGCCACCGTTGGGCGTGGACCAGGAGCAACTGGGCGGGAAGTTCTCGCCGAGTGCGGCGAGCATGGCGTCGCGCTTCTCCTTCAAGCTCTCGCTCACACGCTCGATGTACTCGTCCTTGTGCTCCCGCAGGTATTCGTGGACGGTCATGGAGGCGAGGTGGCTTGGCGACCCGCCGAAGCGCAGCTTGCCGAGCGTCTCCTTCACCGCGTCGGGCACCACGGCGTAGCCCAGACGCAGGCCGCAGCCCAGCAGCTTGGTGTACGCCGACACGTACATCACCGAGTCCTCGTCGTCCATTCCCATAATGGCCTGCGGCAGGGGCTCGCCGTCTATCACGAAGTCGGCGTAGGACTCGTTCTCGACGATCGGGACACCGTACTGCTGAGACAGCTCCAGCAGCGCCTTGCGCCGTTTCAGACTCATGGTCATGCCCATGGGGTTCTGGTAAACGGATATCGTGTAGATCATCTTGGGCCGCTTGCCCTGCCACGCCAGGTCCACCAGGATGCTCCGGACGGCGTCGGTATCCATGCCCTGCTCGTCGGTGGGCACGTGGATGACGTTGGCGCGTCGGGAGAGCAGCATCGCGAGCGTTCCCAGGTAGCAGAACTCCTCGACCAGCACGATGTCGCCCGGATCGATGAAGGCGTCGAGAATCACCTGGATCGCTCCGCCGGCGCCGCTGGTCAGGAAAATCGAGTCTATATCGGTCTTCAGGCCGCGGTTCTCCTCGAGCCTCTGGGCTATCAACTCGCGCATACCCACGTGGCCCTGCGACGGAGGGTACTTGGCGAGGTCCTCGGCCTGGGTGCTCATCGCGACGCGCAGCGCGTCCACGAAGCCGTCCGCAGGCAGCGTCTGCGGGTTGGCGTAGGTGACCGAAAACACGTACTTGGTGTCGGCCGCCAAGCCGGGGTGCGTCTTGACGGGCGCAGGCAGCCTGTTGGAAAACAGTCCGTCGTAGTTCATGGTCGCGCCTCCTGATGTGCAGTCTTAAGTACTGGGTTTGGGCGCGGCTAGAGGGGCAGGGTCACCGTCTGGCCCGACTCCGCGCTGCGGGTTACGGCCTCGGTGAACTCCATGTACCTGACGCCGTCCTCGAAGCTGGTGTGCGTCACCTGCTCCTTGCCTCTTATGGCGTTTATGAACTCCTCCTCCACGCGCCAGCTTCCCTGCTTTTCGGGCTGTATGGCGATCTCGGATAGCTCGGAGTCGGCCCGCCGTCCGCCGTGGAGCGTCATCGAGCCGGCGTCCAGCCTGAGGGTGCCCTCGGTGCCGAAGAACCACGCCTCTGGAGCCGGCGCGTGGCCGAACACCGTGCTCATGCCCAGCCGGGCGAGCGTGCCGGACTCCATCTCGCACAGCACTTCTATCTGGTCGGGTACGGAAATATGGCGAGTCGCTCCGGCGTCGTCCCTGCGCGACTTGACGTTGACGCGGGTCAGGGCGGTTACGCTGGTGGCGTGTCCCACCCAGCGCATCATCGCCTCGTACCAGATTCCCATGCTCATGATGTTGTAGCCGCTCAGGTCGCGGTTGTGACGCCAGTGGAAGGGTGCGTCGCGGTCGATGAAGCCCCCCTGCCTCACCGAGACGTCGACCGAAAGCACGTCGCCCAGGTAGCCCTCGGCTATAAGCTCTTGGATCGTCTGGTCCACCTTCAGGGTCATGGGGGAGGGGACGATCTGGGTAACGAGATTGGGCTTGAGCCGGGCGGCGTAGAGCATGTCATGCGCCTGGGAAGCGTCCATGGCCATGCGGGCCTCGGTGATCACGTGCTTGTCGTTTTCGAGCGCCGCAAGCACCAGGGCGTGGTGCATGTAGGGCCAGGTGCCGATGCAGATGGCGTTGGTGTCGAAGTCTTCCATCAGGTCAACCCAGTTGTCGAACACCTGGGGGATGCCGTACTCGTCGGCGATGCGCTGGCCTGAGGCCCGGCTACGGTTGGCGACGCTCACAAGCTCGACGCCCTCTATCGCCTTGAAGCCGGGGATGTGGCGCAGGGTGGTGTTGGCCCCCGCACCCACGAAACCGATTCGTACCGTCTCTTCTGCCATGTAGATCCAAGCCTTTCCCGTCACGGACGTTCAGTTTGCGGATTGTGCGGTCACGCGACGCGGGTCGAAGCGCCCACCGCGTGACCGGTCAAATTATATGCAACCCACCGGAGCGCGTCCAGTTGGCGGGCGGGACCGGCGGCTGGCGCTATGCTTCGGTGACGCGGCCGGCGGGGTCCGACTCGGCGAGCACGTGCGGCATGTAGCCTGTCAGCACATAGTCGGCGACCAGCTTGCCGGCCATTGGGCCGCGCCCGAAACCGGAGGAGGCCAATCCTCCAACGATATACAGGCTTTGCCGCAGCGGGATCTTTCCTATAAGCGGCTCGCCGTCCACTGTAAACGGCATCAGCCCGGCCCAGGTGCGCGCGATGGGCAGTTCGGTGAGCAGGGGCAGCACCTCGCCGGCGTGCGTCTTGTTCACCTCTATGCCCTGCGCGTCGGGCGTGGTGTCGTAGCCCGCGAGCTGCCTGTCGCCGCCGAACGCAATTTCCCCCGACTGGGTCTGCCGCCCATACAGGTGCCGGGTCTGCCTCACCCCACCGCGGTGGGTCAACTCGTGCGGCGTGGTATCCTCACCGTGCTCCCGCCAGAAGTGCTGCGACTCCATGGAGGAAATGCCTTGGAACACGCGGGGCGGCAGCGGCTCGGTGGCCCACATCTGGCCGCGCACGGGCACCACGGGGATGCTCAATCCCAGCATCTCACCCACGGGCGCGCACCACGCCCCGGCGGCGAGCACCAGGATGCCCGTGCGAAGCTCGCCACTTGGCGTGGAGACGCGGTAGGAGCCGTCGGCAAGGACGTCTATGGCCGTGACCTCGTGGCCGGTCAGAACGCTCGCGCCGGCCTGCCGCGCGGCGTCCGCGAAGGCGCGCGTGGCCCTGGCGGGATTGGCGTTGCCGCGCTGGCGGGTGTAGACGTAGCCGGGAAGATCGGGACTGGCGAACGGCTCTATCGCCCGCGCTTCCCTAGCGGTGAGCAGCTCCACGTCTCGCCCGTCGGCACGCGCGGACTGGACCATGCGGAGCGCGTGGGCGTGCTGCTCCTCGGTGTGGATGGCGGTGAGGGAGCCGGACTGGCGGAACTCGACGTGATAGCCGAGGTCGGACTGGAGCGTCTTGAATAGCTCGAGGCTACCCATGCTGAGGTATTCCTCGAGGCCGGGAAGGCGTCCCCACCCGGAGCCGCCGAGTAGGCCGCCGTTGACGCCGGACGCGCCGGAGGCTATGTCGCCGCGCTCCAGCAGGGCGACGGAGCGGCCTTGTGCCGCCAGGTGGTATGCGGTGGAGGCGCCGGCAATGCCGCCGCCGATAACGATTACGTCGACTTCCATCGGGGTGACCGGCGACGCTAGATGACCTCCTGCGATTCGCCGACGTCTGTCACGGCCTCGCCGCCTAGCTCGACACCCACGCTCCGAATGGCCCCGAACTCCTCGCGGAATCCGTTGTGCATGGTGCGGGAGTCGCTGCTGTACAGCACGAACCGCGCGCCCTCGCGCAGCCACTTCTGGGACAGCGCGACGGTCTGGTGGTGAATTAGCGTGGGGATGCCGTGAGAGCCGCACACGCGCAGGATCTCGCGCAGCGCGGCCTCGTAATCGGGATGGTCGTACTGGTCGGGGATGCCTAACGAGATGCTGAGGTCGTTGGGGCCGACGAACACGGCGTCTATGCCGCTCACTCCGAGTATGTTGTCGAGGTTTTCGATGGCGGGGACGCTCTCTATGCCGATGATGCACACGTTGTTGCGGTTGCGCTTTTCCAGGTACTCTCGGCTGGCCTCGCTGGGCAGCTCACCAGTCTCGATAGCTTTACGGGCCAGCACGCCCTTGAGCGGCCGCCACCTGCACGCCTCAGCGACCAACGTTGCCTCCTCCACCGTTTCGCAGTACGGGGCGAGCACGCCGTGGGAGCCGGCGTCTATCGCCATGGTGACGAGATACGTCTCCGGCGCCGGAATACGGACTATGGGAACGACGCCGCTGAAGCTGAAGGCCGCCAGAAAGTCGGCCACGTCTTCACGGCCCCGCGGGGAGTGCTCGGTGTCGATGATCACGTAATCAAGGCCGAAGTCCGCCATCGCCGTAGACCACCGCGGGTTGCGGCTGAGCGATAGCATGGTACCGTACACTATGCCGCCGTTGGCGACCTTTTCTCTGAGCTGTGCGCCGTTCATGGAAATCTCCTGGTGGTAATTCTTCAGTTGCCAGATTAGGGCAAGGGGAGGACTCTCTAGCCCAATATGGGTTCGTCGTACTCTTCCCTGAGCAGGCGCTTCAGCACCTTGCCCATGGGATTGCGCGGCAGCTCGGATACGAACACCACGGACTCGGGTTTCTTGAAGCTGGCGAGGCGCTGGCGGCAGTATTCGATGATCTCGCCGTCGTCGGCCATCTGTCCGTCCTTGAGCACGACCACCGCCCTCACACGCTCGCCCCAGTCGATGTCGGGCACTCCGATGATGGCCGCCTCCTCAATGGCGTTGTGGGAGTGGAGTACCTGCTCCACCTCTTCCGGAGAGATCATTTCGCCTCCCCGCTTGATGAAGTCCTTGGAGCGTCCGGCGAGGTAGATGTAACCGTCCTCGTCCATGTAGCCGAGGTCGCCTGTGTACAGCCAGCCTCCCCTGAAGGTCTCCGAGGTGGCCTCCTCCTGGTTCCAGTAGCCTTTCATCAGGCGCGGGCCGCTGGCCACGATCTCGCCCACCTCGCCGTCCGCGACGGGGTTGGCGTCCTCATCGACTATGCGGACCTCAACGTCTTCCAGGGGCCTGCCAACGCTGGTAAGCCGGCGCAATTTCCGTTCGATCTCCTCTTCGCTGCCCTCCAGTATGTGGTCCTCCGGAGGCAGCATGGTTATCGTGGCGGCCGTCTCGGTCTGACCGAAGGCGTTGATGAAGTGGACGCCCGGCAACTCCTGGATGGCACGCTTGATGACCTCGAAGGGCATAGGGGCCGCGCCGTAGGTGACTATGTTCAGGCTGCTCAGGTCGTGATCGTGGAACTCGGGGTGGTCCATCAGCATCTTGAGCATGGTCGGCACCATGACGGCCCGGTTCGCGCGCTCGGTCTCGACCAGCTCCATCCATCCCTTGGGATCGAACTGGCGCTGCACAATGAGCGTGCGCCCGCCGTATATCGACGACATGACCGTTTGCATACCGGCTATGTGGTACAGCGGAACTGTGAGGATGTTGCGCTCCTCATCGTCCGGGTCAACCGGCGAGACGTTGCTGAGTATGTACGAGGAGAAGCTGTCGTGGCTGAGCATGACACCCTTGGGTAGGCTGGTGGTGCCGGAGGTGAAGAGCAGCACGGTCAGGTCTGCTCCGTCGCCCTGCGGGAAGCGCTCCTCGTCGGGGGCCGCAGCCAGCAGGTCGTCGTAGAATAGCCAGTCCTCGGCCGGCTCCTCCAGGGACACCAGGCGCGGCGTGCTGGCGAGTTCGGCCGCGAACGAGTCCACGATGCTCACGTAGCGGCTGCCGGCCACCAGCACTCTGGGCTGCGCGTCCTCGATCATGAACCTGAGCTCGTCGGCCCGGGCACGGAAGTTGAGAGGGGCATACACGGCGTCGAGGTGGGCGGCGGCGAAGCAGAGCTCCACGTGCTCGTTGCTGTTCACCTGCAGCACTGCCACTCGGTCGCCCTCTCCCACGCCCAGTTCGGAGAGGGCGTTGGCGAGCCGATTCACCCGGGATTTCAGGTCGGCGTATGTGTAGCGCGCGCCCTCGAAGACGATGGCTTGCCTGTCCGGTACGATAAGCGATGCTATGTTCAGAAACTCGGTAGTATTCATCTAGCGCCCGAACCCCCTTTGGGAAGCGAGAATGTGCTAAAGAATACCACCTAAGGCGGCCAGTGGCTAGTTGAAGCGCAGGTGGAAGCCTAGCCACCCTCCCACGCTTCGGCGCGGCGCATGAACACGGACGGATCCGCAATCCATTCTGAGTAGCCTATGGTCATGCCGTCCGTCAGGTAGTCCAGCCTGTCGCTCAGGCAAGACGTCAACTCCGCGTCTTTGGCCGCGAGCGTGAAGCCGCCGCGTTCCACGGCGTCGTCGAGGAGCGCTACCGCGAACGATTCGCCATGGGCATGCGCAGCGTCTCGATTGCCTATCTCGCCCCTGGCGAGCGCGTCTATGCTTCCGTCCGAGAGGGCGTCCAGCAGTTCGGACTCGCCCAGTTCGTCGCCCAGATACACCACCTGCGGCATGTTGGCGGAGGGCGGGCGCAGAAGGCGTCTCGCGGCCAGCACGTCGGACTCCGACGCGGCCGTTATCACGTAGGCCGGGCTGCCGTCCGCGACGACCGTGCCTCGCGGCGTGTCGATGGTTACGCCCGCGGCCAGCACGCCGTCCGCATCGGCTAGGCCGGTTAGTTGAAGCAGGCGCGCCTCGCCGGTAGTGTCGGCCAGCACGCCCACGCGCACGTCGCCGGTCAGGTCGCCATAGCCGGCGAATCGGGTCGCGTCCTCCGCACGCGTCAGCAGCGACTGTCGGAAGGTGACGTGTCCCGACGTGAAGACGACCGCCTCTTTGCCCTCGAAATCACGGGTGCGGGAGTCCAGAATGGTGATCCCGCCTCCGATTACGTCGAACTCAGAGCTTGCCGACGCCAGCCAGATGTCGTCCCAAGCGGCGATGCCGCGCCGTGTGAAGGAAACGCCTACGCCCTGCATGGCTTCGAGCGCGCTCAGCAGGTCGGCCTCGTATCCCCGATGATCGTCGAACCCGGGCGAATCCGGCGCTTCGTCCGCGCTGTAGCTGATGGGCGAGAAGTAGGCGTAGAATCCCAGCTTGAGTACTCTATCGTCGTCCACGCAAGCCTCCCTCGATTCGCCAACCAAAGCACAGGCCATGAGCAGCGCCGCCGTCAGCGCTATCGCGGCCGCCGTTATACCGAGCCTGGCCGAACAATATACTGCCACGCTGTACGCTCCGCTAAATGTCGTCTGGCATCGTCCTCCGCCTCGCCTGTGATGGTAGGGCATTGGGGCGAGGGTGTATAGCGGTGGAGGATGGCTGTAAGCGCTCACCGTTGGTGAGACTCATTCATGCGCCTGTGATATTGATAGGCTGTGGTACAATGACGCTCAAGGAGGAACCCGTGGTCTCACAAGTCGTCACCTACCGGGAGGCCGGCCGCCAGTTGCTGGCGCAAGCCCGCGCCGAGCTCGACGCCGGCGACCTGCGCCAGGCGTCGGAGAAGGCTTGGGGAGCCGCCGCGCAGATGGTGAAGGCCGCCGCGCAGGCGCGAGGCTGGCCCCACAACGCCCATCGTGACCTTTGGACAGGCATCAGGGACTTGACCAACGAGATCGGAGACCCGGACATCCACAGCCTCTTTGCGAGCGCCCACTACCTTCACGGCAACTTCTATGAGAATGCGTTCGATGCCGAAATGGTACGGCATCACCTGGATCGCGTCGGGCAGTTCATAGCCAAGCTGGAGGGCCTCCTGGACGGTTGATCCCTGACCGCATTTTCAATTGACCTGGTTGCGAGCAGTAGCTATAATTTTGCGATTGGACGGGCTGATCCGCGGCCCGCGAAACCGGACATTTCAACCATGCCGAAACGAACCTATCAGCCAAAAAAACGACGGCGCGCGCGCGTTCACGGCTTCAGGGCGCGCATGAGCACCAAAGCCGGACGCAACGTTCTGAAGCGGCGCATGTTCAAGGGCAGGCATCGCCTCACGGTGTAACGCCGCGGGGAAGCAGCACACCAGCCGAGCCCGTGCCCGGCTCGTGCGCAGCCAGGCGGTATCATGCGCCGTGAGCAACGCCTCAGAAAGTCCAGGGACTTCGTGCTGGTGCGTCGCGAGGGGCGCAGCTGGCCCGGCAGGCTGCTCGTGCTCGCCGCGCGCCCCAACGGCCTGGACCTTGCCAGGTTCGGCTTCTCGGTGAGCAAGCGCGTCGGCAACGCCGTCACCCGCAACAGGGTAAAGCGCAGGCTCCGGGAGGCGGCTCGATTGAGCGACGTGAGTCCCGGCTGGGACATCTTGCTTATCGCCCGCGCCGACGCCGGCGGCGCGGACTACCATGAACTAGAGCGCTCCATGACCAATCTGTTCAGACGGGCCAAGCTATTGCGCCCTCACCGCGAAACGCCCACCCATGCCGGTTCCGGGCGGCGTTCCGTCGCACAGGAGGCGTGATGCGCGGTATGGCGCTGTGGGCGATTCGCTTCTACCAGTCGGCACTGTCCCCGTACCTGGGCGGACGCTGCCGTTTCTCCCCGTCCTGCTCCAGCTACGCCTACGAGGCCATATGCGCGCACGGCGCGGGCAGGGGCGTGTGGCTGGGAGCGAGGCGTCTGGCGCGCTGCCGTCCCTTCGGCGGGCGCGGCTACGATCCGGTGCCGCTGCCGTGATTTTCCAGAGGCCATCCCTCGGGCCGCGCGATTCCTCGGGGCCGCCGCGAGGCGGGCGAGTGCGAGGCCGGCTTGTGCTTCTTGCGCTGGCGGCGCTGGCGCTGCTGATACTGGCGGGCTGCGGCAAGATCGCGGTGCCGGAGGGATGGTCGGGGGGCGTAGTGGACGACAACACGCTCTACATCGGCACGTCGGAGGGCGAGGTGAGGGCGATCAGCGTGGACGACGGCTCCACCAAGTGGCGGTTCGCGCTGCACGGCGAGGAGCAGTACCGCGCCGTGTACGGCACGCCGGTGCTGGAGGGGGACACGCTGTACGTGGGCGGCTACGACAACGTGCTGTACGCGATTGCGCTGGACGGGCGGGACAAGTGGGTGGAGCCGCTTGGCGACACCATCGTGGGCGGCCCCGCGGTGGCCGACGACCTGGTGATCGTCGGGGCGTCGGACGGCTACGTGTACGCGCTGGACGCCGAGGACGGCTCCCAGCAGTGGAGGTTCGCGACGGGCGGCAAGGTGTGGTCCACGCCCGCGGTGGCCGACGGCGTGGCCTACTTCGGCTCGCTGGACCACAGCGTGTACGCAGTGGCGCTGCACGACGGCTCCCAGCAGTGGAAGTTCGCCGCCAGCGGCGCTGTGGCGGCCTCTCCGGTCGTTTACGGGGGCCGGGTGTACGTTGGGGCCTTCGACGGCTCTTTCTACGCTCTCAACGCCAGGACGGGCGTTGAGGAGTGGCGTTTCGAGGGAGCCAGCAACTGGTACTGGGCGCGTCCGATTGTGCACGGCGACGTGATATTTGCGCCGTCGCTGGACGGCAACCTGTATGCGCTGAACGCCGACACCGGCAACCTGCTGTGGACGGTGGAGACGGAGGGGCCGATAGTAGGCTCGCCGGCGGTGGTGGGGGACTCGATGATCGCGCTGGCGTCCACGGACGGCAGGGTGCGGCTCATCGGCATGGGCGGTTCGGTGCTGGACGCCTGCAACGTGAACGAGGAGATACGGACGCCGGTGGTGGCGCAGGGGGACTTCATATACTTCGGGGCGCGCGACCACTCCATTCGGGCGCTGCGGGTGAAGCCGAATGGCAATCCCGACGAAGAGTGGGTACACTTCACCAACCAGGACAGCCCCACTCAGCGGGGACAGGCCGCCGCCTGCTAGCGCGGCAGGACCGTTAACTTGGAAATCATAATCGACATATGGAACTCAGTCATCATCAGGCCGATGATCAACAGCCTGGTGATGCTGTACTACCTCTTCTTCAACAGCTTCGGGGTGAGCATACTCATCTTCACGATACTGGTGCGGGTGGTGATGTTCCCGCTCACGGTGCGGCAGAGCCGGCAGCTCAAGGCGATGAACGCGATACAGCCGAAGGTGAAGGAGATACAGGAGAAGTACTCCAAGGACCGGCAGCGGGTAACCCAGGAGACGATGCGGCTGTACAAGGAGAACGGGGTGAACCCGATAGGGTGCCTCGGGCCGCTGGTGATCCAGTTCCCCATCTGGATAGGGCTTTACCAGGCGATATTGCAGACGTTGCCGGCGGCGCCCGACCGGCTGATAGGGCTGTCGGGGCATCTCTACTCCTGGCTGCCGCAGGTCCACCAGGTGATACCGCTGAACAGCTCGTTCCTGTGGCTGGACCTGGCGCTGCCGGACCGGACGCCGGTGCTGCCGATACTGGTGGGGGCGTCGATGTACCTGGTGCAGAAGATGACCGCGATGCCTTCGGCGGACCCGCGGCAGGCGTCCACCAACCGGATGATGCTGTGGATGATGCCGATCATGTTCGGGTTCTTCACGATGCAGTTCCCCAGCGGGCTGGCCATTTACTGGGTGGTATCGAACGCGGTGGGCGTGGTCATCCAGGGGTTCGTGACCGGCTGGGAGCCGATAACCTCGATCTTCACTTTCATAATCCGCCGGGGACAGCCACAGGCGCAGCCGCAGCAGGCGGCGGCCCCGGCGCTGGCGGCGCCAGCGGAGGAGACTGCAAGCGATGAGACGACAGATAGAAACGTCGGCCAAGACACCGGAAGAGGCAATCGAGCTCGCTCTAAGGGAGCTAGACGCAGAGCGCGCAGAAGTAGAAATAGACGTCGTTAGCCGCGGCAAGGCCGGCTTCATGGGAATCGGAAGCGAGCCGGCCAGGGTAAGGGTCACGCTGCTGGAGCAGCGGTCCGAGCTGGTGATGGTGACCACCGAGATACTGGAGAAGGTGCTCACCAACCTGGGGGTGTCCGCGGTGGTGAGTCTGCGGCAGGCCGAGAGCGAGGACGAGGGGCCTATCTTCGAGATAGCGGGCGACGACTCCGGGCTGTTGATAGGCCGCCGGGGCGAGACGCTGCGTGCGCTCCAGTTCATGGTGAAGTTCATCGCGGGGCGCAGGCTGGGCGAGCGGGTGAACCTGACGCTGGACGTGGAGGGCTACCAGAGGCGGCGCAACGACTCGCTGGCCAACCTCGCGCAGCGGGTCGCCCGCCGCGTGGCGTCCTCGGGGCGCTCGATCACGCTGGAGCCGATGCCTCCCAACGAGCGGCGGATCATCCACATCACGCTGTCGGACCACGCCGACGTGACCACGCAGAGCACGGGGGCGGGCGACGAGCGGAAGGTGATCGTGCGGGCGCGGTAGGGGGATTATCCACGAAGGGCACGAAGGACGCGAAGAGAGGGGACTCAGTGGTAGGGGGCCTCTTCACACCCTCACCCTGGCCCTCTCCCTTGATGGGAGAGGGGACTCAGTGGTAGGGGAAAACCCGAAAAACTCTGTCGCAAACTGTTCTATTTGTTTCTTTCCGTTCCGGGTTCCTTGCTGGGAGGGCCGGCGTTTGGGCTGGTGGTGGCGCGTCATGGGGATAGAGTAGCATGGATGTGCGGGGGTGTCAATGGGGGGCCTCTTTTTGACCCTCACCCTAACCCTCTCCCATCAAGGGAGAGGGGACTAAGTGGTAGGGCGGCCCCCTTGTTCACCCTCACCCTAACCCTCTCCCTGCGAGGGAGAGGGGACTAAGAGGAAGGTCCGGTATGGGTTATGAGCGGGTACGGCTGGAGGTGGATGGGCGGGTGGCGCGGCTGACGCTGGCGCGGGCCGGCGCAGGGAACGCCATCGATGGGCGCGCTGCATCGGAGGCGCGGGCCGACGCGGGGAACGCCATCGACGGGCGCGTCGCGTCGGAGGTGCGGGAGGCGTGCGAGCGGGTGCGTCAGGACGACGGCGTGTGGGTGGTGGTGCTGGGCGCGGAGGGCGACGCCTCCGGCGCGGGGGCGGACCAGGGTCGAACGTCCGTGAGCGGAGCGGTCCTCGGCGGCGCTTTCTGCGCGGGGACGGACGCCGCCGCGCTCGACGGGCTGGCGGGGCTGGACGCCGCCGCGCTGCGCTCGGCCATCGCGGAGCTGCGCGTGGCGGAGGCGGTGGCCGCCGTGGAGAAGCCCGTGATCGCCGCGCTGTCCGGCGACGCGCTGGACCAGGGGCTGGAGCTCGCGCTGGCGTGCGACGTGCGCGTGGCGTCGCTGGGGGCGCGGTTCGGCATGACGCAGGTCGGGCGGGGCCTGCTGCCCTGGGACGGGGGCACGCAGCGGCTGCCGCGTCTGGTGGGACGGGCCGCGGCGACCGAGATGCTGCTGACCGGCGCGGTCCTGGACGCGGCGCGCGCGGTGGAGATCGGCCTGGTGAACGAGGCGGTCGAGCCGGAGCGGGTCGCCGAGCGCGCGGGGGAGATCGCGGCCGCCGTGGCGTCCTTCGGACCCATCGCCACGCGGTACACCAAGGAGCTGGTGCGCGAGGGGCTGGACATGACGCTGGACCAGGGGTTGCGGCTGGAGGGGGACCTGAACTTCCTGTTGCAGAGCACGGCGGACCGGGCGGAGGGGGTGGCGTCGTTCCTGGAGCGTCGGGGGGCGACGTACAGGGGGGAGTAGGGGGGATTATCCACGAAGGGCACGAATGGGCACGAAGAGAGGGGGAGAGGGACTGAGAGCACACGCCACGGGCGGGTTTGAAACCCGCCCCTACGACTGCCAAATCTGAGAGTAAAGGGCCAACAGGTCATGATCAATGAACCCGACACCGTACTCTACGCTAAGAGCGGCGCGGTGGCGCGGGTGACGCTGAACCGGCCGCGGCGGCTGAATGCGTATAACGTGGCGATGCGGGATGAGCTGTTCACGCTGCTGGAGGCGGTGCGGGATGACGCGGAGGTGCGGGCGGTGGTGCTGAGCGGGGCAGGGGAGAGGGCGTTCTGCGCGGGGGCGGACCTGTCGGAGTTCGGGACGGCGCCGTCGCAGGCGGTGGCGCGGGCGGTGCGGTGGGAGCGGGACGTGTGGGGTCTGTTCCTGTCTATCGACAAGCCGATTGTGGCGGCGCTGCACGGGTACGTTATCGGGTCGGGGGTGGAGATGGCCTGCCTGTGCGACCTGCGGGTGGCGTCGGAGGACGCGACGTTCGCGATGCCGGAGACGGCGCTGGGGATGGCTCCGGCGGCGGGCGGGAGCCAGACGCTGCCGCGGGTGGCGGGCCTGGGGACGGCGCTGGAGATGCTGCTGGCGGGGCGTCGGCTGACGGCGGAGGAGGCGTACCGGGCGGGGCTGGTGCACCGGGTGGTGTCGCGGGACGCGCTGGCGGGGGAGGCGCAGGGGCTGGCGGAGTCGCTGGCGGCGCTGGAGCCGGGGGCGGTGTCGGCGGCGAAGCGGGCGGTGCGGCACGGGATGGACGGGCCGCTGGCGCGGGGGCTGGAGATGGAGGAGCGGCTGGCGGTGGGGGTGATGGCGGGGCGGTAGGGGAGAGGGGACTCTTCACCCCCCATCGGGCAGGTTTGAAACCTGCCCCTACAGAGCGGGGAAGGGACTAGGCGTGATAACATGGCGATGAGCGGACACCTGCCGCAGCGCTGGCGGCGGGGCAGGCTGCACCCCCATCCTAACCTTCCCCCGTCAAGGGGGAAGGGGCTGAGAGGTAGCGAGGGAAAGCAAGATGACGACGATCGAAGAACGTATGACAATCCTGGAGACGGAGTTCAGGACCGAGCTCAAGCATCTTGCTACGAAGGCCGACATCAAGGAACTGGAGGGGAAGCTCAAGGAGCTTGAGACTCGCCTCATGCTGCGGCTTGGCGGGCTGCTGGTGGTCGGGTTCAGCGCGGTGATAGCGGCGCTGCGGTTTTGGCAGTAGGGGGTGGGTTAGTCGTCACCCCCATCCTAACCTTCCCCCGTCAAGGGGGAAGGGATATCAGATTCCTCGGCTGCGCTCGGAATGACAGGGGGCGAGGGGGAAGGGACTTAGCCGGGGTTGTCTCCCCTCTTCGGCGGGGGCTCGTCAAAGGGCTCGCCGCGGCTTTGGGCCTTCCGCATACGGTCGTACCACGCCGACCACGCCGCATCGACTTCCTTCCGGCCTTCCTCAAGTCCTTCTTCGCGCCCGTCTTCGCGGCCCTCGCGGTATCGCCTGCGTAGGTATCTCTCTGCCAGCATCGCTCCTCCTTCCACGCCGACGTAGATTGTCGCCGCGGCGAAAACTATTACCCCTTGCATATGATCAACCACGTCGAGGGCTGTTTCCAGCACGCCGTCGGTCGTGTTGTGGGGGGCGCGTACAACCTATAATCCGGCCCGGTTGTTGTCAATATCGGGCGGGTTCACGGGCGTCACCCCCATCCTAACCTTCCCCCGTCAAGGGGGAAGGGACTACGGGATTCCTCGGCTGCGCTCGGAATGACAGGGGGGCGAGGGGGAAGGGACTGCGGGCGGGTTACAAACCCGCCCCTACGGTGTTGAGGGGGGAGGGACTGAGAGGAGGGTGAGGAGCTCGCGTACTCTGATGAGGGCTTGTTCGACGTCTTGGTCGTCGAGCCAGCCTTCGTAGAAGTTCTGGTGCTGGGCGCTGGCGACTTGGAACAGGTCCCATACCCTGGGCTGGTCGAGCTCGTTGGAGATTCGGCGCGCGGCCCTGACGAGGTGGCCGTGGCGGCCGTGCTCCCAGCCGCGTTCCTCGGCTATGGCTTTGATTGCGTGCGCGGCGGCGCCCCATCCTTTCTCGGAGGCCTGTAGGACGTCGCCTGCCCGGTATTCGCGCTCGGCCTGCTCGAGCAGGCGGCGGCTGGTGGTGATCAACGTGGTGCTCCTTGGGGCTTCTGTCCGGCTATTGTAGCACCTGGGCGCGGCGGGCAGGGGGGAGGGGTCTGCGGGCGGGTTGGAAACCCGCCCCTACGGGTGGGTGGCCACTGGCACCCCCATCCTAACCTTCCCCCTGCGAGGGGGAAGGGACTGCGGGCGGGCAGGTTGGAAACCTGCCCCTACGAGTGGGTGGGGGAGGGACTAGGGGAGAGGGGTTAGCCGGGGGTGTCGTCCAGCGTGGGGGGCGGCTCGTTGAAGGGCTCGCCGCGGTTTTGGGCGTCCAACATGCGCTGGCGCCACGCCGACCACGCCGCGGCGACTTCCTTCCGGCCTTCCCGCAGGCCCTCTTCGCGGCCTTCTTGCAGGCCCTCTTCGCGGCCTTCCCGCAGGCCCTCTTCGCGGCCGTCTTCGCGGCCCTCGCGGTACCGCCTGCGCAGGTATCTCTCCGCCAGCATGTATCCTCCTTCTACGCCGATGTAGATTGCCGCTCCAGCGAACACTATTACACCCTGCATGTGATCGAATATGTTGAGGGCTGTTTCGAGAACGCCGTCGCCGGTGTTGTGCCTGACTTCGTGCCAGGCCACTACCGCCAGTCCCGCCGTCAATGCGGCCGCGAACAGCACCAGGTATAGCCCTTCGCGTGATTTGTCCGGTCGCAATCTACTCCTTTCGCATGGTTTCTTGAATTACGAGGGACGTATACAACCTACCCCCCATCCTAGTCCCTGTCAACACCGTGCGGGTTGGCGGAGCGGCACCCCCATCCTAACCTTCCCCCGTCAAGGGGGAAGGGACTTGGGTCGAGGGGGAGGGGAGGAGTGGTGGGGGGCATAAGTAGGGCGGCCCCCTGCCTGGGTGGGCAGGGGGCCGCCTCTCATTGCTTCCTGGCTAACTTTGGGTTAGCAACCCCGAGGGGCTACTACTTGGGTACGATGACCGCCGCCTCCGTGGCGTAGACCCAGAGGGCGTCGCCGGCCATGAGATCCTTGTCGTCTGTGAACGTCCCGTCATCCTGCCGCGTAAGCGGCGAGAAGCTCTCGAACTGCCCGGTGGTGTTGTTCAGGCGGAACGCCCGCGTCCACGCGCCCTCAGGCAGGTACTCGTTCACTCCGACCATCTTCCGGTCGCCTATCAGGATGACGGCCACCAGGTTCCAGCCGGCTATCACGTCGATGGACGGCGGCACCTCTGCCGGGGCGTCCTTCGACACGCCGGGTATGTCCACGCTCAGCGGCGTGCCGTCCGAGCTGAGCACGTAGAGGCCCAGGCCGGAGTCGATGGTCGTCCTGCCCGCGGGCGACGACGACAGGCTGCCGTCTTCACCGCGCGTCCAGACCGTCCACGGGGACACCTTGCGTCCGTCGTACTGCGACACTACGGTTACGCCGCTATCGGCGCCGAATACGTCGTTCACGTCCACGCTGGCGGGCATGCCGGGGAAGGAGATCAGGTTCCAGCCTGGGCCGAGGTTGATCTTTACCGGCTTGCGCTCTATGACCGTGATCGTGACCGTCTCAGTCTTGCTGTTGCCGGCCGCGTCCGTGGCCTTCACCGTGAACTCGTGATCGCCGAGCGCGAGGTCCTCCGCGGGGCGGTACACCCACGTCTTGTCGTCGTGGGTCGTGAGCATGGCCAGTATGTCCGTGCTCGTGCCGCTCGGGGCCTCATGCATGGCCGAGTTCAGCGTGACCGTCTTGTAGGTGTCGCCGGCGTATTCCTTGTCCTCGGTCCAGATGAACTGGATCGCGCCAGCGGCGTAGTCGGTTTCGGAGTTGTCCTCCGGGTTCGACTTCATGGTGGGTGCGTCTACGTCGACCTGGATGACCTGGTCGGCTTTGACGTACTTGTACTTGAGGGTTATCGTGTCGTCCTTTTTGATGGAGTCGAGAACGGCATCTTCGAGTCCGTCGTAAACCGCCATCTTAACCTTGCCGTTCTTCCAATCGACTTCGGTCGACGATGCGACCAAGGTGCTGCCCACGTATGCCTTGACCTCGCCGGCGAGGCCGTTCATCAGGTCGGAGTCCGCGGGCGGCCAGTTGTCCAGCGGCACATAGTGGCCGGTGGTCAGATTGGCTTCGAGCTTGTGGTCCTCGTCGGTCACGCTCACGGCGCCCACGTCAGTGTTGTTGCCGTTTGCGTCCACGGCGCGGATTATCACGCCGAATGCGCGGCTGCCGTCGGACCTGTAGGTGTTCTGCTTGAACGTCGCGGAACCGCCCAGGGTGTCGGCGGCCACCTTTACCGACAGGATCGCGCCGTTGACCGAGGCCTGGGTATTCTTGCCACCGCTCTCTGCGAACAGAGCCTCGTCGGAGGTGAAGCTGATGGCCTGCTCACCCTTCTCGGCTACCAGCGCCGAGAACGGCGTCACAGTAACCTTGGCCTTTATCTTGTTGTCCGACTCGGAGGTGAACTTGTCTATCATGTTGCCTGCCACGTCCGCGACGCCGGAGACCGTCACGCTGGGCCGCGCGTCGTTGGACAGATCCTCGGTGAGCGTGAGAACCACGAACTCGTTGAGGTGCTTGTCTCCGTCGTCCTCGTTGGTGCCCACCACCTCGATGCTGTCGATGGTGTGGCCAGCGACCGTGAAGTCGGAGGCGGCCACGGTGTTAACGTCCAGCGACTCGGTGAACTGGACGAGTATCGAGTTCGGGCTGCTCTTGGCCGCGTTCTTGTCGGCGTTCCACGTCTGGCCCACGGTGGGGTTGGTCGCCAATCGCGGCTTGACCGTGTCGATGGTGAGCTGGGTGGTGTGCGTGTCCACGTTGCCAGCGAGGTCCTCGGACGTGATTATCAGATTGAACTTCACGCCGTGGCCGTTGTCGGAAGGCATCTCGGTGTCCACCACCGTGCCATCCATCAACATACCGTCGCTATCATACTTGGCGGCGCACCTATCAGTGTATGTGGTGTTCTTTGGCGACACCAGGATACCTACCCGGCTGGCGTTGCCGCCGGCGTTGCCGATGTCGTCATCGCCTGTGGTCAGCAAGCACGGCGTGCCCGTGCCCTTGTGCGGGTCTGTGTTGTCAGCAGACTCGTCCCGGGCCCGGACCTGGATCATGGTCACGACTTTCTTCTCGTCCACTTCCCTGAAGTCGACTCCCGCGCCCTCGTCCTCGACGCTGAAGGAAATCTGCAGCGTGGCGTCTTTGATGACGTCCTCGTCGGCGGGGCTGAGGTCGGCGATGGTCGGCTCTGAGCCGTCGATGATCGCGGTCGCCATGGCGATCACGTTGCTGCTGCGGTTGTCGTTGGACGAGTACACCTGCAGGGTGAGCGTGTCGCCGTCCTGCGCGTACACGTTGGACGACGTGTTCTTGCTGGCGTCGTTCGTGATTTCGACCGCGCCCTGGAACAGGTTGCTCGTTGCCGATTTGGCACCCGGCATGTTGTTGGTCTCATCAGCGACTTCGCGGATGGTTACCCACACGCCCTGGTCGGAGCCGCTGCTCACGTACGCGCGCTTGAAGCCGCTGGTGTACATGGCGTAGGGGTCGCTGGCACTCTTCGCGCCCTGGTCGCCCTCGTAGACGTCAACGATGTCGAAGGTCGCGTCGACGACGAACTCTCTTGTATCACCGTTGTCGGTGAAGTCAGTTTCCGCGTCCGGTACCGTGTAGGCTAGGCGGAACCCGCCACCAGCATTGTCGCTCTCGAATGTCGGGATTGTAGTAGTCTTGACAACGGGTGGATCGACTGGTGTGGCGTCAGACTCGGCGTTGTTCGTGTCCACAACCTTGAACACCACGCCCGAAAGCGGCTTATGGATGTCTCGAGCGCTCTCGCTGCCAACCATGTCACGGTTGTCGGCGGCGGTGGTCGTGGCGGCATTTGTGTACCGCCGCGCTGGGTTGGTCGATGTGGCCGCTACGTACTTGTTTCCGCTCTGGTACTCGAATCTCAGAGCGTTTTGTTCCTTGGCCAGCATTATCTCGGCTTGGTTGATCTTGTTGAGGGCGTCTGTGACGAACTTCATGCGGTCGGCGTTGTCTTCGTCGTCTTCATCACCCAGCAGCTTGCGATCGTCCACAGCTCGGTCACCATCCCCAGGTGCCAGGCATGCACCGGCGGTGGCACTGGCGGCGGTGGTGGTGGTAGCCAAGCCCCAGCCCTCCACGGGGATGGAGGTGGTTGCGGTGTCCGCCTTAGTGCCTATGCCTGGAGCACCTATGGCGGAGTATGACACATAAATCAGCGGGTCTCCTGCGCAGTAGGCAGTGTCGAGAGCCGCCCTCACCGCCGTGTTGTCGGCAGCGGCAGTATCGGCGGTGCCAGTGATAGTGGTGAACCCGGTCGTGCCGTCAGAGTCGTTGCCAACACCGTCGACAGCGGACGCAACATGGTTGGCTCCCCGGAGATCACCAATCTGGGCAGGGGTGCCAGTTAGGACCACTGTGCTTGCTGCCGCGGGGGTGGTGATATCCGAGTTAGTTGTCCTCGTGGTGACCTTCGTGCCGAGGTCTTCGCTCTCGACGTAGAAGTACACCATGGTGGTCTTTTGGCCCCTGAAGCCGATGTACTCGGCCTCCTGGGTGCCGTCGAGCAGGTCGGCGAACGAGGCCTCCCCGTCCTTGAGGTCGATTGCCGCCGCGCTTGCGGTTGGGTCATCCTGGAAGGCCGTGCGGGCCAGAAGCAGGAAAGCCAGCGCGAGGGCTATGGCTAGTATCCTAACTGAGCTTTTCAATTACTTCCCCCTGTGAGTTGGGTTTGACGGTTGGTTGATGTTAGGGTTGCTGGTTTGGAGATTAGAGAAGATGTCGATGAGTCCGTGCTCCTTAGTTGGGGGTGCCCTGTTCAGGGTGGGGAGGGTCCGCTCCTGAAGATGCGGAGAGCGTAAGCATGGTAGACCTCGCTTTCGACGCGGAATGAGGGTGGGTGGTAGACGCAGAAAGGCTCTGCGCCGCTTGGAGCGGGCAGAGCGGAGGTGGGCGAGGGTTGTATCGCCGGCCGGTAGGCGGGCGGTTGTCCCTGGCGCACGGGTAATGTCAAAGCGTACACTCCGTGGTGCGCTTGCGCGGACGCACTGGGGTTGATTGCCGGACACTTTTCATACGACAGCGGAAAGTGTATAGGACATGTTGGGTGGTGTCAATGGGCGTGGGGGCGGTATTTTGGGGTGGTGTGGGGGAGGGATCACCCCCATCCTAACCTTCCCCCTGCGAGGGGGAAGGGACAATTGGTTACTGCCATAGCCGCAGCGCCGCTATGACGGCACCGAATCCGGCGACCATCAGCCCGCCGAGCCGCAGCATGAGGCGGGTTTCGAGTTCCTTGAGCTTCCCCTCCAGGTCCTTGATGTCAGCCGTGAGGCGGGTTTCGAGGTCTTTGAGGTCGGCCTTCGTGGCGAGGTGTTTGAGCTCGGTCCTGAATTCGGTCTCCAGGATTGTCATACGTTCTTCGATGGTGGTCATGGTTTTTCCCGTTGGTTCCTTAGCCGCGGAGTATGAGGGTGATGAGCAAGGCGATTTGTGCCGCGCCTATGCCCAGTATGGCGAGGAACACGCGGTCGATTCGGCTGTTGAGGGCGCGCAGCTCGGCGCGGATGTCGGCGATGGCGGCGTCGTGCTGGGTGGTGCGTTCTTCGAGGGTGCCGAGGCGTTGTTCGGTGGTCATGGTTTTTGCTTCTCTGGCGGGGGCTCGTCGAAGGGTGGGGGCGTGACGTCGTTCAGGCGCTCGCGGTTGGCCTCGTACCAGGCGCGCCACTTGGCCTCGTTCTCGCGCCTGCCTTTTTGTTCGCGCTTTTTGAGGAATGCTTCGGCTATCATGGCTGGTCTTCCTCAGAGTCTCGCATAAAGGGCGGGGGCGTCACGCCGTTCAGGTTTTCGCGGTTGGCCTCGTACCAGGCGCGCCACTTGGCCTCGTTCTCGCGTCGGCCTTTCTCGATGCCTTTTTGTTCGCGCTTTTTGAGGAATGCTTCGGCTATCATGGTTCCTCCTTCTGTGGTGCTGTAGGCGAGGGCGCCCGCGGCCACGACGAAAGCTTCCATTTCGGTGACTATGTGCCGGATGATCCGGAATGCGCCGGATGGCAGTTTTTCCGCGCCGAGTAGGACTACGACCAATGAAACCGCCAGTAATATGAAGAATAGCGTGAGGCCGACGGCTTCCTTTGACGGCAGTCGCATATGGTTCACTATGGCCGGTTGGCCGGGGTTTTGTCAATGGGGAGGGCGGCGGGCAAGCACACACCGTCCGCAACCCCGGTAGGGGCGGGTTTGTAACCCGCCCGGTGGTCCAACCGACGGCTGTTCTGTCAAGTCACGCATCCATCCCCCTACGGGCAGGTTTGAAACCTGCCCCTACAACGTCGAACCGCCGCCCGGTGGGGGGCGGTCGATCACCGCCGCCGTGGGGTAACGTTCGGGTTCTCGGGGTCTTCATGCCATTTGGCGGGGTTATCCACGATGTACTGACGAATACGGTCCAGGGCGTCCTCACTCCGTATAACGTGTTCGTAGTAATTCCGTTGCCAGAACGGAGACCCCGTCACATTCCTGGCGGCATTGATTCGCCTTGCCGAGAATGTCTTGAATCCCCTGACGATTTCGGGCAACCCGCGCCGGGCAGGTTTGAAACCTGCCCCTACAGATCCGGTTCGTCGCTGCCGGTAGGGGCGGGTTTCCAACCCGGCCTGTGTGGAAGGGCCGTCGCTCACCAACCAAACGATTCCGTGGACATGGTTCGGCATGACGACCCAGGCGTCCAGACGCACGTTGAGGTAATGTTGGGGCAGCGCCTGCCAGGTGGCCTGCGCGAGGCGACCGGCGTCGCTCAGAACCATGTCTCCGTCCACCACGTCGCCGAGCGAGCATATTCTATCTCGCGTGCAGATGGTGACGAAGTACGCGCCCTCCTGGCCGTAGTCGTATCCCCGCAGCCGGATAGCGCGCCTGCGCGGATGGGGCTGGCGCACGTTGCGTTCGTCTTGCCGCAATTTCGCCTCCACAAGGCAGGTTTGGTTCGCGTCCACAGGGCAGGTTTGAAACCTGCCCCTACAGTTCGTCGCGCCGGGCAGGTTTGAAATCTGTCGCTACTGGGTTTGGCCGGCTATGAAGACTTTGAGGACGCCGAGGTTTACGAAGCCGGAGAGCTTGCGCTGGAGGAGGCCTTCGCGGTCGATGAAGTAGGTGGTGGGCATTACTCGGACTAGGTAGGCGTCGGCGACGGCGCCGTCGAGGTCTAGGCCGAGGGGGTAGGTGACGCCGACGTGCTGGGCGAAGGCTCGGGCGTCGGGTTCGAGGTCGTTGGAGGCGAGGCCGACGAAGACGACGCCGTGGTCGCGGGAGGCGAGCCAGGCGTCTTCGAAGGCGGGCATTTCGCGTCGGCATGGGGGGCACCAGGAGGCCCAGAAGTTGAGGACGACGACCTGGCCGCGGAGGTCACTGAGGCGGAGGGTGTCGCCGTTGAAGCGGGTGACCTGGAAGTCGGGGGCGGGGGCGCCGAGCTGGAGCTCGGGTGGCGCGACGGTGGGGGTTGCGGTGGGTCCGGCGGTGGCGGTAGGCGCGGGGGTCCAGGTTGGCGTGGGCGCAGGCGCGGGGGT
>DAOUJZ010000068.1:0-14567 GCA_034421955.1 Dehalococcoidia bacterium | reverse complement strand
CTGGCCAGCGCTCTGAGGGCGATCCGCTGGCAGATGCTCTTCACCGAAAAGCGCGTCTCGACGATGCGGCTGTTCATCGTCCAGAACGAGGGCATCGGGCTGAACAACCTGGTCCCGGTGCGCATCGCCAGCGAGTTGGCGCAACTGACGGTGCTCTCGTTGCGGGACGGCGTGCGAGTCTCCACGGCTGTGGCCACGCTTGGCATGGAGCGCGTGCTCGACCTGGTGGCAAGCGCAAGCATTCTGGCCGCGGCCTTCTTCGGCCTGGCCTTCTTTTTCGGGGGGTCGGAAATGGAGGTGTTCACGCCCGTCATCGTGGGTCTGCTGATATTCTCGGTGGTGGCGGTGCTTGTGGTGCCCGTGCTGGCCTGGGGCGGCAGCGGCGCGGCCGTTGTGCTCAAGCGGCTGCCCTTCCTGGCGGAGATGCTCACCAGCCTGTCGCAGGCCCTCAAGGACCTGGGCAGGAGTCCCGGGCGGTTGGCGTCGGCGTCGGCCCTTACACTCTTGTACTGGATACTGGTGGGGATTACGGCCTGGCTGGTGGCCCAGGCAGTGGACGTGCAGATTTCGCCCATCGTCGCGACGCTCGTCATACTCGGCTCAATCTTCTTCGCCACCAGCGTGCCCGGCGCGCCCAGCGCCATAGGCACCTTCGAGTTCGCCGTCGTCGGCGTCATGCGCGTTCTGGGCTTGGTGAACGAGGACAACGAGGCCGCCGCGTTCGGGTTCGCGGTGATCACGCACGCGGTGTTCTTCCTACCCTCCACTGTAATCGCGGCGGTGTTCCTGCCCCGGGAGGGACTTGGTTCCATACGGACCGTGCGCCGAACGCTCTTCAAGAACGCCGAGAGCGCGAGGGCCGGTAATGAGACTCCCGTTTAGCCATGCCCGGCGCGCCCGCCGCGCCTGGCCGCTTGCCGTTCTTGCGCTGGTCTGGCTGATCGTCGCCGCGTGCTCGGACGACCAGGAAGTCACTCCGACCGCCGCCGCTCCCACACCGGCCGCCACCGCGACGGCTCCGCCTCCCACGGCGACGGCCATCTCGGTACCCACGTCTTCTCCAACCGCGCGCCCGGGCGAAGGACCGTTGCTGGCCGCGGTCACCGCCACGTCGCACCCCGCCCCCGCCGCGACGGCCACCCCGCCCCCGCCGACGGCCGCGCCCGTGCCGATGCCGCTTCCGGTAGCGAACGGAGGGGAGCTGAACATCGCCGTGCGGCACGCCGCGCCCCACCTGGACGTCCACCAGGAAGTGTCTCCCGCTCTCTCGACCTGGGGGCCGGGCATCGTCTACAGCCGCCTGCTGCGACTGAAGGCAGGGCCTGACGTGGAGCTGCCAACGCTCGCCGTCGAATGCGAGCTGTGCGAGTCCTGGCGCATGGAAGATCCCACCACGCTGGTGTTTACCATGCGGCGAGACGCGCGCTGGCAGGACGCGGCGCCGGTGAACGGGAGGCTTCTCACGGCCGAAGACGTCGTGTTCAGCTACGACCGCCAGCGCCAACCGGGCTGGCCCAACGCCGGTCTGCTGGCGATGGTCGATAGAGTCGAAGCGCCCGCCGAGGACGAACTCAGGGTCTCGCTCGTCTCCGCCGACGCCGACTTCCTGGTTGGGCTGGCGGACGGGCACACCAAGGTCGTGGCGCGGGAGGCGGTGGAGGTCGGCGGAGACCTCAAGGCCGGCCCCCTCGTTGGCTCCGGACCGTGGCTCCTCGCCGGGAGCGGACTGGCGGAGGGCTACGTCTTCGAGCGCAACGAGGACTACTTCGAGGCCGGCCTGCCGCTGCTGGACGGCATCAGGATGCACGTGATCGAGGATGGGGCTACTCGAAACGCCGCCTTCGGCGTGGGCCGCATCGACGTGCACCAGGTGGATGCGGCCGATTGGCCGGCGTTGCGCGACCGGCGGCCGGACGCGCCCCTGCTGCGCAGCGCGGACTCCGGCGCGGGCCTGGAGATTGCGCTGAACACGAGGGCGGCACCCTTCCATGATCCCCGCGCTCGGGCCGCCGCCTTTCTGGCCATGGATCCGTGGCGCGCCGTCGACGAGGTGTGGCTCGGCGCCGCGTTCGTATCGCTCGGGGTGCCACTGGCGCGCCCAGACTGGCTGCTCGAAGACGACGTGATGCGCCCGTTCTTCGCGGACCCGGACGCGGCTCGCGAAAGGTTCGCGCCGCTGCCCCAGGACGCGCCTAGGACGGCGGTATTGACCGTGGGCGACTTCGGCGAACGCTACGAGGGCCACGCCGGTCTCATAGCCATCGAGCTAGAGGCCGTCGGATTCGAAGTGTCCCTGGAGACGGTGAACCGCAGGGTGTTCGCCGAGCGGGTCTGGCTCGGCGGCGACTACCAGATGTTCGTTGGCCCGATCGCCCCAATGGTGACGCCCAACGCCTACCTGCTGACGCTGCTTCACAGCGGGGGGCGCTGGAACACCACCGGACACCGCGACGACACGCTTGACGCCCTCATCGAAGCACAGGCGCAGACGTTCGACGAAGCGGAGCGCCGGGACCTGGTGAGAGACATACAGGTGAGGGCGCTGCAAGGGGCCTACCGACACATGCCGGCGGCCGGAGTCTCGCTGTGGACCTGGTCGCCCGGGGTGCGCGGCTTCCATCCAAATTTCGCCGCGTCGGAGTACGCCCACTGGCGCCTGGTGTGGCTCGAGGGCTAGCGCCAGGAAGAGATCGCGGAGCTAACCCGCTTCCTCCTCCATGGCCGCGTACTTGGACGGGCACTTTACGATCACCCGCTCGCTCACGAATGGCTCTCCGGGCACGTGAGCGCCCTCCAGTATGATCTCGGAGTGTTCGTTGAAGAACAGGTCGGGTAGTATGCCGTCGTGGATCGCGGCCAGCGTCTCCGTGCCGTCCGTGAGGGCGAAGTTGGCGACCGTGGAGCCGTCCGCTCGGTGGAACGACTCCGGTACTAGCTTGCCGCCGACCCGGACGGTCCTGCCTTCCGGAGTGGCCTGCTGGTCGCTCATCTCGCTCACCGTGTAGAAGTACACCGTGGCGCTCTGGAAGGCCAGGAAGGCGAAGTAGCCCAGCGCCGCTGCCAGCACCGCCAGTCCGACCAGCAGCCGCCACCGGCCGGCGAATCCCTCGGCGGGCGCGCTTACTCTCTGTGCATTTATGGCCGGGTTAAGCTCCTGGCTCACTTCGGCTCCTCGTTTCCATCGCGCCGCCTCGCGAATCTCTTTCCGAGATGGCGCGTTTCAGTTCGTCGATCTCCCGCTGCATCTCCCGCTGTCGCCTCGACATGTAGAACACGTACCCGAAGAAGGCCAGCCAGGTGATGATGAACACGGCGAACAGGTACGGTAGGTTAGCTTCCGGGTCTGAATCCTGGGCCGCGGGATAGTCGGACGCCTGCGTCTGAGCCGGCAGCGAATCTGCCGCGTGCGCGGGCGCGCCGGGCGCGAGCAGCGCCACGAGCAGGGCGACCGCCAGCAGGACAAGTTCCAGTTGCCGTCTACGAAATTCGCCTGTGTAGCTCATCAAGATCGTTTGCCGTCTGCCTAAGCGAGTACCTCTCGATGAGAAGGTACACGTACAACACCGTGAACGCGACCAGCGAAACCAGGAACGTCAGCGCCATCCTGGAATCGAGGCCGCCGGACTCGGCGAGGGGCCCGATGTTCAGCTCGGGGTGGGCCGTTCGCCACCACACCGTGGCGAAGTAGATGATCGGGGCGTCGATAGCGCCAATCAGCGCCACCACTGACGCGAACCGCCGGCCCTGCGATCCGGCGGGGGCGTAGGCTTTGACCATGAGATAGCCCACGTAGATGAACCAGAGTATGAGCGTGGTGGTGAGCTTGGCGTCCCACGTCCACCACACGCCCCATACGGGCTTCGCCCAGATGCTCCCGGTGACGATGATGAGCGTGGCGGCGATCAGCCCCACCTCGGCGGTGGCGTGGGCCAGGCTGTCCCAGCGCTCCCGCCCCGTGACCAGGTGCATGATGCTGGCGAACGCCACAATGACTATGGACACCATGCCCAGCCAGCCCAGCGGCACGTGGAAGTAGAAGATGCGTTGGGACACGCCCAGGTTCTGCTCAGTGGGCGCCCACAGGAAGATCATGTACAGGGTGAGCGCCATGAGCAGCGCGCTCAACATCAGCAGACCGTCGCGGGCGGGAGACCACACGCGGACACGCTTGCCTGGGGTGATTGCGGTCAACTCGGCCATGTGTGCAATGTATCACAAAGTCGGTGTCCCCGCCAGCCGCCGCCAGCGCGTGGCCTTTCAACTCAGCGCCGGCAAAGATTCATCACACCCGCGAAGCCTGTCTCCGTGGAAACGGGGAGCGGGAGTCCGAAGGCTCGAGCGCGAGAACGGCCGCGACTCGGATGGCGTACCTGTTAGGTTGTTAGAGGCTCGCGGTTGAGTGTCACCCCCATCCCCGCATCAAGTGCGGGGCAGGCTCTGACCTTCCCCCTGCGAGGGGGAAGGGACAAGCGGAATAGGCGACGCGGAAGGGCCGGGACTGGCTCGCGCGGCGGCCACGAGGACAGGCCGCGCAGCACCTCTCGGCCTGCTGCCGCGTGTATTGGGCCAGGGACGCCGTCGGCAAGGTGATGCGGAACCGGGACCGGAACTCCGCGCCGGCCTTGCGGCGTGCGCGGTACGGGTCGGGGACGGCTTTTCGCCTCGGTCGCCCTCATCCCAGCCTTCCCACTGCGAGGGGAAGGGATGACAGGTCAGGACGGGATGGACGGGTGACGGGCTACCAAGCGGAGTAGCATCCGGGCAGAGGCAGTGGCCAAACTGCCGAGTGGGACAAAAGACCTGAAAAATAGTGTCCCGTTTCGTTTCTTTTGTTCTGTCTCCTCAGATTTCGGTTTGTCGGTTGTCGGCTTGCGAGTGGCTGGTCGTTTGTGATGAACAGAATGTTAGCACGGATGTACTGGGATGTCAATGGCCCTACCCCGCTGAATTCCCGTTCCCCGCTTTCGGGGGGACAGGCTTTGCGGGGATGACGAATGAACGTAGGGGTGATCCCTTGTGGTTGCCAGTGTTGGGAACGGACGGCGCGAGAGAGTGAAGTTCTTTCCGAGGCTGGGACTTTTGCACGCGCCGTAATGTCAATACAATGTTAGGCAGGGCCGTAAAGCCGATTGTGAGGTTAATGCCGGGTGGGTTCTACGATACTGGCGCGCTACGCGTCTACAGGGAGCCGCGCAGGTGGGTTGCTGGCGATGACGGCCGTTTTCGCGGCGCTGTGGCTGGTCGGCTGCGGCGGATCGCCTGCCCCCCAGCCGACGCCGGACATCGCCGCGACGGTGGAGGCGGCCGTTGCCATGGCAATGCCGACGGAGACGCGGACGCCCGAGCCGGACATCGAGGCAACCGTAGCCGCGGGCGTGCAGGCCACCGTCGTCGCGATGCGACCCTCCCCGACCCCAACCCTCGCGCCTACCTGGACGCCAACAGTCACGCCCACGCCGACAGCTACTCACACGCCAACGCCTACGTCGACCCCCACACCCACGCCTACTCCCACGCCCACGTCCGTGCCGACCAACACCTCTACACCTACTCCCATTCCGACGTCCACACCTACCTACACGCCGACGCCGACGGCTACTCACACGCACACTCCCACACCTACTCCGGCCGTCAGCCGTTCGGTGGCGGACATAGTGGACGAGGCCAGGCCCAGTGTGGTGCGAATTGTAAGCGCCGACGGCGGGGGCACCGGCTTCGTAATCGATGCCGACGGCTACATACTCACCAATGAGCATGTGGTCCAAGGAGAAACCCGCGTGTCGGTCGTGTTCCACGACGGCGGACGGTTGTGGGCGCAGGTGGTGTCGGCTGACGCCGGGCGGGACATAGCCCTACTCAGGGTCGATGCCAACCGTAATCTCGCGCCACTTGCATTCGCGGCGCGTGTGCGGGAGGGGGAGAGCGTTATCGCGCTGGGCTTCCCCCTCGACCTAGGCGAGAGCATGAGCGTCACGCGGGGAATCGTGTCGGCCATCAGAACGCTGGGCGACGTCAAGTTCGTGCAGACCGACGCGGCCATCAATCCGGGCAACAGCGGCGGCCCGCTTCTCAACGATAGAGGCGAGGTTGTGGGCATGAACACGTTTATACGTCGCGAGATAGAGGGCCGGGAATACGACGCCCAGGGGATAGGGTTTGCCGTGTCGTTCGACGTGCTGGAGGACCGATACGCGGCCATGAAAGCCAACCCGTCTCCGCCGCCCACGGTGGTCGCCAAGGCGACGCCGACGCCCCTTTTCCCCTTCACGCCAGCGCCAGGCCGCGGCTTCGGGCCGGTCAGCGGAGAACTCGACCACGACGACGACAACTTCATTCCAGAAAAGTACGCCCATGTTTTCCTGTCCAATGCGGTGATCGAGGCGACTTTCGTGGACACGTTCTCATCGAATGGTAAGGGCTGGAGCCACGGCTTTCTGTTTCGGGCGGTGGAGCAGCGTTACTACATTCTCGCCATATCCAGCCACGGCAATTGGCACCTAAAGCGTCGGAACAACGTGCCGCCATACGACCCCATAGACGTTCAGGACGGATTCTCGTCAAACATCAGAGCGGGCCGCAATGCGGAAAATCACGTGCGCGTTACAACACTAAACGACAGGGGCTGGCTGTTCATCAACGGGGGATTCGAGGCGGAGCTGAACTTGAGCGAGATTAGCGATGCAGGCTCCGTCAGCGTAATAGGCGTTTGGTTCAATGGTCACGAACACCCCGGAGAGTCCACCATCTACAAGGACTTCAGCGTGCGTCCGATTGAATTGGAGCACGGACCGGAGGACGGCGCGATCGCGCATTCAGGTGGCGAGAGTGGAGTGGACCTTCACCAGAGCCGGGCATGGTTGGCGGACGGCATAATCGAGGCTCGTTTCTTCAATCCCTTCTTTGTGCCCCAGGGCGAGTGGTTCAGCGGCATCTTTCTCCGAGACAACGCCGAAGGTAAGCCGCACCTGATAGCCATCGCTGGCTGGGGCGGGTGGATTCACTTGTTGTGGTCAGGGAGTACATGGGACGATCTCGCTACTGAGGCGGAGGATGTAGTTACTACTTCTCGCGGTAACGCCAACCTATTGACGGTGATCGCCATTGGCGAAACCGGACACCTGTTCATCAACAACGCGCATATCGCGAACGTCGACCTGAGCGCCTGGTCAGGTCCGGGGAGAGCCCATCTGATGGCCGGTGTTTTCGAGGGCAACACTGGGACCGGCGTGTCGACGCAGTTCGAGCGTTTCGCGGTGTGGTCGATAGCGGAGTTGCCCTGAAGCGCGGGAACCGTCGATAAGGAAAGAGATGAACTCCGGCAAGCGCAACTACTACGACGTACTGGAACTGCCGCGCAACTCCTCGATAGACGAGGTGCGGTCGTCGTTTCGGCGGATGGCGCTGTGGTATCACCCGGACCGCGACCGCTCGCCAGGGGCGGAGGAACGCTACAAGGAGATACTCGAAGCGCACCGTGTCTTGTCGAACCCGGCGAGCAAAGCGGCTTACGACTGCGGTGCCGCCACCCCTGCCGCCGGAGGCGTTGGGGGTACGGCTCCGCACGCAGGCGCACAACCGCCGCCATCGCCGAGCGGCGCAGCCACGCCATCGCGCGCAAGCACACAGCCGCCTCCGCCACGCGGCGCCGCCGCGCCGCCCGATGACGACGAGAACAAGCGCCGTGGGTGGGGGAGCTGGCGAGGGATAGGGATAGTACTCGCGGTCGTGCTAGTCTTCTTGGCTATTGTGGCCATCTTGGATACTGGCGCGCAGTCCACGCCATTACCAACGCCGCAGGCGGATGTCGCCGCCGTACCGGAGAGCGTGGCCACCACAGGCCCCACATCCGGAGAGCGCCTCTCGGTGGCGGACATAGTGGCGACCGTGGAGGCGAATGTCGTCGCCGTACCGGAGAACGTGGCTACTACAGGCCCCACGCCCGGCGCGCGCCTTTCGGTGGCGGACGTGGTGGAGATGGCGCGGCCCAGCGTGGTGCGCATCGTCGGCGACGATGGAGCGGGCACGGGGTTCGTGGTGGAGGCCGACGGCCACATCCTCACCAATCATCACGTCGTCGAGGGGAGAGATCGACTGGTGGCCGTTTTCCACGACGGCGCGCAACTTTCGGCGAAAATGGTGTCGGTAGACGCGGCCCGAGACATCGCGCTGCTGAAAGTGAAGACTAATCGCAGGCTGACGCCGCTTGCGTTCGCAACGGCGGCGCGCGAGGGCGAGGACGTGATCGCGCTGGGCTACCCGCTCGACCTGGGGAGCAGGATGACCGTTACCCGGGGCATAGTATCCGCCATCCGAAGGGCCAACGGCATTGAGTTTGTGCAAACGGACGCCGCCATCAACCCCGGCAACAGCGGTGGTCCGCTGCTTAACGACAGGGGCGAAGTGGTAGGGATGAACACCTTCATCCATCACGACGCCGAGGGCATAGGGTTCGCGGTGTCGGCCAGCGTGCTGGGGGCGCGCCTGGACGTGATGCGTTAGGGCGCGTGCACCTACCCCGTGACGGCGCCCTCGGAGGCGGAGGACACCAGCTTGGCGTACTTGGCCATTACGCCCGTGGTGTAGTTGGACTGGGGTGGCGTCCAGCGGTCGCGGCGGCGCGCAAGCTCCTCTTCGGGCACACGCACGCTAAGCTCGCGCGTCTCCACGTCCATCACGATGCGGTCGCCGTCTTCAACCAGACCTATGACTCCGCCCACGGCGGCCTCGGGCGCCACGTGGCCTATCATCGGCCCCCGCGTCGCGCCCGAAAAGCGCCCGTCGGTGATGAGCAGCGTATCCTCGCCCAGGCCCGCTCCCATGATGGCGCCGGTGACGGCCAGCATCTCCTGCATACCAGGCCCGCCCTTGGGCCCTTCGTACCGGATTATCACCACGTCGCCGCCCTTGATCTCGCCCGACGTGACGGCATTGAAAGCGGCCCGCTCGCCGTCGAAAACACGCGCCGGGCCGTCGTGGCTCAAGTGGCCGGTGCCGGACACTTTCATCACGGCGCCCTCGGTGGCGAGGTTGCCCTTGAGTATCACCAGGCCCCCGGTGGGGCTGCGCGCCTCTGAGACGGGATAGATTACGCGGCTGTCCGGCATGGTGTCGAACTCGGCAAGGTTCTCGGCGAGCGTCTTGCCGGTGATGGTCAGCACGTCCGGGTGCAGGTGTCCGGCCCTGAGCAACTCGTTCATCAGCACCGGCAGCCCGCCGGACTTGTCCATGTCGGACATGACGAAACGCCCCCCCGGCCGCAGATCAGTCAAGTAGGGCGTGCTGCGGCTGAGCCGGTCGAAGTCGTCGATATGGAGGTCCACCCCGGCCTCGCGTGCGATGGCGAGCAGGTGGAGCACGGCGTTGGTCGAGCCGCCCATCGCGAGCACCACGGTTATGGCGTTCTCGAACGCCTCGCGAGTCATGATGTCGCGCGGCTTGATGTCCTTCTCCAGCATGTTGTAGAGCACCGCGCCCGCCTGGTGTGCGATCTCTTCGTTGCGAGGATCCACCGCCGGGATGGATGCGGCGCCGGGCAGCGACATGCCCATCGCCTCGATGGCCGAGGACATGGTGTTCGCGGTGAACATGCCTGAGCACGCGCCCTCGCCCGGACAGGCCACGCGCTCCATGCCGTACAGCTCGTCCAGGGTGAGTTTGCCCTGGGAGTATGCGCCCACGGCCTCGAACATGTCCTGTATGTTTATGTCGCGGCCCATGTAGTTGCCCGGCAGAATCGCGCCGCCGTAGACGAACAGCGAAGGGACGTTGAGCCGCGCCATGGCCATCATCGCGCCCGGCATGTTCTTGTCGCACGCCGCGACGACGATGAGGCCGTCCATGCTCTCGCCAAAGGTTACCGTCTCTATGGAGTCGGCTATCACCTCCCGGCTCACCAGGGAAGCCTTCATGCCCTCGGTGCCCATGGAGATGCCGTCGCTTATGGTAATGGTGCCGAACAGGAAGGGCACGGAACCTCCGTCCCACACGCCCTGCTTGGCCATCTGCGCCAGCCTGTCGAGGTGCACGTTGCAGGGAGTCACGTCGCTGGCGAGGTTGGCGACGGCGACGAACGGCTTGTCCATGTCGTCGTCGCTGAGGCCCACGGCCCGAAGCATGGCGCGGGCCGCGGCGCGATCCGGCCCCAGGCTGACCACGTGACTGTTTCGTTTGAGCGAGGCCCTGGTTTCGGTAGTCATGTGAGTTCTCCCGTGGGAAATGCGTTAGCCCGAGGATGAACTGGCGCTCTCGTGGGAGCGCTCGAACAGTGCCTCTCGCAGGCCGTCCAGTAGCCCCGCCATACGAGCCTGCCCCTTTTCCAATTCGGTCACGCGCGTCGTCAATTGCCTGAGATCAGTCACAAGCTGGTCGATGCGCTTGTTGGTATCGTCAATGCGCTTGTTGATATCGTCGATGCGCTTGTTGGTATCGTCGATGCGCTTGTTCAGCATCTGAAAGCCGGCAAGGTTGAGGGTGGCCAGCGAGATGCCAACACCAATGATGGCCCAAAATTCCGGTGTCATTTCAGTTTGCTCTTGCCGCTATTCCGGCTTGTGTTTTTCGATCAGCGCGGCAACCCTGGAGTCGAATTCGTCGCCCAGGGAGCGGCCCGCGTCGGAGTATGCGATGCCGAGATGGAGTTGGCGGGACAGATGCTCGAATTCGGGCGATTCGCCCCATTCGCTCTTGAGCTCGTCGAACGCCGCGTCAAGGTCGTCTTTTCTGAACATGTGGGTTGGCCTCACGTATAAGGGCCAGCGCGCGGCTGGCCCCTGGTTTGCTTATCAACGGGCCGGCGACGCGGGCGGGCCTGGTGCGGCCGCCCGCGCCTCTTGCCGCGCTTTCGGCTATTCGTCTCCGCGGGTGCTGTCGCCCTCGTCCAGGATCTTCTTCAGATCGGTGGCGAAGCCGACGAGCTCCTCGTAGGCCGGAACGCCCTCTTCGGAGAGCTTGTCCTTGAACTGCTCGAACAGCCACTCCTCGCGCCTGCCGTGCGGGATCTCGAAGAACTGGCGGTTGAACCTGGGCAGCTCGCCGGGGCCGAAGTAGCCCTTGTCCCTGATGGTGTAGCCCTCGAGGTTGTGGGTGCCCTTGCCGAGCACCTCGCCGGTCTCGACGTAGTGCTCCATCACGGGCTTCATGCCGTAGCGCTGTACCGGGCAGACCTTGATGCACACGGCGCAGCCCTCGTAGCGGGCCATCACGGGGCGGCAGCGCTCGTAGATGACCTTGAACTTCTCGGCGCCTCTCCACCAGACCCTGTCCTTGAGCAGCGCCCTGCCCGGGCAGCGGTTCACGCACACCTGGCAGATCTTGCAGAACTGGTTGATGCCGTAGTCGACGGGCTGGTCGTACGTCACCGGCGCGTCGGTGGTGATGATGGCGAGCCTCGCCCTGGAGCCGAAGTGGGGCGAAAGGAGCTGTCCGTTGGCGCCCAACTGGCCCAGTCCGGCGTTGATGAACATCGGAATGTACGCGCCGCTGTTGTCGTTGGGGCTGTGCACCTGGGCGTGGTAGCCCAGCGTGCGGATGTGGTCGGCGAGGTCGAGCGCCAGCGCGCCTTCGATCTCGTATGTGCCGAAGTGGGCGTACTCGGCCTCCAGGCTCGGAAGCGTCTGGGTCTGCAGGTAGTCCTGCTCGAGCGCGACGCATATGGCGTGCTCGTACTTGACCCAAGTCTTCTTGCTGGTGTAGGCGTAGTGGTGGTCGAATCGAGTGAAGCCGACCTCGTTGAAGCCGAGCTCCCGGGCCTTCAGCCGGATGGCGTCGGTCATGTCCTTGCCCGGCTCCGCTTCGCCGGTCGGCTCGATGTCGCCGGTAACCAGGGCGGCGTCGACCAGCGGCTGGTTCAGCTCGTCGTGCCGCTCGCGGTACTCGAGCACGTCGGGGGTGTAGACCGACCAGACCCAGTCGCGGTCCGCGGCCTTCTCGATGTTCTGGGTCTCGAGGGGATACACCCTCGTGTAGAAGGAAACGTCCTCCTGCCGCACCGGCGCGCCCGGTACGGTGGCGAGGTCTTCTGCAACGGGGATGTCAACCTCCGGGTCGCCGTGCCTCCGACCGGGGCGAGTAACAACGTGGTGAACTTCTTTAGGCATAGGTGTACCTCCCGCAGATTTTCCTCGCTTGGCGCGGAGTGTACCCGCAAGTCCACTACAAGTCAAGCGTTTTGGGGCGCGTAACTATTCGGACGGCGGAATCTACGGGACAGTCGTGACGCTGACCACCGCCGTGGCCGTCGCCGCGTTCCCGGGGACGCTGAAGGCGTAGGTGGACGTGGCGGGCGAGGCTCAGCGCGGGCAGTCCGGCAGGCCGAGGTCGTCGAGGTCGTTGGTCGCCACGTCCTTGAGCGCCAGCGGCACGCAGCCCGCCAGGGTGTTGCCCGAGAGGTACAGGGCGTCCAGGCTCAGCCGGGTGAGCGCTGCGGGTATCGCCCCGGTGAGGCTGTTGTCGTGCAGCCGCAGCTCCTCCAGGTTCGCCAGGCCGCCCAACTCCGCGGGGATGGCCCCGCTCAGCCGGTTGCGGCCGAGAACGAGGTCCTTCAGCTTGCCCAGAGACCCCAGCGTCTCCGGTATCTGCCCCGACAGCCGGTTGCCGCTCAGGTACAGCAGCTCCAGGTTCGCCAGGTCTCCCAGCTCCGCGGGTATGGCGCCGCTCAGGTCGTTGTCGAACAGGTACAGCGCCTCCAGCCTGGAGAGTTGGCCCAGTTCGGACGGGATTGCGCCCGTGAGCCGGTTGGTGTCGAGGTCGAGCCTGGTCAGGTTCGCCAGGTCTCCCAGTTCAGGAGGTATCTTGCCCGTGAGGTCGTTGTCGAACAGGTAGAGTTGGTCCAGGTTGGAGAGTTGGCCCAGTTCCGGGGGTATCTCCCCACCCAGGTCGTTGCCGTCGAGGTCCAGCCTGGTCAGCGCCGCAAGCAGGCCCAGCTCCGCGGGGATGGTCCCGTTCAGCCCCAGGTCCGCCAGCAGCAGGCCGCGTACGCGCCGCGGCTCCCCGCCCGACTGCACGCCACGCCAGGCGGTGATGGACGTATCCGCGCCCCAGCCGAGGCTTGCCGTGCCCGCGAGTGTTTGCATGACGCCGTGGTAGAGGACCAGGCAGTCTCCCACCAGCGCGGGGTTGGCGTCGGGGTCGGGGACGACGACGCCGTTGTGGCAGGCGGAGGTTACGCTTATCCGCGCGGTGGTCGTGGCCGTGCCGCCCGCGCTGTCCGATGCCCGCACCGTCAGCGTGTGGGACGGCGCGGCGTTGTGGAACAGCGGCTTCGCGACGCTGACCTGGCCGGTGGTGGTGGCGATGGCGAACAGTCCGCCCTGGTCGCCCGCGGTGATGGAGTACGACACCGCGCCGCCTTCGGGGTCCGTGGCGGAGACCCTGCCCACCGCCGTTCCGGTGGCCGCCCCCGCGTCCACGCTGAAGGCGTAGGTGGACGTGGCGAACACCGGCGGGAGGTCGCACTCCCCCGTCACCGCCGTGGCGGTCGCGGACCACAGGCCGGCCTGTTGGTCGTAGGTGGTCCCGTCTCCGTACGCGCCCACCCGGAATTCGTAGGCGGTCCCGCAGCGCAGACCGGATGCCGTGTGGGTCGTCCCCGTAACGCTCGCGTCCACGCTCCGCCACGCCTCTTGCCCGCTCTCACGGCGCTGGACGCGGTAGCCCGACGCGCCGCTCACCGGGGCCCAGGACAGGTCGGCGGCATCCATTGCCGACGACACGGCCGTCAAGCTAGCGGGAGCGGGCGCGTATGGCAGCGCCTCGCGTATGCGCAGCATGAGCTTGTCGCCGTCCTCCCAGGGCTGGTATGGCACGGGCCAACTCAGCGTGGCGTTGGGCGCATCCACCGTCGCGTCCGACACCGACAGGGACAGAGACACCGTTCCGTCCAACTCGATGAAGTCGAGCCTGTGGCCCGCGAGACCGGTGTGGGGGCTGGGCCTCATCTCGACGCTGCCGGATTCCCACGCGATGCGCTGGATGGTGGAGGTCGCGCCGCTGGTGTCGGTGAACGACGCGGGTTTCAGGACACCGTTGGTGGTGTCGGCGGCGACGGCGCTGCCGTCCGTGACGGGGTCGAAGAACGCCTCGTGCAAGGCGCCCTCGGGAGCGGTGACCTGCACGAACACCTCTTGCCGCTTCTTCTCTTCTTCGGGCTCCCCGTCGCAGATGACATATCTCCCTGGCACATAGGTGTAGTAGAACCTGTACTCTCCCGCAGGCAGGGGGCGCGCCGCATCCGCCACTCCCGGCCATCGCACGCTGAACCACCGCGCGTCCCTGCCCATAATCTGAAGTTCGCTTCCATCAGCCGGGGCCGTCTCGCCGCTACCTCCGTGAGGATCCGTGAACGCCCGAGTCCCAGCAGGAAGTCCCGAACCTATGGCATGGTCATGGCGGATGTAAAAGTAGTCGCCGGCCGTCCCCCCTTTCCGGTACCGGACTTCCCGCTCCCAACGGTACTTGTGATAGAGACATTCCCGGTAGGCCTCCGAGCCGCCCCCGGCAACGGCCTCACGCTCGATCTCCGCGATCTTCGCCTTCATCTCGGCCAACGTTATCGTCGGCACGCTCGCAGC
>DAOUJZ010000067.1:0-4985 GCA_034421955.1 Dehalococcoidia bacterium | reverse complement strand
GCCGGGTTGGCAACCGCCACCGGCATCACCCACCGCCGCAACTCCCGCATCGTCGTCGTCCCCGACTGCCAGGAAGGCACCAGCGAGTCCGTGCGCTCCCACCGCGCCGCCTGACCCAGCCCCAGCAGCCGCCGCTCGCGCCGTCCAAGCGCGATATGCGCGCCAGCCTCGGCCGCCACCGCCAGGCCGCCCACCACGTCCCACAGGTGCGGCCCGGTGGTGATCGAATACTGCGTCACACCCATGGCCACCATCGCCATGTCGTAGGCGAGGCTTCCCAGGCTGCGCAGCTCGCCCACCTTGTCGCGCATGGGCTTGCGAAAGGAGTAGGCGGCGCCGAAGTAGGCCGGCAGCGTCACCAGCCGGGCGGCGTGCGGCTCGGACTGCGCGAACACGCCGATCGGCTCGTCCCCCGCGAACGCCCCGCCGCCGCGGCGGGCGCGCACCACCATCCCATTCTCCCCCGGCCACGGGATGTACACCGCGCCGACCACCGGCACTCCCCTGTGCATCACGCCTATCGAGCTTGCGTACACGGGAAGGCCGTTCAGAAAGTTTCGGGTGCCGTCCAGCGGGTCCAGAACCCACACCGTGTCGGGCGCCGGCGCGGTCTCCCCCTCCCTGTCCTCGTCCTCCTCGCCCAGTATGCCGTGGTCCGGGAACCGCTCCGTTATCGCCTTCACCAGCAGGCGCTGGCACTCGGTGTCCGCGTTGGTCACCGGGTCGCGCTCCCGCTTGTCCTTGAACTCGACGTTCAGAGCGCCCAGGCTGCGGAAGTGCCTCGCCAGAATCTCGCCGGCCTCCCGGGCCAGGTCAACGGCGAGGGACTCCATTTCGGCAAGCGGAAGCTCCTCCACGCTCAGCGAAGCTCTCTCGGCAACACGAAGCTCACGTCCTCGTCCGCGCCCGCTATCGTCGTCACCTCGTCCGGGGCGATGGCGTCGATTACGGCCATCACCAGGTCGTCGGGCGTGGACGCGCCGGAGGTGATGCCCACGGTGTCGACGCCCTCCAGCCAGGCGAAGTCCAGCTCATCGGGGCCATTCAACAGGTACGACGTAACGCCGTTCGCCTCGGCCACTTCCCGCAGCCGGTTGCAGTTGGAGCTGTTCGACGCCCCAATCACCAGCACCAGTTCGGCCAGCTTCGCAAGCTCCTTCACCGCGGTCTGGCGGTTCGTGGTCGCGTAGCACAGGTCGTTGCGCACCACCACGTCGGGAAAGCGCCGGCTGATTTCCTCTATCGAGCGCTCGGTGTCGTCCACCGACAGCGTGGTCTGCGTCAGCACGGTCACCGGTGTGGCGTCCGACCAGTCGGGCAGGCGGACGCCCTCCCTGTCGTCGACCAGGTACATGGGGTGCTGCCCCATGGTGCCCTTCACTTCCTGGTGGCCGCGGTGGCCGACCAGTATCAGCCTGCGGTCATCGCGGGCATACTTCTTGGCCTCGTTGTGCACCTTGGTTACCAGCGGACACGTGGCGTCGATCACCCTCAGATCGCGCTCCTCCGCCTTGGCAAAGTCGTCCGGGGGCGAGCCGTGTGCCGAGAACACCACCATCGAGCCTTCCGGAATCTCCTCCACCTCCTCGACCGTCACCGCGCCCTTGCGCTCGAGCGAGCTGACCACGTAGGGGTTGTGGACTATCTGATGCTTGACGTAGACGGGGGAGCCGAATCGCTCGAGGGCGAGCTCCACGATTTCGATTGCGCGTACCACGCCGGCGCAGAAACCGCGCGGCACACCGAGGTAGACTTTCATTGGCCGCCCTCCCTTACCTGATAGCCTTGGACGTTAAGGCACTTCCACTCGCGCCGAAGCGCCGGCGCGGCCCAATTATAGCACCAATCCCCGCTCCATCCGCTCCAGCGCCCGCCGCGCCGCCTCCCGCTCGGCGGTCGCCTTGCGCGGCCCGCGTCCCTGTGCCAGCGGCTCGCCCGCCACCAGCACCTCAGCGGTGAACGTGCGGGCGTGGTCCGCGCCCTCAACGCCGACTATCCGGTAATTCGGCGGCTCCAGCCCCTGGGACTGCAGCGTCTCCTGCAGTTGGGACTTGGCGTTTCGCGGAGGCGCGGGATCGGGTATGGCGTCCATTTCAGTGGATAGCGAGCGCACGACGAAGCCGCGCGCAGCCGGGAAACCCTGGTCCAGGAACACCGCCCCCGCAAGCGCTTCGAACAGAGCCGCCAGATTCGACGTCCGCTTACGCCCGCCGCTGGCATCCTCGCCGCGGCCCATAAGCATGAAGCGCCCCAGCCCCAGCGAGCGGGCCACGCGGGCCAGCGTCTCGTCCTGCACCAGCGCGGCCCGCAGCGACGTCAGGTCGCCCTCGCCTCGCGTCGGGTGCTCGGTGTACGCGCGCTCCGCCACCACCAGGCCGACGATCGCGTCGCCCAGAAACTCCAGCCGCTCGTTGGACACCCCGCCGGCGCCCGGGCTCTCGTTGGCGTAGGAGCTGTGCGTAAACGCGAGCCGTAGCAGGCCCGCGTCGTCGAAAGGGATGCCCAGGCCGCGTGCGAAGCTATCGAGGTCGTGCGATTCGTGTGGGAGCACTTGTGGCACTCTTCTGGCAAGCGTCCAGACGCGGGGCAACCAAGTCCCCTCTCCCTTGGTGGGAGAGGGTTAGGGTGAGGGTGAACGCCCGGAACTCACACAACGCCCGCGTGGGAGCGGTGGCTCAAAAGCGGACGCGGACGGGAAGGGCTGGTCGGCCTTTCAGCGTCCGCGCGCTTGGGTGTTACGGCTGTCTAGCTTACCGCGCCCTTGGGCCACGGCGGCTGCGGGCGCTTGATCTCGCCGAAGTAGGCCCTGTGGCCTGCCGTAGCCATGAAGCTGTCGAACGCGGCCACGGAGTCGTACTCCGGTGGGATGAACGTCTTGAGATAGGCGGAAGTGCCGTTCTCGAACGTGAAGGTGGGCGTGCCGAAGATGCCCTCGGACGCCGCCTCCTCGTGCTCCCTGCCGATGATCTCCGCCAGGTCGGGGTCCTTGAGGTCCTCGCGGAACTGGCCCACATCGAGACCGACGGACTCGGCCAGCTCGACCAGCGGCTCCTCCTCGTTCAGCGGAATGCGGCCCTGCCCGCCGTGGCGCGCCGTCAGCAGCGCCAGGTGGTACTTGTCGTACGCCTCCGGCCCCTGTCGACGCGCGGCCTCGGCGGCGATCTGCGAAAGCAGCGAGCGCCGCTCCGACGGCTCGCCCTGCTCCCACGCCTTCCACTCCGGCCCTTCCTTGCTGTTTATCTGTTCCAGCGAAAAGTTCTTCCAGGTGATGTCAAGGTCTTCGCCATACACCTGCTTGACCCTATCCAGCCACACGGCTGCATTGTAGACCCAGGGTCAAGCGTAGTCTCCGTAAACGCTAAGCCTGATCTTCTCCACGGTGATACCTCCAACGGTGGCGTTTCAGTCTGGATTCTACGTTGTGAGGGTGCGAAAGTCAAAAAAGAGGACGCTCCTGAGAGTAGGTTGAGGTTCCGGTCTATTCTGCCTTCACGGCCACCACCACGGTAGTTGCGCCTTGCGTACGACTGCTTTCCTCGCCGTTGTGATGGGACTCCGACGCTGTCGAATTCGCGGTGTCCTCTGTGTGACACCCGCTTTCTTCTACGATTTCCGCCTGCTCTATTTTCAGGCCCGGTAGCTCAGCGGCGACCTGGAGCGGTGTTGTCAGCGACTCCAGGTCTTCTTTGCTCCATCCGTCGGGTGGAGCGGACGCATCATGGCTTACGAATATGAGCCTGCCCCCGGGGTTCAAGGCTTTGGCGGCATCCGCCAGCATCTGCGACCGCTGCTCAGGCCACAGCTGTATGTAGAAGGAGGTTATCAAGTCATACCGTCCATCGGGCCTGTAAGCGGTCACGTCTGAGACTACGAACTCTACCTCAACTCCGCTCCCGCTCGCTCGCATTCTTCCCTTCTCGACGGCGACCGCGGAAAAGTCCACCGCAGTCACCCGCCAGCCGCGCCCGGCCAGCCATACGGCGTTTCCGCCCGAGCCGCATCCCAAATCCAGTGCCCGCCCCGGTTGCAGACCCTCGACCAGTCTCGGCAGCAGCGCGTCGTGGTCCGCGAAGGTGTGGTCCATCGTAGCCCAGATATCGTTCCAGAATTCCACAGTGTCCGTTTTCATCTAATGACTCCTCGTGAGGGCATAGGGCAGGAGGTACCGGCTTGGCCCCAACGCACGCTCTGGATTGTGGTCCGACTCTCGGCGGGCGGGCCGGCTGCTTACTGAGCAACAACGGCGCTGGCGGTGACTGCCGATACCTGCTTGTCGTCTCCGTGGACGTCGCTGTAGGTGAAGGTGACGCGCAGCCACTTGCCTACGTCAGCCGCGACCGGTTCGTAATCTCCGCTTGTCGCCCCGGCGATGATCTGGCCGCTGCTCGAGTCCGCCGCGTCCAGCCGCTCCCACCGGACGCCGGTGACGCGAGCGCCGTAGTCGACGTCCCACCACAGGGCGGAGACAACCTGGCCGACCCGGTAGGGGCCGGGTCGGAAGGCCGCGCCGCCGGGCTCGTCAACGTCGACGACCCTTATGGTCACCGCAATGGTGTCGTCGATCACGGTGTCGACGTTGCCCGCGGCATCCTTGCCGTCACTGACGGAGACCGTAACCGAGTAGTGGACGTCTCCTACCGAGAAATTGTTGGCCTCGTAGTCCAGGGGGGCCTTGACCCTGATCTGGCCCGTGGCCGCGTCGATGTCGAACAACTCGGAGTGGTCCCCGTGGCGGGACGAGGGTGCGTTGTTCGAAAGGGTGTACGCCAGTGTGTCGCCGTCGGCGTCCACGGCCTCCACCGCCGCGCCGATGGCGGTCCCCGCCGGGGAGTTCTCCGCCACTCGGCGGGTGACCTCAATCTCGCGGGTGATCTCTACCGTTTCGCTGGTGTCCTCGGCCACTTTGCTAGGGACCCTAATCGTTTCAGTCCCAGGGTCGCCGAAGCGCGGGTTGGTGTTGGCGGGGGTTCCGTCGACCAGGGTCA
>DAOUJZ010000066.1:0-13912 GCA_034421955.1 Dehalococcoidia bacterium | reverse complement strand
GCCAAGCTCTTTCAGCCCGAAGGTCATCTGCGAAAAGCTCGACGAGTACGTCGTTGGGCAGGAGCGCGCCAAGAAGGTCCTCAGCGTCGCGGTCTACAACCACTACAAGCGGGTGTGGTCCAACCGCAGACACCCCGACGTGGAGCTGCAAAAGGCGAACATCCTGATGCTCGGACCCTCCGGTTCAGGCAAGACCCTTCTCGCGCAGACCCTCGCCAAGATCCTGGACGTTCCCTTTACCATAGTGGACGCGACGTCTCTGACCGAGGCCGGCTACGTCGGCGAGGACGTCGAGAACATACTGCTCCGCCTGATACAGGCCGCCGACTTCGACATCGGCCGCGCCGAACACGGCATCATCTACATCGACGAGATCGACAAGATGGCGCGCAAGATGGCCAACCCGTCCATCACCCGAGACGTTTCCGGTGAAGGCGTCCAGCAGGCGCTGCTCAAGATTGTCGAGGGCTGCGTGGCAAACGTGCCGCCGCAGGGCGGACGCAAGCACCCCCACCAGGAGTTCCTGCAAATCAACACCGAGCGCATCCTCTTCATGTGCGGCGGGGCGTTCGAGGGCATAACGGACGTCATCGAGCGTCGCGCGTTCAAGGACAGGCGCTCGCTGGGATTCAGGTCCAGCGCCATCAGCGCCAACGGCCACGGTCCGGCTGAGGACGAGGACATCCTGGCGCACGTCGAAGCCGACGACCTGCTGGAGTACGGCTTCATCCCTGAGTTCGTGGGCAGGTTCCCCGTCGTGGTCAGCCTCGCCGGACTGGACCCCGCCACGCTGGTGCGCGTGCTCACCGAGCCGAAGGACGCGCTGGTGAAGCAGTATCAGGCCCTCTTCAAGATGGACGGCGTGGAGCTGGTGATTACGGAAGATGGCCTTCAGGCGGTGGCTGGACAGGCAATCGGACACAAGACCGGTGCGCGAAGATTGCGGGCGATACTCGAGGATACGCTGTTGGACGTCATGTTCGAATTGCCCAGCATACCCAACGTTTCCAAGTGTATCCTGGACGCGGACGCCTTCCAGGACGACGCCGGCGTTTCGCTAGAGCTGGAGGACGGCGAGACCCTGAAGCTTGAAGCGGCCATCGCCGCCGCGCAGGCGACACAGACCTCGCCGGCCGCCATCGACGATGGCGAGGACTATCAGCCCGCCGCCTCCTGAACCGGGGCTCCTCCTGCCCGGACGGAAGTCCCTAGACGGTAAGCAACTCCTCCTGCGGCGCGTACTCATCCCGCTTCGGGATGTTCTCCCTCACGAGCTCACCCCGCCTCTTGTACACCCTGTACGCCCCCGCGTCGTCACTCGACGTCACCAGGCGATAGCCGCCGTCAACCCACTCGATCGCGCAGTTGTACCCGATGCCCAGCCCAACGCCGCCGTGCCTCATCACCTTGGCGTGAAAGTCCGGCTCCCGAAGCTTGCCGTCCGTGATCCCCGCCGGGTTCGGGCACGCGAAAGCGTCGATGAACCCCAGTCCGCGCACCCGCGTAAATCCGCCCCAGTTGGCGGCATTGTAGAAGTACCCGGAGTTGCTGTGCCCGTAACTGTACCAGCAGATGCACCCCGCGCTCAACCCTGCCAGCGGAATGCCCTTTCGCCATGCGCGTTCCAGCACGCCGTCAACTCCCAGCCTCCGCCAGCGCATCACCGCCTTCTGGGTGTTGCCGCCGCTAACGTATATCAGGTCGGCCGACAATATCGCGTCCTCTAGCTCAGCCAGGCTAGGCTTGGCGTTCAGCAGGTGCAGCACGTCGGTCTCGCAGCCCAACCGCTCGCCGTACACGGACTTGAACGTCTCCCACGGTTCGGGAGCGTCGTAGGTCGCCGTCGGAATCAGCAGCGCCCTCGGACGTGACTTCCCCGATAACTCCACGATCCGCTTGTCGATGGGCAGCGTCTCCAACTCGCCCATCATGCCGCCGCCAATCGTCACAATCTTTCCCATGACTTGTAAGACCTCCTCACGGCCCTGGAGTCTGTCCCAGCCGGCCCCACTTCTCGATCAGCCTCTCTACCTCGTCGGTCATGTCCAGTCCGCACTCGATTGGACCGCCTGGCCCCACCGGCCTGCCTTCCTCGATCCGGATCGAGCCGCTGGCCAGCGCGATGAGCGTGGCAACCACCAGCGGACGCTCCCGGGCGACTCCCCTGCGCCGTATCTCCGCGAACAGCGGCTGACTCTCGCCCTGCGACCTCGCCGCGTCAAGTCCAACCCGGTCCAGCTCGTCCCAAAGCGGAGCGAGAGCCGCATCCCGGATCGGAAAGCTGCAATAGCTCAGCGGCGGTCCGCCGTCCAGCACTTCCGTAACCAAGTGCACCATCGCGCCATGCTCGGCGGCCCCTTCTTCGATGAGCTGCCACATCACGTCCTGCCACATCCCGGATGGCGCGTCCGGCAGCGCGGGATGCAGATTGATCATGGTCCGCTCCCGGCACATCCGCGCACTGGTGATGAGCATGTATCCCGCAAGCACCGACAGGTCGGTCTCGTAGCCAGATGTCAGACGCATCGCATCGTCGTGGTAGGCTTCCCGGTGACGGGCTATTGGGCCTCCACCACGCTCGCGCCGGAACCGCCGCGACGACAGCGACACCAGCGGAACGTCGATGCTCTCGACCAGCCTGAAGAACTCGTCGCTCCCCTCCGCTTCGCCGGGTTCCCGGTTGCTGAAGACATACTCGATGGACGCGCTCAACTCACCGGATGCGATTGCCCCGTGAACGGCGCGCAGCAGCCCCCGCGATCCTTCCCCGCGACCCGTAGACCACCACCCAAGTCGCAGCGGCCGCCTGACCTTCCCGTTCACCTAGCTACCCTCTCTTATCGACACCATCAGCGCGACAGCCCTGGAACGGTCCTCGGCGGTGAGTCCTCGGAACAGCGCCTCTCGCAGGTCGGCCACGGCTCCGGCGTCGTCCCCCATTCTCTCTCGGATAATGCCGCGCAGCAGGTACGCTTCGCCCGTGTCCCGGCCTTGATCGATCACCTGCTGCACCTCCCGGAGCGCCTCGGTGTACTGCTGATCCTCCAGCAGCCGCTCGGCCCTGACCAGTCCGCCCGCGACACCGCCGCTGCCCAACCACACGCCCGCAACCAGCAACAGCGCAACCGGAGGGACGGCAAGCAGTATCCGGCGTGTGGACCCCACGCGGCGCCTCACGGCAAGGCCGGTGTACACGCCCTGCCTTTCGGAGCCGTCGGCTAGAACCCCACCAAGCGCGAATCCCATCACCAGTCCGCCAATATGCGCCCAGTTGTCGATCCCCGGCACCATGAAGCCAAACGCGAGGTTGATCGCCACCAGCACCCCGATGCCCGCGGCGTCACGGCGACTGCCGCGCCCCAGCGGTCCCCTTCCCGTCAGAAAGCACGCCGCCAGCGCTCCCAGCAGGCCGAATATAGCTCCGCTCGCGCCCGCGCTGATGGCCAGTGGATTGGCGACGAAGCTCGCGGTGGAGCCGGCGAGCCCCGCCGCGAGGTAGATGAACGTAAACCGAAAGCTCCCGAATGCCCTCTCCAGCAGCATGCCGTAGATAAGCAGCCCAATGCTGTTCAGCGCCAGGTGCATGATGCCTATGTGGAGAAAGACGGAGGAGAGGAGTCGCCAGTATTCGCCGCCGGCCACCAGCGGGCCATAGTTCGCGCCTAAGTCCAGCAGAGACAGCGGGTCCCGGGTGTTGCCTATCGCCTCCGCTATGAGCCACCAGATGCCATTGGCGGCGAGCAGCATCCAGGTCGCGAACGGGCGATTACGAAGAGCCACGCCGCCCGGCGCGTTCATGCCGCCCCGGCGGCGCCACGATTCAAACATCGACTGCCACTCTAACCGGCCTGTTCAGCGGGCAAGTCTCGCCCGGCGGCGCCGGCCTAGAAAACCTCGGTCCGCATCATGTCCTCAAACGTCTCGCGCCTGCGGATAAGCCGAGCCTCGCCGTCCTTCACCATCACGATAGCCGGTCTCGGGTTCATGTTGTAGTTGCTGGACATGGGAGGTGCATACGCCCCCGACGAGGGGATGGCCACCACGTCTCCCTCCACGAGCGTCGGCAGCTCGATGTCGCGGATCAGCACGTCCCCCGATTCGCAGTACTTGCCCACCAGGGTCACCGTGTCCGCCGGCGCGTCGTTCATGCGGCTGGCCAGCACCGCCTCGTACCGGGCTTCGTAGAGCGCCGGCCGGATGTTGTCGCCCATGCCGCCGTCCAGCGAAACGTACCGCCGCACAGTCGGGATGTCCTTCGTGCCGCCCACGCTGTACAACGCCACGCCCGCGCGGCCCACGATCGACCTGCCCGGCTCCACCACCAAGCGTGGTGTGCCGAGCGACAGGTCGGCGCACCGCTCGCGCGTGGCCGACGCGATCACCTGCGCGTAGTCCGCTACGGCGGGCGGAGGCTCCTCCCGCACGTACCCGATCGCGAATCCACCGCCCGGGCTGAACTCGCGCAACTCCAGCCCGTCGTCTCTGAACTGTGAGACGAACGTGAGCACTGTGTCGATGGCTATCGAGTACGGCTCGAGCTCGAAGATTGGCGATCCCAGGTGGAAATGGACCCCGACAAGGTCCAGGTTCGGCGCCGCGAGCGCCTGCCGGATGGCCAGTTCCGCGTGGCCCGTCTCCACCGAAAAGCCGAACTTGCTGTCCAATATGCCCGTCGTGGTGTGAACGTGCGTGTGCGGGTCGACGCCGGGCGAGAGGCGAAGCATTACGTCCTGGACGGTGCCCTGCGACCCGGCCAGGGCGTCCAGCATCTCCAGCTCGTGGAAGCTGTCCACGACCACCCGGCCCACGCCGTAGTCCAGCGCCAACTCCAACTCCGCGGGCGTCTTGTTGTTGCCGTGGAAGTAGATGAGATCCGCCGGAAACTCGATGGCCCTCCCCAGCGCCAGCTCGCCGCCGGACACCACGTCCAGTCCCAGACCCTCCTCCATGGCGAGCCTGCCGATAGCCGGATTCAGGAACGCCTTCGAGGCGTAGGCCACCAGCGAGTTCTCGTAGCGGCTCGCGAACTCTGTAACGAAATCGCGGCACATCTGCCTCAGCGTATTCTCGTCGTATACGTACAGCGGCGTGCCGAACTCGGCTGCCAGGTCGACCGCGTCGCAGCCGCCCAACTCCAGGCGGCCGGAATCGTTTACGTCCGCGGTCATCGGAAAGAGGCTCTGGTTGTCGAAGTGCATTGTGTTGTCCCAGTGTTCGCGCGGCGCGAAGATGCCCTTGAGGAATGTGATGACGGGGTACGCCCTCCATTCTATAGCACGGCGCCGCCGGACGGCAATTCGGCGCGTCACGGCGGAATCGGCGTTAAACCGGCGCGATCAGGCGCCAGCCAGCTGCTCGGAGGCAGCTACCGATCAATCGATTTATTACTGTAGATTGCTATAATCCCCGTAGCGGTGTGTTTTCGAGTCTCTTCAAGGGGTTTTCGCTATGCGTTTTCTCGTAGACAGGTGGCGCAACATCGGTACCAAGTTGTACCTGGCACTGGGTTTTGCGGTATTGCTCACCCTCATTTCCAGTTCCGTGGGGGTTTACCACTTCGAGCGAAGCGGCGACCTCAACTATCAGGCAGAGACCAGCTCGGTGCCGGCCCTGGAGGCGGCCTGGGCCGCGGCGCGTGAGGTGGGGCGATTGCGTGAGTTGGCGCTGCGGCTGTTGACCGACGCCGAGGACCTCCCGGAGGGCTCGGTGGACAGGTCCCTGGCAGATCTGGAGGCTGCTCTGGCGAGGGCCGCCACACTGCCGGCACTGCAGCCCGACGCCCAGGCTGTACAAGACGCGGCCTATGACCTGGCTGACGTCATCGACACGATATCCGCTAACCGGGCTGCCGCTCAGATGGCCGACCTGGACGCGGCCTCGTTACGGCAGAGTCTGTCGACGATTCCAGCCGAAACGGAGACATCACGGGATGGTGTGCGTCTGTTGCAGCAGATGCTCTGGGCCGGGGACGAACAGACACTGGATCTTCTGTGGGAAGATTTCAAAGCGCTGACCGTCCGAGGCTTGGAGCGGCCGATTGTCGATCTGGGCGGGGGCGATGAAGGAGTGTACTCTCTCCGCCGCCAGCAGTTGGCCCTGCGAGAGCGCGAACAGACACTGCTTACTGACTTCGATAACAATAGCGCCGCTCTGGAAGAGTCGACTGCGACCCTGCTGGACGGTGCCAGGTCCCACAACACGGCCACGTTGCGGATGACCGTCGAGAGTTTTGACGAGGGCAGGATACTCCTGTTCGCGATCGGCGTCGTAAGCGTCGTTGCGGCCACTTTGGCCGCCTGGCTCTGGGTGGGGAACGCAGTGATACGGCGGCTGTCCCGCATGTCGGAGCGCATGCACACCATGGCCGGTGGCGACCTTGAAACCCCCGTTCCGGAAGTGGGACAGGATGAGATTGGACAGCTGGCCCAGAACCTGGAGCACTTCCGGCAACAGGCCCTGGAAGTGCAGCGCCTGAACCTCGTCGAACAGCTATACGGCGAGCTGCGCGAGACCAACGCCGAACTCCAGCGAATGCAGGATCGGCTGGTCGCCCAGGAAAAGCTTGCGGCTCTGGGACAACTGGTCTCCGGAGTAGCCCACGAAATCAACAACCCGCTCAATTTCGTCAAGAACTTCTCCGAGGGATCGCTGGAACTGTACGCCGAGCTGACCGAAGTACTGGACAGTTACCGCTCCAGTATGTCGAAGGAAGATGTCGCTCTGCTGGACGAAATCAAGGATGAGTTGACCCGGAATCTCGACCGGATCGCCAGTAGCAGCGAGCGGGCCATCGCCATCGTGCAGCGGATGCAGAGACTCAGCGCAGACAGAGGAACGCGGTCGATGACCGACATCAACTTCGCTCTGCGTCAGTCGGTCCAGCAGGAATGCGAGTCCTTCATCTCCGAATGGAAGGACTTTCAGGTTGCCCCCGTCTTCGACTTTGACGACTCGGTGGGAGAACAGATGGTGGTCGCGCGAGACTTCGGCGAAGCCGTGATGAACCTGGTTTCCAACGCATGCGCCGCCATGCGCTCCAAGCAGGGCGAACTGGGAGAGGCCTACAAGCCTGTGCTGCACGTTTCCAGTCGCCTGACGGATCGCCTTGTCGAGATCAGGGTTAGAGACAACGGCACCGGAATTGCCGATGACATGGTGGGCAACATATTCGATCCCTTCTTCACCACCAGCGAGGGCACGGAGGGCACGGGGCTGGGCCTGTCCATCACCGCCGACGTGGTCCGTGATCTGGGCGGCGACCTCGTGGTAGACACGGTGCATGGCGAGTACGCCGAGTTCATCATTCGGATACCAGCGACATCCGAGTCCCGCGAGTTGGGCGCGCCGAATACGGTCAGGTCACTATAGCTGGCGGTACGCGTCTAGCGTCTCCTCAAAATCAGGTAAGCGAAGGCAATGCCTACAACTACCAGGATAGGGACCAACACCACCACGAGCGTAAGGCGCTCCCTGCCTGCGGAGGTTACCAGCTCCAGCGCACTGCGCGTGCGTTGGGCCTGCTCGGTTTCTGTCAGGACCGAAGGGGTTGAAGGATCGACGAGCAGCGCCGTCGCCGGAGTGGGCGTAGCCGTCGGGGTCTGAGTGGGCGTCGGCGAAGCGGTCGGGCTGGGCGTCGGTGTAGGCGCCTCCAGGCGTATGGGCGAAGGCGTAGGCGTGGGTAGGGGCGTGGGCGTCGGCGTCGTCGTGGGTGTCGGCGCTGGAGTCTGAGTGGGCGTCGGCAGAGGCGTCGGTGAAGGGGTCGGAATGGGTGTTGGCGTGGGCGTTGGCGCCACCAACACAACGGGGACGCGTGTCGCCACGATCCTGACCGGTGTGGGCGTGGCGCCTGCCGAAGGCGCGTCAGAGGGATTGGTAGCCCCCGTCGACGGTCTCGTGCTGGGAGTGGGCGCCGACCTGACCACCAGTACCGGCACTGCGGTGGGTATCGGCGTTGGCGTCCTCACCGTTATTGGCGCCGTGTCGTCGTTGACTATGGTCCCGGTCGCCTCCGCGTCGGCGATTCTCACGCCCGAGAGCAGCGTCGTGGCCGAGATCATCACCACGAATCTCTCGGACGGCTCAATCACGCCGTCCCCGAACGTCTCGACCGTGATGGTCTTGGTGGCCCCGGGACCGGAGTTGGCCACAAACGTCACCGTGCCCGTCGCCACGGCGTCGTAGTCTACAATCCCCTCAGCCGTCACGTCGACGGTGGTCCACGTGAGGGTCACGTCCTGGGACACCGACGCGCTCAGCCTGACAATGAACTCGACCTCCCTTCCCTCGGAAGCTCTGGCGTCGGAGACGGTAATGCGGGCGCTGTCGTCGTTGGTTATGCTCCCAATCCCCACACCGTCGGCGATCCTCACGCCCGAAAGTAGCGTGCCCGAAAGCTTCACCCTGAAGCTCTCGACAGGCTCCACCACCGCGTCCTCCACAGTCATCACCGTGACGGTCGTTGTGGCGCCCGGGGCGGAGTTCGGGCCGAAGGATACCGTGTCGCCCGACACGGCGGTGTAGTCGGCGGGTGCCACGGCAGTCCCGTCCGACGTTGACCAGTTGAGATTCACTTGCTCTGACACAGACGCGCTGAGCCTGACCACGAACACGACGCTCTCCCCTTCCTCCGCTCTGGCGTCCGCGATGGTTATGGCGGCCGTGTCGTCATTGGTTATCCTGCCGGTCGCAACGCCATCGACAATGCTCACCCCCGCAAGCAGCAGCGGCGTGGTGGTGGCTAGCGACACGCTGAAACTCTCCGGAGGCTCCACCACCGCGTCCTCGCGTGTGTCGACCGTGACCGTCATGGTGGTGCCGGGGTCGGAGTTGGCGGGGAACATCACCATGCCCGACGTCGTGGCGGTGTAGTCGCCCCCGGCCACAGCCGTGCCGTCTGCGGTGCTCCAGGTAAGACTCACTTGCTCTGACACGGACGCGTTCAGCGTGACCACGAACTCGACACCCTCCCCTTCCTCCGCGCTGCCGTCGGCGATGGTTATACCGGCGGTATCGTCGTTGGTTATCGTCCCGATCGCCTCGCCGTCGACAATGCTCACCCCGGCAATCAGCGAGCTCGTAGAAAGCGTCACCGTGAAGTTCTCTTCTGGCTCCACCACTCGTTCTTCAACCGTCCGAACCGTGATGGTCGTGGTGGCGCCAGGGTCGGAGTCGGCCGGGAACGACACCACGCGCGACACCACGGCCGTGTAGTCGCTTGGGGCCTCAGCCGTGCCGTCGGTGGTGGACCAGGTGAGCCTCGTGACCTCAGACACCGACGCGCTCAGCGTTACCACAAAGTCGACGGTGTCCCCTTCCTCCGTGCTGGCGTCCTCGATGGATATGAACGCGGTGTCGTCGTTGGTTATGTCTCCGATCCCCACGCCGTCGGCTATGATCACGCCCGCCAGCAAAGTGCCAGCGGCAGTGAGCGTTACCCGGAATCTCTCGACCGGCTCCACCACCGCCTCATCCAAAGTCTGGACTGTCACGGTTGTCGTGGTGCCGGCGTCTGAGTTCGCCGGAAACAACACCATGCCCGACGTCACTGCGGTGTAGTCGACCCCGGCCACAGCCGTCACGTTGGAACTGGCCCAGTTGAGACTCACGTCCTCAGAGACGGATTTGCTCAGCCTGACCGTGAAGGTGACGCTGCCCCCCTCGACGGCAGTGCCGTCCGTGATGGTTATGTTAGCCGAGTCGTCGTTCCTTATCGTCCCGGTCGCCACATCTTTGCCGAATGATACGCCCGCAAGCAGCGGCGTGCTCGTAGCAAGCGTCACCGTGAAGTCCTCGGCCGGCTCCACCACGTCGTCCTCCTCCGTCTCCACCGTGACGGTCATCGTGGCTCCCACAGCGGAGTTGGCGCCGAACGACACCATGCCCGACGTCGTGGCGGTGTAGTCGCCGGGGGCCATCGCAGAGCCGTCCATAGTAGCCCAGGTGAGGTTCACCGCCTGTGAGACCGGCTTGCTCAGCGTAACCACGAAGTCGACGCCATCCCCCTCGGCGGCGCTGGCGTCCGCGATGCTTATGGAGGCCGTGTCGTTGTTGGTTATGCTCCCCGTCCCCACGTCATCGTTCGCGTCGACTGTCACGTCATCGGGCAGGTTGTCCCCCACAATCGTCACCCTGAAGCTCTCGGCAGGCTCCACCACCTCGTCGTCGACCGTCTGAACTGTGATGGTCGTAGTAGTTGATAACGCGCTGAAGGATTCCGTGCCGCTGGTTGTGACGAAGTCGCCGTCCTCCGTCGGGTCGACCATGCCGCCGGCGACGGACCAGGTGAGCCTGACCACCTGCGACACCTGCGCGCTCAGCTTGACTGTGAACACCGCCCCCACGCCCTCGCTGACCGCCTCGGCGTCCTCGATTGTAATGGTGGCCGTGTCGTCGTTGGTTATGCTCCCGGTCCCAACGTTACTGTCAACGTCGACAGTCACGTTAGCGGGCAGGTTGTCGCCCACAATCGTCACCCTGAAGCTCTCGTCAGGCTCCACCACGTCGTCCTCCTTCGTCTGTACCGTGAAGGTAGTGGTGGTGGATCTGGCAGAGAAGAACACCGTGCCCGAAGTCTCCGCGGTGTAGTCGTTGTCGGCGGCGGTGGCCGTGTCGTCTGCGGTCGACCAGGTGAGATTCACCACCTGGTCGACCGGCGCGGTCAGCGTCACGGTGAACTGTACCGCCGCCCCCTCGTCGACCGCCGGCGCGTCGGTGATGGCTATGCTGGCCGAGTCGTCGTTCCTTATCGTCCCGGTCGCCTCGCCATCGCCGGCGATGCTCACCCCGGCAATCAGCGTGCTCGTCGAAAGCGTCACCGTGAATCTCTCGTCGGGCTCGACCACCACGTCCTGCGTTGTCTGCACTGTGATGTTCATGGTCGCGCCCGCAACCGAACCTCCGGGAAACGACACCGTGCCCGAGGTCTCCGCGGTGTAGTCGTTGTCGGCGGTGGTGGCCGTGCCGTCTGCGGTCGACCAGGTGAGGCTCGAGTCCTCGGAAACCGACGCGCTCAATTTGACCGTGAACTGGACTCCCTGACCCTCCTCCGCGCTGGCGTCCTCGATGGTTATCGTCGCCGTGTCGTCATTGGTTATCGTCCCGGTCGCCTCTCTTCTACTGAAGCTCACGCCCCCTAGCAGCGGTGTGCTCGTGGCAAGCTTCACCGTGAAGGTCTCGCCAGGCTCCACCACCACGTCCTCGACCGTGTCGACCGTGAGGGTCTTGGTCGCGCCCGCGCCGGAGTTGGCGTCGAACGACACCGTGTCCGCCATCACAGCCGTGTAGTCGCCGGGTTGCTCTGCCGTCCCGTCGGTGGTGGTCCACGTCAGACTCACCGCCTCGGATACGGACGCGCTCAGCGTTACCGTGAACTCTACGTCGTCCCCCTCCTCCGCGCTTGCGTCCGCGATGGTTATCGTCGCCGTGTCGTCATTGGTAATCGTCCCGGTCGCCTCACCGTCGCTGATGCTCACCCCGGCAATCAGCGTGCTCGTAGCAAGCATCACCGCGAAGTCCTCGTCAGGCTCCACCACGTCGTCTCCGACCGTCTGGATCGTGATAGTCGTCGTGGCGCCGGCGCCGGAGCCGGCCGGAAACGTGACCAGGCGCGGCGTCACCTCCGTGTAGTCGCCGGGTTGCTCGGCCGTCCCGTCCGCCGTCGACCACGTGAAGCTCGAATCCTGAGACACCGACGCGCTCAGCTTGATGGTGAACACCGCAGGCTGTCCCTCCTCCGCGCTGGCGTCCGCGACGGTTATCTCCGCGGTGTCGTCGTTGGTGATTGTCCCGGTCGCCTCACCGTCGCTGATGCTCACCCCGGCAATCAGCGTGCTCGTAGCGAGTGTCACCTTGAAGGTCTCGTCGGGCTCCACCACCGCGTCCTGGGTAGTCTGCACCGAAACGGTCATGGTCGCGCCCGCAGCCGAACCCGCGGGAAATGAAACCGTGCGCGAAGCCTCCGAGGTGTAGTCGTTGTCCGCCGTGGTAGCCGTGCCGTCTGAGGTCGACCAGGTGAGGCTCGAATCCTTGGAGACCGACGCGCTGAGCCTTACCGTGAACTGGACGCCCGTCCCCTCATCGGCGCTCGCGTCGGCAATGGTGATCTCCGCGGTGTCGTCGTTGGTAATTGTCCCGGTCGCCTCACCGTCACTGATGCTCACCCCGATAAGCGACGTAGTCGTAGCGATCGTCACGATAAAGCTCTCGTCAGACTCCACCACATCGTCATCCATCGTCTGAATCGTGATTGTCGTTGTGGTGCCCGAGACGGAGGTCGCGGGGAAGACCACCACCCCGGTGGTTGTGGCGAAGTCGTTGTCCATGGCGGGATCGTCCATGCCGCCGCTCACCGTCCATGTCAGCCTCACCTCCTGTGAGGAGGTCGCGTTCATGGTCACTACGAACTCCGCGTTCCCTCCCTCCTCAACAGCCTGCGCGTCGGCGATGGATATCCCGGTATCCTGCGTAAGCGCCGACTGCGGGGGCGAAAGCGTCAGATAGGCCAGCAGCACGCCGGCCGCCAGCACGCAGACCAGCGCCAGAATACGAAACCGGCTCGCCACCGTCTTCGTCGTCATGTCCGGAAGGTTCATCATCGCGAATCGTCGAACTTGAGCATGTGTTGCAGTTGAAGTCTACCTGGTGCTTGAAGGGGCGTACTCTACTCACTACTGAACATACCACAGCAACGAGACTTTTTTGCTGGACAGCTACCGCGGGCAGGGCCTCTTCCGCTTGTCCCCTCTCTCCTCGATGGGAGAGGGTCAGGGTGAGGGTGAGGGTGAGAACGCCCCTACCCCCGCGCCGGCGGGCCCGAACCACCCAAAACCCCTGTTCAAATGTACCCCAGCCGCGTAACCCAGACGCCACCTCCATGTCTCGCCGGCGCTCAAGGCCTGCCGCGCACATGCCACACAGATGCCACAGTAATTCCCACTCCCAGGCCCATTTCCGCTTCTCAGTCGTCATCCCCGCTCCTCACTCGTCGTTCTCGCTTCTCAGTCGTCGTTCCCGTGAAAACGGGAACCCACGGGCGACGCCCCGACCCCTCTTGATTCTATAGCACGCACGTGCTAAATTCTACTTCACAGGCGCTGTGTCCGTCGGCTATGTTGTAGGGGCGGGTTTGAAACCCGCCCGCCCCCCGGCCGAACAGGACCTGCCCTGAACTTGCCGAACGGGTCGCGGCACTGTGTCATTCTGCGCCAAATCGAACACCGATGAGACTCGCTCGAACACAAAGAGGACGGCCCGCCCAGCTACGGAATGGGCAGCATTGTGCAGAATAGGGCAGACTTTTCATAAAGGCCCGCCCGGACGCGCGATAGCCCCTCGAATTCCTCCTGGCGCCGCACGCAGCGCTTGACACAGGGGCGCAAACCCGTTAGAGTCAAAACTCGCCTGCCAAGGTGTTGACACATCTCCTGGGAAGGCATAAAATGATACACCCTTCACTTAGAGGGGCGGCACCTTAACAATTGGATAGTGGAAGGAAACAATTCTTGCAGAGTTTGATCCTGGCTCAGGACGAACGCTGGCGGTGCGCCTAATGCATGCAAGTCGAACGGACGGCTTAGATTCGTCTTTGTCGTTAGTGGCGGACGGCTGAGTAACACGTAAGTGACCTACCCTGAAGAGGGGGATAACCCCGAGAAATCGGGCCTAATACCCCGTAAGCTCCGATCGTCAAGGCGGACGGAGGAGAGGTTCTCGACTAGTTCGGGTTCCGCTTTAGGAGGGGCTTGCGGCCTATCAGGTAGTTGGTGGGGTAATGGCCTACCAAGCCGAATACGGGTAACCGGTGTGAGAGCATGATCGGTCAGAGGGGGACTGAGACACGGCCCCCACTCCTACGGGAGGCAGCAGCAGGGAATCTTGCGCAATGGGCGAAAGCCTGACGCAGCGACACCGCGTG
>DAOUJZ010000065.1:0-138499 GCA_034421955.1 Dehalococcoidia bacterium | reverse complement strand
CAACTGATCGGCCACCCGGAAGTCCTTGGCCATTGAGACAAACAGACCCGACACTGCCTGGATGCGTTGTTCACATCCGACCGCCTCTTGAATCACTTCTCGGTGTACATCGGCAAGTTGAACCGTCCCATGAAATCTCTCGATGTAGCGCTCGAGAGCATGTTGGGAGTCGGACCGCCCTTTGACTTCGATGATCTTGCAGTCTGCGCCAGCGGCACTCAGCCGGATTCCAACTACATCAAGCTCTCTTTTCTTGCCCCCAGGAAACGTGAGCTTGAGCGAGGGCCTGACGGGATTATACCCAGCCTGGAACAGCAGTTGGGCAGTGAGCAACTCAGGTATCGCGCCCCTTATGTCCTTTGCCTTCCGCTCTAGTTCCTTGAACTGGCCGAGAAGTCGCCGGAATGAGCGAGAGTCGCAGAGGTCCAGCAGGTACTCTACTGGTACATCGGTCATGTCGATCCAATTGATACGTTTCCCGAGGCTCCCCACGCTTTCGTTGATCCGGCTTACGCAACGGTCGCCTTTTGGATCAAATTCCTGAGTCCTGTATGCTTGGTCGAACACCCACCACTCCGATCTGTCACCCAAGAGCGTGGGCAATGGCAACAGAACCGCGAGTGAAACGGGGTTAACATCATCCCCTTTCTCTCCGTGCACAATCCTGATTATGTCAATCGGTTCGTCACCCGGAAGAGTGCATGCTAACCCGGAAGCCAGAGTCTCGACGTTTAGCACGCTCCGGGAGTCGCGGGAAGCGACCAGTTTAGGTGCCGATCCCAAGAGGGCCGCGAGCCTCTCCTCGGACTTGGCCAAGGATACTGAAGCGGTCAAAGAAGGAAGTATCTTTGCAGGAAGTCTGTGTGGGCATTGAAGGCCGTACTCGGGCCCAGTAAAGTCACTTAAATGAACTTCTTCAAACATCCGATTTCCCGCTTCCCAGCACCGACTCGGATCTGAGTTGCTTCGAATCAGCCTGTCAGGGTCTCCAAAGTCTTCATTCCACTGATCAGTTTCCTGGAGCGAAACGACAGTGGCGGCGAGTTTGCCAACGATCCAACCGGGGTTAAACTCAGACGGTTTGTACTCGGGGAACACCCTCATCGGATCGCGATGGGTCTGGACGTCGAACATTGATTGTCCTGGAAGTTCGATGGGTTTCCATTCCGTACTCTTGCGCATGCTGTAACGGAACGCTGACGATTCAACGCCTTCGACCCATGCGTCATGAAGCAGGCTGACCGTGTGCTTCTGGAGGATCAACTCGACGTCCTCAACTGGCTGGTCATCGATTGGCCACGAAGGGGGACAAACTCTTGCGATTTCCAGCAGTTCGTCGGCAACCAACTCTGCTCTCTTGTTCGCTTCGGCTATATCATCCCAGGAGACGCCAGCCCGACGATACAACACAACCAGGTCGTCGATGCCACTTACAATGCGTACAAAGTCGGTGTCGGGTTGGCAGATGGCAGCTTTGAGAGCCGTACCATCGTCCCCTTGGACCAATCTCCACCACCTGAACAGGTGAGGCTCCCCTTCCAATGCCAAGAGGTCCGGGTACCTGATCAAGTGATCAAGTAGACCCCACAGCCCAAACTGAACCACGAGCTTGTAGCCAAAGGCCAGATTAGTCGGACGAACGTCGGCTCTAGCGAGGACAACGTCACGCATATGCAGCACGCGGTCAAATGCTCTTCTGTTGCACAGAGACTTGATGAGCATTGCATTTGAGAAGAACATTAGGCGTTCGTTCTTTATCACCCATTCCTCACGCATTCGTTGCCTCCAAAACTAACGTCGATACAAGCGGATTGCTCCAAGAGTCTGAAGCCCCAGAGACGTGAAGTCTGGTGTGCCCTGGGATGTCGGCGTCGAGGCACCAGGCCCTGTTGGCGGGGCCAAGTCAGGTGGTTTACTCTGTGGCGCGGCGGACATCGCCGACATCAGAGAGTCCCCAATCACCTAGGTCGGGTCAGAGTTCAGGCGTCTAAAGCGTCCCATGCGGTCGAACGGCGCTTCCGAAAGTGGCCTGTAGACGTCAATCACCTCGTCCTCGAACTCGAACCGTTCTGTTAGGACGTCGATGGCAGCTTGGGCAATCAGCGACGCGCATGCAAGCACGAAGGCGGGCGGAGCGTTGTTGACAGGCGCGGAACAACCGAGGTCGGGTTCCGCAGTATCTACCGCAGGATCGCCTGGCGGAACAATCGGATAATCCGGAGACTCGGGCCGATGAAAAATTGAGGCGTCCGTCTCCAGGGCCTTCCTCTGTACCCGTCCAATGAGGCCACCGCGAAACAGCGCGCCGGAGATCAGCGGCTTGCCCAGGCCTTCTGCAGTCCGAGCGACGGGGTGTACAAAGGCATCGTTGCCGGTGGCGTCAATAACGACGTCACTGCCTTCCATCAGTTTCGCGATCTCCTGCGAACCGTATGGGTCGGCCGCGGGCGTAATCGACTCCACCTTTGTCGAGGGAGCGTGATTCCTGATTGCGACCTCAACTGCCTTCACTTTAGGTCGCCCAACCTGATCATGCCCTGCAACGTGCCGTACGACGTTCCCAGGTGACAGGAGGTCGCCGTCAACGATTCTCAGGGAATGGATGCCGCTCTCGGCAAGGGTAACGGCTACATGACCCCCCAGGGCGCCGGCCCCAAACAGAACAGCGCTCCGTCCCTTGAGAACCTCTGCGTCCGGTCCCGCCCTGAGCCTGAGGGTCTTCTCGTCATTAGGCTCTGCTACGAGTGCTGCTGCCTCCACTTTGTCTCCTACTCCTTCACAGGCCATTACAAGCAGGTCGGTGCGGTCCTGCCGTTGCCAAGCGAACAGGATGATATCCACAGCGCCGCTTATCTGGGGGCCTCTGGGCTGGCGGCGTTGCGAGAGGGCTCTCTCCAACCCCTTCCACTGCGACCTCGTGAGATGTCGCGGCAGCTCGGATAGGTCGCGCGGAGGTGGCGCTTGCAGTTGACCGACCCGAAACCAGAGCCCCCGGAGCTCTCGCAGCCCACTCGCCGGTCCCGGTCGAATACTCAACAGGTTCGGGTTCGTCAGGACGCCGTGCATGTCGCCCCATCCCCCGATGCTCGTGTGCAGTGACTCGAAGTCGAACGTCGCCATCAGCGGCCACTTGATCTTGAAATTTAGGTATGCGTCAAAGGGCAGGTAGTCGTGCTGCCAGCCGCTCTTTGCGCGCCTGCACCAGTCCTCAATTCGGCTGAAGAGGCCATGGACGGTCTCCCATCCGCCGCCAAGTTCGCCATCTCGCCAAAGGCAAACGAAGCCATCTAGCGTTGAGTGGTTGGTGTTCAGCCCCTTCACGAATACCCTGGGCGGCCGGTAGGGCCACCCAGGGTCAAAGACGATCTCCATGGCGCGTGTATCGGTGAGCCCGTCGAACGCCGGGTGAATTGGGCCTCGCCACACGCGACGTTCAGTTCCTGGGACTGGCTCAAATCCACACCCAACTAGGTCGGCTCGGAACCCTTCCAACGAGGCGATGTCGAAGGATTCCTGCTCCACTTCGTCTACCCGAATCGGGGGGCCTCATTGCGTCGAGAGGCCGCACCAGTACCACTCGTAGCACCGGCTCCGGCTGGCGCTATGGTTCTACCTGCGCCTCCTCCGCTACTCGGAGGATAGGGCAACACCGGATTGGCGCGGTCATTGCCGCCAAGAATCTTGCGCCACTCGTTGGCGGCGTCAGTGTCGTTCATGGAAAGCGCCAGGTCTGCCCAAGCCGCCAGCCGTCCGAAAGTGGCCGCCGCTTGCTCAATCTGCCCTGCCGTCAACGGTGGGTCGACTGGCGTTCCCAGTACCGGATCAAGGAGAGGATTGAGACCCGCTTGGCGAAGACGGCCGGCAACGTACTGGAGCGTCCTGGCTAAGAGCACATCCCATTCACTCCCTGTGACCAGTCTGGATCGCCAAGCCTCGAAAGTAACGAACTCCAGGTACAGACCTCCAGGTCGACTGTCCCGAAGGTGGGACTCTCGAATCTGACGCACCAGCTTGACGATGGGCTTGTAGGCAGGCCGGTCGCCGACCTTTGAGGCCGACTGGTTCAGGTCCTTGGACAGCTGCCCGAAGAGTACCGCTCCGGTTGTGACCCAGCGGCCTTCGCCCTCAACCCACCGGTTCTGGTCCTTTGTGGGAATCGCCCACAGATCGCCGCGACGTACGGCCGGCACCGCATCGACAGAAAAATCCCCTCCCGGAATGCGGTCCCGGTCAGGGAACCGAACCTTGACGCTCCGGGCCTGTTGCTGTGCTCTTCCGCCACCCTGGCCATACTGCCCGTACTTGCGGACTATGACCCGCCATACAGCGTCAAACACAGCCTTGGGGGCGGCCCTCGTGTCCAGCTTGGTAAAGCGAAGGAAAACGTCCACATCCTTGCCTGGGTAGATGCCGGTGTCCCGGCCGTAGGAGCCTATCAGCAGCGGCGCGACGCCCCATTCCTTCAGTTGCTCGTCCTGTTGCAGCAGCTCTCTGATCTCCGTATGAGCGTCTATGGCGCGCTCGCGCTTCTGCCCGTTGATCTCGATGTTGGTGAGTGCCTGCTGGAACTGGTTCCTCAAGTTGGGCATTAAATCCCTCCAGATGTATCTTCAGGCCGATGCTTCTTCGCGCATCGGGAGTATTACTCTCTCAATGGGGCTCCCGCCCGCGCCGGAGCGAACGACCAGACTTGGCAGATAGCGCGGCGGTACGAGACTGCCGCGGTCGTCAGGGCCGTCTTCCCACTCGTACAGGCTTACGCGAATGGTATTCAGCGTACGTCCGAGCAACAGAGCCACGGTCCACGGGCAGCGAAGAAGCAAATGGACTTCGGACCTATCTGAGCGTGACGCTGCCTGACGTATCGCATGGGACGCCTCTGCGACTATTGTGCCTGCGTCCTCGGGGAACAGGTTCCCTTCAGCCACCGACCGGATGTGGAACACACAGGCGAGTCGGCCAGGATAGGCCTCAACGAGGCAGTCGAAGGCCTGATCGCTGAGGGTTGGCAGCAGGTCCACGTAGACGACCGCGTCGCCCCTGGACGCCTCGCGAGGCGAGCGGTCCATGACCTCCAACAGTCTTGTCGATGCTCCTGGAGCCGGAGCGTTGTCAGAGTGTGACCATGCATGCCCAGCGGTGTCCATCACGTCTACGTTCCCAATAAGGGTCGTGGGTAGTGCGGCTCCAAGAGCGAATGCCACGGACAGGTGCGCTCCCCCACTTAACCGCGCGTGCTTCGCTCCCGCGATCTCAAGCAGGTAAGGGAGATCACCGAGGAACAGTTGAAGGTCTTCAAGGCCCTGCCGATGCGGGCGTCGGTCACCAGGCTTCGGCGGCCTCAGGCGCAGGACAAGGTCTCCGTACGGGCCAATGGCAGAAGGGACGATGCGAGTCTGAAGATTGATGTCGATGACCTGCCCGGCAGACTCGACATCCTCCCTGAGCGCCTCCATCCTCAGACGACAGTGATTGCGCGCTATATTCGCGATGTCTCTCGAAGCCAAGGCGGCGTCCTGGCGCAGTCCACTTAGCTTTGGCACAGGCTGGAGCAGAAGTCGGTCGGGTGCGGAGTAGTCCAGGCCGCTGGCGTCGCCCTCGATGGTTGACGCTATCGACAGCGTAAACGTTCCCTCTGCCTCCAAGCGGAGCAGGTGTGGAAGCTCGATCTCCCTCACGACCCTTGATGCTGTGATGTCAGGAGTTACCAGCAGCACTGCGCCCGACAATCCGGACCGCAAGGCCTCTTCAAGCCGACGCTCCGTGTCGCCGGGAGGCAGATCGCTCCGGTCGAGCCATACGGGAACGCCGGAAGCCCTCAGTGCCCAGGCCAAGGCTAGAGCTAGGTCGGCACCATCGCTGTGTCGGTACGACAGGAAGACCGGGCCGCGAGGGTAAACACGGCCAGAGCCGTTCTTCGGATTCCTAGGAGGCCCGTTACTCATCTGGTCCTTTCAACAGAGCGCTATAGATCACGCATCGAATCGTTAGAGAACCAGAATATGTCTTTGAACAGACAAAGTCAATGGGTCTTGCCTGGCTTTCTGTATGTCTGCCAGTATGCTAAGATGGCGACAGCATGACAGGGGGTTAGTGAAATGGCAATTGAAATCGCCGGTTTCGCGCAAGGATTGGCTCGGTGTCGGGCCTTCCGGTCTGTAGATGCCGGCGTGCTTGAGAACGCGCTCGCTGGTGGCCAGGAGCCACTGGAGATGCTATTTGTCGAGCCCTCGGCTGACGTCGCGCTCATTGGGTCGGGAAAGCCGTTTAGCCACCTGTACTTCGTCCAACACGGCATGATCGTGCCGTGGCAGTACCCGTATTCGGACCTGTCCTCCCCCTACCTCATAGGTGACCACGAGTTCATGATGGGCGCGAAGCGGTGGGTTGCTTCCTACTCGGCCGCAACGCCGGCGACCGTAGTAACCATACCCGTTGCGACCATGAGGCACGTCGTCGACAGGCTCCCTAAGATACGTGCCGAGATGTATCGCTTGTTGTTGAGGCGCATGGCGCGCTATTACTGGATCACACTCACTATCAACGGGAGTCCGGCGCAGAGGGTTGCGGCTGCTCTTATCTCCCGGCTCGCACTGAGAGGCGAGGATCACGGTTATGAGCGCGAGATCACCCTACGGCAACGGGAAATCGTTCGCCTGACAGTCATGTCGCGCTCAGCCGTCGCCGGAGGCATTTCAACTCTCACGTCCGCTGGCCTGATACGCATCGGGGATGAAAACAGTGAGAGATTCTCGGGGATCGTCAATGTGCCTGATGTCGACCAACTTAAGGACTATGCGCTCAGCGAGGTTCGGGATAGGCAGGTCCGCCCGTTGCTTCCGACTGCCAGTGGCAACGACTAAGAATAACGTGAGAGATTACGCACCAAGGTTTGCGAATAGGTCTACAGGGTGAGTTGAAGAGGGGTGTACTATTGGGCATGCATGTCGGCACATGACGTACCGTAGTGAATTGTAAACCGAAACGCCGTGAACGGAGGGAACCATGACGCAGTGGGATAAGGATGTACTTGAGACCGCCCTAAGGACAAAGGGCTGGCTAAACCACTCACGCGAAATTGAGTATGCTGTTCAGTTCGAGTTGAAGGAGAACGTGAAGATCAACTTGTATAATACAGGTACGCTTACATTCGGGGGACCCAGGAGCGACTTCAAATCCACTGTCGAGACGTTCGTCAGGGCAGGGCCCGACGCGGCTGAGGGTGAAGCGGAGGAGCCGAGCGCCAACTCCCAGGTGCCCAGTGAGGCCGAACCGAGGGTCTTCGTCGTCTATGGTCACGACACAGATGCACGAGATGATCTGGAACTAATCCTGAGACGGGTCCAGGTAAACCCAATCATCCTTCAGAATATTCCGGGAGTCGGGGATACCTTGATAGAGAAACTTGAGGCGCTCACCGATGCGGACTTCGCCTGCGTCCTACTTACTCCAGACGACATCGGAGGTGCCAAGGCCATACCAGATAACTTGCGCCCCAGAGCTAGGCAGAACGTCGTCCTAGAGTTGGGAATGGTACTAAGCCGGCTGGGGCGACGCAGGGTGGCAATCTTGGTCAAGGGAGAGCACCTGGAAAAGCCATCGGACATCGACGGTCTCATTTACATCCCGTTCAATTCGAGGGTGAATGAAGCGGCCAATGCGTTAGGTGCCGCGCTGGCGAGCGCAGGGTTTGAAATCGACGTCCGCAATCTACTGGGCGTGTAGGAGATGCTTGAATTGGATAGCACTGTTCTTGCGTTCTCGGACGGCGCAGCCCTCGGCAACCCCGGGCAAGGTGGATATGGCGTCATTCTCAAGTATCGAGAAGCGACCAAGGAGCTTTCCCAGGGCTACCGTTACACGACGAACAACAGGATGGAGTTACTAGGAGCGATAGTCGCTCTAGAGACATTGCGTCGTCGGTGCCGAGTCATACTGACTACTGACTCGCGGTATGTAGTTGACGGAATTTGCGAGGGCTGGGCCGAGAAGTGGCGGGCCAATGGCTGGAGGCGTGGCAAGCGAGGGAAGGCCCTGAACCCCGATCTTTGGGCCAGGCTGCTTGACGCTGTCTCCCGGCACGATGTCACATTCAAGTGGGTCCGTGGACACGCGGGCCACCCTGAGAACGAGCGATGCGACCAGCTTGCCAACGAGGCAGCTCAAGGCCCGAACTTCGAGACCGACGAGGAGTACGAGAACGCCGGGGTACCTCCGCCAGAGTGAAGCGAATGTCATGAACCGCCTGGCCGACCATGGATCTAGCGGGCTCTCGCTTGCCACACGCGTGCCCTCCTGTCCTTGGAATGTAACAGGTGTGGCTGGGCCAGGCCTCACAAGCGTGATGACATAGCCTTTGGCGCACGATGGTTGATCCACATCGCAACAACACAGGAAGGCAGGTTTACCGGCGACCAGGTAGGGTCTTGTAAGAGCGTTCATGTGTACGCCCCTACAAGATCCCACAAACCTAGACTCGAACTATTCTATGGAGACGCACATGTGGTAACTGATGTGGTAACAATGGCACGATACTGCCTTTTTCGTAGTTAAATCCGAGTCCCCCCAGCTCCACCTTCCAACGCGGCAGACAGCACCGGGCCGAAGCAGCCGCTCTATCTCACCTGCACCTTCATCGAGCCCCGCGTCGGCTTCAACGTGCCCAGGGGCGAGACGCAGCAGCCGGAGGAATCGCCCGCGACTCCGCGAGAGAGTCCCGCAGTGACAGGCGGCAGACGCTCGCGGAGCGACACCGGACTGGCTTATGGGTTCGCCAGGTCCTCAAACAACTCGCGCCAGCCATCGTCTGACTTTGGCCCGTAGGTCAGATCGGCCACGATAACGCCATTAGCGTCGAGCGCCATGTAGCCCGCCTGCTGTCTAACCTTGTACGTCCCCAGCATGTCCGTATCCGCCAGGGTCATGTCCCACATGAATTCATGCCTATCAATGTACGATTGGATATCCGAGGAGTCCTCGCCGGGGTCGACACCAACACCCAGTATTTCAACACTGTCCGCATAGTCGGGATGAACGCTCTTGAGTTGCCTCAACGAGGCACGGCAGGACGGTCACCACGTCGTGTAGAAGTAGAGCAGCACCGGGCGGCCCTCCAGGCTGGCCCGCGTTATGCTCTCCCCCTCGTGGCTGGTCAGCGTAAAGTCCGGCGCGCGCTGGCCGACGTCCAAGCCCACGTCCACGGACGGCGCGGCGCTCTCGGTCGCCGCGGCCACCGTCGGGACCGCTGTCGGCTCCGGCATGGCAGTCGAGGGCGCCTGGGTCGCCGGGGCCACCGTCGGGGCCGCTGTCGGCTCCGACATGACAGTTGAGGGCGCCTGGGTCGCCGGGGCCACCGTCGGCTGGGACATCGAGGCCGCCGTTGGCTGTGCCGGGGCCGTGTCCGGCGCCGGCTCGTCGCTGCCGCAGGCGGGCAGCGCCACCGCGACCACCGCCACGCACGAGATGAGACAGACCCATCTCCATCTGTTAACGAATGCTCTCATCCATCCATCTCCAAGATTAGTATGCCTACATCATACTAGTTTTCCGGCCCCACTCGCTATCATGTCTTTCCGATGCGGGGGTGCGGCGCCGCCGCCACCTGGTCGGGCGAAATGCCGGCAAACCGCTCGGGACGGTACGGCCCCAGCACAGCGTCCGCCGGCGCTCCGCCGCAGATTTCCTGCGCCGCGAGCTGGCTCAGCGCCGGGGCCAACGTGACGCCGCTGTGCGTGATAGCCACGTACAGGTTCGGCGCCTCGGCCGCGAAGCCCATCACCGGGTAACCGTCCAGCGGCATGGGACGCCAGCCCACCGGCACCGGAACCGCGCTCGCCCCGTCCAGGCCCGGCAGGTAGCGGCGCGCGCGGGCCAGCAGCTCGTCCGCGTGGGCCTGGGAGTCGTCCTCGGCCAGGCTCTCCTGGTCGCCCTCGCCAATCATCATGCGGCCTTCGGCGCACTGCCTCAGGTGAATCTCCGGCCGGTCGCGGTCCAGCGGCGGCGCGTACACGACCGGCACGTTCTCGAGCAGACGCGGCAGCGGGTTCGTCCGAATCACCACGCCGGGGCTTCTCGCCTGCGGCACGCTCACCCCCGCCAAGGCCGCCAGGTGCGTAGTCCCCGTTCCGGCGGCGACAACTACGGCGTCCGCCTCCAGGTAGTCCGAAGCCGTCACGAGGGCGCGGACACGGCCATCGCTGCCCCGTTCGATCCCCGTTACTTCCGTATCCTCCAGGACCTCGCAGTCCATCTCCCGCAGCCGCCGCAGGCAGGCGTCCACCACCAACTGTGGCTCCACCTGGCCCTCGTTGGGGCTGTACTCGGCGGCGGCCAGGTCACCAACGTCCAGCGCAGGCTCCAGGCGCTGCAGCTCATCCGCGTCGATCAGCCGCGTCGGGTAGCCCCAGCTCTGGAGCAGCCGCACTCGCGCCGCCAGTCCCTCCGCGGCCGACGGTTCGGACTCCCACGACACCTTGCCGCCCCAGCGAAGCCCGACGTTGTCCGGGTCTCCGTCGTCGCCGATGGCGGCGGCGAAGCGAGGCCACATCTCCATCGAGCGGCGGTTCAGGTTGTGATAGCCGATGGGCGGTTTGCCGCCGGCGTTGATCCAGGCGAAGCTGTGGCTCGACGCCCCGTGCCCCGCCCTGCCCTTGTCGACGAGCACCACGCGGACTCCCCGCCGCGCGAGGCGCCAGGCAATGGCGGCCCCCACGATGCCCGCCCCGACAACGACTACCTTTCGAGGTCCTTCTGGATTGGTCATACGCAGCGACTCCTTCAACACCAAATCCGAGACTGGGCCGGAGATTACGACCTGGAATTGTAAACCGTATACGGCCTCGAATCTGTCGGCAGCGTCCCCTCGTAGAACCGCCGCAGATGCGGCTCCACCAGGCGGGCCACCTCTCTTCTGTCCGCTTCCTGGGGAGTAAGCGGGCGGTCCAACGCGCCCCTTACCTCCTCGAACAGCGCTTCCCTGTCGAACCTGGTCGGCTGCCCATCGCGCAGGACTACCTCGCCATCGACCAGCACGGTGTCCACGTCAATGCCGCGGCCGCGGTGAACCAGCGCGTCCACGACCGACACCTCGGGGTCCAGGTACGGCTGCTCGATGTTCCGCAGATCCAGCAGCGCCATATCAGCGCGCTTGCCCGGCTCCAGCGTACCGATCCGGTCGCCGAACCAGCTCGCGTAGGCGCCGTTGACCGTCGCCATCTGGAGCACCTGGTATGACGTTGGCGGCTCCAGTTCCACCCCTGGCACGCGATGAATCCTCAGCACCAGGCGCATCTCCTGGAACAGGTCCTTGTCGTCGTTCAGCCCGGCCTCGTCGCTGCCGATGGCCACCTTGACGCCCGCCGCGAGGATACGCCCCATCGGCGCTATCCCGCTCTTGAGCCTCAGGTTCGAGCTGGAGTTGTGGCAGATGTTCGTGCCCGTGGCGACCATGATCTCGAGGTCCTCGTCCGTAATCCAGACGCTGTGCCCGCAGGTGACCTCCGGTCCAAGGAATCCGAGCTCGTGCAGATGCTGCAAAGGGGTCTTGTTCCAGGCCCGGTAGCCGTACAGCTTCTGGTAGACCGTCTCCTGCAGGTGTATGTGGATTCCGGTGCTAAATCGCCCCGCCAACTCCTTCAGCGCTACCAGCAGCTCGTCGGAGCACCTGTGGACGTTGCTTGGGGCCATGGTCACCTGCACCCGCTCATGGCGGTTGTCGCCGTACTTGCGACAGATCTCCTCCAGTATCGGCATCACCTCATCGACGGGCCGGTAGCTGGGCGCCATCAGCGCCCGGTACCGCTCCCCCAGGTGTCCAGGCAGTCGTGAGGCGAAGTCCTCCTCGCCACCATCCGCGCCCGCCACCATGGAGTTCTGGTCCGCTATCGAGGGCGCGTAGGACACCCTCATTCCGGAGGTCTGGTAAGCTCCTACCACCTTGTCGGCGATGTCCATGCTCAACGGCCCAAAGCCCCGCGGCGGCGAGTGGATCGCCTGCACCGTGGTGGTCCCCGTCTCTATCATCTGGAGCGCTCCGTAGAGTTGGTCCAGATATGGATCTATCAGCCTCGTCCCCACCCTGGCGAGGCTCCACATCTCCAGGGGCAGGTCCGGCGCTCCCATCTGGAATGGAGTGAGTCCCACGTGAAAGTGGTCGTTCACCAGCCCCGGCATCACGATGTGATTGGGCGACCCGACGACCTCCGCTTCCGGATGCAGCCGGCTCAGCTCACCGTAATCGCCCACCTCTTCGATCTGCCCGTCCCGCTGCAGGACCGCGCCATCGGCTACGACATCCGCCGACCAAGGGTCGTTGACCTTGCAGACGACGTATTTTCCTCTCACCAGTGACATCGCCATTTCTGAACCTCCTGCGGAGGGTTTGAGACCTGTTCCGGCTCGCAGTCTTTGCCCTGGGTCTGCGGCATGTGTCCGGCCCATGTTCCAGGAATCCCCGGTATTCGTCAACATTGGACCGGTGAATTCCAGGTCGGCGTCTACTCTATAATCTCTCCATGACTGCATTAGCCTTGGCGCTGGTCCTGCTTTCAGCCTTCTGCCACGCCGGCTGGAACCTACTGCTGAAACGCGCCGGCAACCAGGAGGTGTTTGCCTGGGGACTCACGGTGAGCGCAAGCGTGACGCTGCTTCCGTTGGGAGTCGTCCTGTTCTGGCTGCACCCGATAAGCGGGCCGGGCTACTGGCTGGTGTTGGCCACCGTTCTGATTCACATCTTCTACTTCATCTTCCTCGGAAGAGCCTACTCCAGGGGCGACCTGTCGCTGGTGTATCCCGTGGCCCGGGGTATGGGACCCATGCTGGTTCCGGTGCTGGCGGTGGCGCTGCTGGGAGAGCGCGTGACGCCGCAGGCGGCGCTCGGCATCTCGCTCATCATCGGCGGGATATTCCTGGTTTCCTGGTGGGGCCGTTTCCGGCAGATCATCAGCCAGCCGGCAATGCTGCTACGCGACGTCGGACTGGGCTACGCGGTCGTCACGGGGGTCACGATCACAGCGTACACGTTGGTGGACAAGCAGGGCGTGGGCCACGTCCAACCGTTCCTGTACATGTACCTACTCACCTTGGGATCGGCTATCGGACTTACCCCGTACATCCTGTACGCATGGGGGCCTGGCGCGGCGAAACTGGAGTGGACGACGAACGCCCGGTTCATTTTTGCCGCGGGGCTGCTCGCATTTCTGGCTTACGGTCTCGCATTGACCGCCTTTTCCCTCTCCCAGGTCAGCTACGTCGCCCCAGCCCGTGAGGTCGGCATAGTTGTCGGAGTGCTGATGGGCGTTTTCATCCTCAAAGAGCCGTTCGGACGGGGCCGGCTCCTGGGCTCCTCCGCAATCGTCCTGGGGCTGGTCCTGATCACACTTTCTCCCTAGTTTCGTGGCCGCACGTTTAGCACTTCCGGCCTCACTGTCCTGCTGGCGTTCTCACTCTCGGCGACGCTGACCTCGCCAAATTCTGAAACCGCTACAAAACAAGTCGCAAGTCTCCTATAAGCTCCCTGGCTGCCGTCCGTAGAATTCGCGCAATTCACCAGGCCATTTCCTCAGACACTCCACCGGAAACGGTGCCCCGTACTCCCCCCTCGGGAGAGCGTCCCGATTGGTGGAAGCCGGTCGCAATCACCGGAACCCAGGCAGTCTCCGGCCCCGCCTCTGAGGGGCCTCTTGGAAGTTTCGTGCACGAAGCCAGTCAGTCTACAGCGGCGTCGGGCAACCGCGCCCTCCGGCCGGTTATAGGGCTCCCGTCACCCATAGGTGGAGTCGTCAGCCTGATTGCCGCGATAAGCGTCGTCTCGGTCCTGACGGTGATGACCGGCAGCGTACTCGGCCACGACGGAGACTTTGAGCGCGACCATGTTTGCACAGAGGACTCCGAGCACGACTCAACCGGTCGCCACATGCTCTATGTCAGCACCCCGCATGAGCTTACCAATCCCAGTGCGACCTCGCACGTGAGCGCCGGCAGTGGTGTTTCCAATGTCTCGGTTAGCAAAGTCTCCAACACATTTGACTACTTCGGTAGAGAAATCACGGTCAACAGCGACGAGTACGTGTACACGATCACCTACACCGTAAACAGTTTGCCGGGTGTGGTGAACATCTGCTGGATGGATGGGATTGGCTTCTGGTACCCGATTTACATGGACGGCAGTCGCAATGACAACGGTGATAGCGATGGCAACACGAACACCCATACCAACTCTGAAATCAGCACGTCCACCGAAGACATCGGCGCCAGTACCGACACCAGCACGTCCACCGAGAGCATCGGTACATCCACCGGCACGGACACCAACAGCGTCGGACCCACTGCTCTCACAGATCTGAACACAAACCCGGAACCGGCCCCGAGGTCGGCTGATAGCCCCACTCCAACGCCCACCTACAATAAACCAAAGCCGACAAAGACGCCCCCGCCGTCGCCAACGCCTACGCCGTCGCCAGCACCTACGTCGTCGCCAACGCCCACGCCGTCACCAACCCCTATGCCGTCACCAACGCCTCCGCCGTCGGTAACGGCGACCGCGATACCTGCGATTGCCCGCGCGTCGACGAGAGACGCAACCGCAACACCGAGGAGCTCGCGAGAGCAGTCGGAGGCCCCCACGGCAACGCCCACACCGATGCCCGCCACACCCACTTACTGGAACCCGACCGTTTTCCCAACACCGACGCCGACGTCTACGCCTGGGCCAGCAGCCACGCCGACGCGAAGACCGATTCCGACAATGATCGCAACGGCAACACCAACGCCAGCAAAATCCGATCCGGTGACGTTCGCTCGCGGCGTTCCTCCCGTTGCCACGCCGACTCCGCAGGGCCTCGCCACCCCAGACGGCCCGATTGGCCCGGCCATCGACGACACGCCGCAGGGAGAAGATGGGGCCCGCGGCGGGCTAACAGAGGAAGTCGAGAGGCGCGGCTCACTTCTCGCTGCGCTGGTCGCCGCCAGCATAATGTCCGGTGGCGCCATAGTGTTCCTGCTCTGGCGGCGGCGCGCGTACTCGCGGTAGTGTAAAGCTCCGGCTAAGGCTGGGCTGCCCGGCGTTCGGCCAGCGCTGGTCGGTGCTCGTCGAACTCGGTCATGACAATCTCGTCGGGCGTAGCGATACCGCCGGACAGGACCATGGTCATGGCTTCCTGAACGCTCAACTCGGTATCGTACACCTCGTCGATCGGCAGTATGGCCACCCAGCCGGAGTTGGGCGTTGGAGCGGTGGGAACGTATACGACTCCCATGCGAACCCCATCTTTGCCTGTCGTGATCGCGGTCAGGAACCCAAGCATCCACGTTCCTGCCTTGGGATACTCGATGACCACCACCCGCTTGAAGCCGGACGGGCCTGAGCCGGAAAACGACTGAATCAATTGGCGCGCCGGAGAGTAGACGATTTTCACAATCGGCAGCGACATCAGCACGCGCTGGGCGGAGCCCAACAGCCTCCGTCCGAGGTCCAGTTCCCACGTCAACCCCACAACGTAAATCAGCACAAGCAGCGCGGCCACTCCCAGCCCTGGAAAACTGACGCCGGTGGTGGTCTCGATGGATGGCCTGAGTACGCCGTCGATGAAGTCCCAGACCCACTTCAATATCACGAACGTGATCACGATGGGCACCAGGAGCAGCACTCCCTCGACCATCGTTCGCCGGACGTGAAGACCCGCCCTGGCCTTGGCGAAGTAGAAACGCCACTTTAGGCGGCTCTTCAACTGGTTCATCTCACCACCTCGTTTCGGTGGCTGGGGCCTACGCGCCGACTGCGGCCTCGACGCGAGTGGGTACGACGAGGACCGGGCTTCCGGTCTTCTTTATCAGCCCCTCTGACACGCTGCCCGTGATTCTGCGTCTCAGGCCGGATCTGCGGTTGTGGGTTACTGCAATCATATTGTGCGACGACTCCTCGAAGGCCCCGAGAATGCACTTCTTGGCATCTCCCTCGAGCAGTACGCACCTTGTGCTCAGTCCCTTACTGTTGAAGTTATTGGCTATTGTGGCGAGGTAATCATCGGATTGCTCCGCCCGCACTTCCGGGCCGGACACGAGCAGCACAGTCTCTTTCAGCGCCGCGTATGTGCGGTCGTTGCCGTCGTGATCACCGTCTTCGCTCGGGAAGGACTCCGTTAGACCCTCAAGGAATTCCGGCTCCCTGGCGATCTCATTCACGGCCCGCACAAGAACGACGTCGAACCCCAGCTTGGCCGCCAGAAACTCCACGTGAGGCAGCACGGCCTCGGCCTCCCGTGTACCGTCCAGCGCCACATACACCCTGGAAATGTCGACCGCGTCCGCGGACGAGTCCGCCGATATGGTGGGGTTGACCACCAGGACCGGCACAGGCGCGTCGGCGATTACGTCCGTCGTCACGCTGCCAGCGAACGTCTGCGCCAGCAGACCCCCGCCGTGCGTCGACATCGCTATCAGGTCGCACCGCAGCCGACGGCACGTTTCCACAATCGTCTCCGCGGGCGAACCGAATTCGACCAGGGTATCCAGCCTGACACCCCGGCTCCTCATGGACTCCACAAGGCTCTCCAGGCGCAACTGGACGTCACTCCTGGCCCGCTCGAATATCTCCGCGGTGTCGGACTCCTCCTCGGTCCGATCGACTGGGATGACGGATAGAAACACCACCTTCGAAGCGAGCCTGTCTGCGAGCCACGTCGCATGGGCCACGATTCCGCTGGCTATGTCTCGGTCGTCCGGGTTGATTGGAACCAAGAACTTGCTAAACATGATGCTTCCCCCAGCTCTGAGACTCAGATGGAAACAACACAATTGAGTGCGGGAGAACGCCTGGATGGAGGCGTCCACCCGCTACGGATTCGGGGTCGACAACCCTGAGATCAAGGGTTATGACCCCCGGTGCGAACACTAGCTGATGCTGCCAACCTTTTCGGGTTCGGCATGTCGGCCATTGGTCGTCCCCGCACTGTGCTGACCGCTGAACTGATCATCCCCACCGCCGCCTTCGGCCTTCTCCTCATCCGCTTCGACAGTGCCCTTTGCCCTCGCGCCCAGCGGAAGTCGATCGCCAGCCAGCTTGACTACGGGCTGGATTTTCTCCCCCATCCTCGAGGCGGCATTCCTGGCGGCGCCTTGCAGCGGCCTGGAGCGCCGGACTATCTCTTCTCTGGTCTCCGACCCCTTTCGAGGGGCAAAGAGAACGCCGGCCAGAACACCGAAAGTCACTCCAGCCACGCCAACGATTACATACAAAAGCTCTCGCACGGTTTCACCTCCGCTGTAGTCCAGTCTTCCCATCCGCTTACGGGATCGATGCATCCGTCGAACCCTACCCGCTTACACTCGTCCCTCTATCGGCACTCGCACCAGTCTGAAGCTCGGCTCCCCGGCCTCCGACAAGTCCATGACCAGTTCCGCTTCGCCGTCGAGCCGTTCCATCAGCCGCCGGCTCACCGCCAGGAGCAGCGTGCCCTTCTGCTCCCGGAGGACCAGATCGTCCTCCTCCGGTTGACCTACCGTCAGTGAGGCGGCATCCAACTCCTTCAGGCGAGGAACGCCACGACCCGCATGTTCATCGGCGAGCCCGGCAAGAGTCTCTCGCGCTTCTTCCGACACGGTTAGGCTGAATTGCCGCATGTGTTGCCGTCCTTGATTCGACCCTCTTCTCCAATGGCGGCTGCCACAGACAGCAGCCCGCTACGAATCAGGATCTAAGCGTACCGGCTTGTCTGGAGCGGCGCATCACCCGAGCGGGCTATTTCGACTATCCCGGCTGCGCTGTTATCGAAGTACGCCAAGCGAGTAGTCCCGTCGCGTTATGGGGACTAGAGGGCCAGTTCGGCAGTAGTAGAAGGGCCACGCAGACCAGCCGGAAAACCGGACCCGGCGGCCGCGGCGCCTCAGCCGCGACCGTGAGCGGAGTCGACGTCTATCGAGCTAGTCTGAGGCGGGCATCTGGTCGCTTTCGGCGTGGAGCACATAGGCGGTCAGCTCCTGGCGGTTCCGGAGGTTCAGCTTGCCGTAGATATTGCGCAGGTGCACCTTCACAGTGTTCTCGGCTATAACGAGCGTCTCCGCAATTTCCTTGTTGGTGTCTCCCCGTGCCACGAGATTCACAACCTCTACCTCCCGCTCGGACAGACCGTCGCTCGCGCCGTTCGAGCTCGCACTCACCAGGTCGGAGAGGTCTTTGGCTGCCGTACCGGAAGCGATTACGTGGCCGCCGGCTATCAGCTTCAGCTCCTGGACCAATTCGTTTGCGTCGCCTTCCAGCGAGAGGTAACCCCGGGCTCCGGACTCCACGGCTCGCTTGAGGAACCTGGCGTCGCGCGAGTCGGTCAGCACTACGACCGCGGTGCTCGGAGAGACGTCGGTCACCCGGCTGACTAGGCTATCGAGGTCCACACTGGGCAATGCGGGGTCCACCAAGAGTAGCTCAGGTTTCGCGTCTGCCACCACTTCTACCACTCGGTCTCGCTCGGTAACCTCCGCGGTCACCACGAATTCGTCCTCCTGTCCCAGTAGCAGCGACAGCGCCTGTGCTACTGCGGCGTTCCTGTTTGCAATCGCGATTCTAGTAGCCATAATCCCCACACCCCGTAGTGTTTCCGCGATACCCTGTTCGATTAGCTCCGCCTAATGATTCTGTCTTACCACCATTTGCAGTGAAAGGGTAACGCATAGAGCAACAACTCAGTCAATATAAGAAAGGTTTCATATATGTACAAAATCGGGGAATGCCGGGGCGGAAGCATTAAGCCGGCTACTCCGCACGTGGTAGACGAAAAACGTGCCGTCTCTGCGGCCACGCCGAGCCCTTACTTCTGCGACGGCTGTTGCTGTTGCCTCCACTCGTACACGGCTTGGCGGCGCACGTCACGCGCTTGACACTCATTTGCGCCTCTCGGCATAATGCCTGGGGTAGTGCGCCGGCTCTACCGTCGCGGCCGGGAGGGCCCCGGTAATGCCGCACGACTCCGTAAGAGCCGGGACATTTCCCACCGCCTGAACTACGGTACTCTGTCCATCACTCAAATTTGGTTCGACGCCGCGAACGGGCAGAGGCTATCAGGGAGCACGTTTCGGTTTGGAACTCCACGAAGCCCTCTTTTCTATCGGTCTGCTAATCATCGTCGCCAAGCTGTTGGAGGGAGTTTTCAAACGATTCGGCCTCAACTCGATAATCGCCTACGCCACAACCGGAGTCATACTTGGTCCCACAACCGGACTGGTGAACACGGGTACGGAGCTCGAAGTTGTTCTGAGCATAGGCATATTCATCTTCTTTTTCCTCATCGGCTTGGAAGAATTGGATATCAGGGGATTCTTCTCTGTCATTCGCGGCCGGCTGTTTCTCGCGTCGGCACTGTCGGTAACCGTATCGCTGCTGGTCTCCTTAGCCGTTACCACAGACTCCCTTATTGACTTGGAGCTGCACCTCGACTTCACTCAGGCGCTGGGCCTGGCTGGCGTGTTATCGCTTTCCAGCCTCGGTGTGGTCGCTAAAGTGCTGATAGACGAAGGGCGTCTCAATGAGCCCGTGGGCGTGCAGATCTTTACCGCCGTGGTCATCGCCGAATTGATCGCCCTCTTTGTCATCGGATTCGCCATTAGTGAGCACTTCTACGCGGGAGACCCCAGCCACACTGTCGACATACTCAGCGTATCGACCGTCATACTGCAAATCATGGGATTTACGGTCGCGACTTGGCTCTTCTCGACCAAGGTACTTCCCAGACTCATCGTCATACTCCACCACTTTCTCCAGGTTCCCCAGCTCTCCTTTGGCGTATTGCTTGGAGGCCTTTTCCTCGTGGTCGTCGCGGCGGAGCGAGTGGGCCTTCACGGCTCCCTCGGCGCGCTGCTCTTCGGCGCCGCACTTTCTATGCTCCCTTACCAGGTGAGGCGCGACATAATGCCCGGGATGAAGGGCGTTGCGGAAGGCTTCTTCGTTCCATTGTTCTTTTCTTCGGCCGGTCTGTATCTAAGCCTGGAGTTTCTTAGCCTGCCGCCGCAGACGATTCTCGCGCTGGTTCTCGTGCCCCTTGCGGGCAAGTTTATCGGCTCGTTCCTCAGCGCGTACGTCACACGCCTCGACGCCCCCTTTGCCACGGCCACGGGTCTTATGGCGAAAGGAGTAGCCGAGATAGCCATACTGCTCCTGCTGTTCTACACAGACGTAATTGACAAGGGGGTGTTCTCGCTACTCGTGCTCCTCATGTTCGGCTACATACTGCTGACGCCGTTGGGCATCAGCTATGCGCTCAGAAGGCTCAAGCGCACCGAGCCCATGCCTAAAGAAGGCCAGGTACCGCCGTCCCTGATTCGCTTTGCCCTGGAAGGAGTTACTGTGCAGGACATCCTGGATCCCTCCAGGACTCATCCCGAGCAGTCGTTGACTGTCAAAGCCTTCGCGGAAACTTGGCTACTTCCGGAACAGCACGACTACGTCGTCGTGAATCGGGGCAGACTGGCCGGCATAGTGTCGCTAGGCATGTTGCGGTACTTACCCAGGACCGAGTGGGAGCGGACTTCTCTGCGAAGCGTGCTGCGTCAAATCACGCCAAATGCGTATCCCGACGAATTGGTGGAAGACGCGCTTCAGCGCATGGTCGAGAACTCTCTAACCGTGCTCCCCGTCGTCGACAGAGAAACAGGCGACCTCATCGGTTCCATTTCCAGCCACGAGGTGGTGGAAATGATCACGCTAACGGCCACGGGGCACTAGATCTGACCCGCCGCGCTCCCACAGGGCCGGGAGTGCGCCAGGTCCACTCGCCGCGAGTCCAGTGACCTACTCGGACCTACTCGCGGCGCCTCAACTTCGGGTCCAGCGCGTCGCGAAGGCCGTCGCCCACCAGGTTGATGGACAGTACCGTAAGCGACAGGAACACGCCGGGGAAGATCATTATCCATATAGCGCGCTGGAAGAACGTGCGTCCCTGCCCGATGATGTTGCCCCAAGTGGGCGTCTCCGGGTTGATGCCCGCGCCCAGGAAGCTGAGCGCCGCCTCCGTCAGCATCGCCGAGGCGAACACGAACGTGGCCTGGATGATGACCGGCGCCATGATGTTGGGCATGATGTGCAGCGCCATTATCCGCGGCGCCTTCGCCCCCAGCGCGTTCGCCGCCGTAACGAAGTCCATCTCGCGCACACTCAGCACCGAGCCTCGCACGACGCGCACCATGCGGGGCGTGTCCACTACCGAGATTACGATGATGATGTTCCAGAAACTGGCGCCCAGCGCGGCAATCAAGGCCAGCGCCAGCAACAGCGACGGAAACGCCATTACGCCATCCATGAAGCGCATCACCACCTCGTCGACGCGTCGGAAGTAGCCTACCGTAAGCCCTATCGCCGCGCCCACGAGCGACACGGTGAAGGCCACCAGGAAACCGACCACAAGCGAAATGCGACCACCGTGGACCGTACGGGAGTAGATGTCACGCCCGGCGTTGTCCGTGCCGAACCAGTGGTCCGCCGACATGCTCTGGAGACGCGCGAAGGGGTCCAGCAAGTAAGGGTCGATCCTGTCTATGAAGCCGGCCAACGCCGAAATTGCTATCATCACCGACAGGACTATCAACCCGCCAAGCATGTTCGGGTTCTTGGCAAGCGCACGCCTCGACGCGCGAGACCACATGCTGATCCTCGCGGCCAGTGGGGGGTTGGTTGCCGCTATCCTTACTGCCCCATCCGCCTGGGTGCTCATGATTCCCTCTCAGCTAGTACCGGATTCTCGGGTCGATGTAAACGTAGAGCACGTCTACTATCAGGTTCACCGCAACGTAGCTCATGGCCACCAACATCATGGTGGACTGGATGATGGGAAAGTCTCGGAACACCACCGCATCCACGAGCATCCTGCCCAGTCCGTTGATGGAATAGACGGTCTCGGTTATGACGACGCCCGTTATGACGCCCGCAAAAGCTATGCCCACGATGGTGACCACCGGAATGGACGCGGGCTTGAGCGCATGACGCATCATCACGATCCGCTCACGCAGACCCTTGGAGCGCGCCGTACGGATGTAGTCTTCCCGCAGCACCTCCATCATGCTCGAGCGTGTCATGCGCGCCACCAGCGCCATGATGGCTATGGCCACCGAGAAAGCCGGCAACGTAAGGCTCCGCAGGTAGTCGAACAGACCTTCCGAGATGGGCACGTAACCGACCACGGGGAACAGGTCCAATTCCACCGCGAAAACGTAAATGAGGATGTAGGCCAGGAAGAATCCAGGCACCGACCAGCCTAAGACGGCGAACAGCATTACGCCGCGATCTATCAGCGAGTTGGCGTTCCACGCGGCGGCCACGCCTAACGGCACACCGAGTATGACCCCCAATCCCAGCCCGAGGATGGCCAGCGAGACGGACGGTTGTATTCTCGGCCCGATCAGCTCCGATACCGAGAAGCCGGAGCGGAATGACGATCCCATGTTGCCGGTGAACACGCCCGCGAACCAGTCCCAGAACTGTTTTGGCAGCGGCTTGTCCAAGCCGAGCTGTCGTTCGAGTTCCGCGATAGTCTCGGCATCAGGCTGTTCGTCTTCGCTGCTGAGGAGCATCATCACCGGGTCGCCGGGCGCGATGCGCATTATCGAGAAGGTGATGAGCGCGACGAAGAATATCACCGGTATGCTCACCAGCACTCTGCGGGCAATGTATCGCCACATTTGTTGCACCTCCGCCGCCGGACTGCTGGCGCCTCGCCAGACCCGAAACGCCAGTTACGCGATAGTCGGGATTTCCAATTCGTGAATCAAGGCGACGAATGCCGGCACGTCATCGTCGATTACGCTCTGCAGCGCGACCGCCTGCGCGTCCACCCGTGCCGACACGTCCTCGAAAACGCCGTGGGACTGCTGCGTGGGCACCCAGTCGGCGCTGGACACAACCGCCGTCAGCGCCGCCAGTTTGCCGTTCAGCTTGGTCGCTGTCGCCCTCGTCTCACCGCCGGAGTTGAACAGCACTTCTTCGACCGCCGATAGCTTCCCTTCTATCTGATTCGCGGCCTCCAGCACGGGCTCGGCGCCCGACCTGCCCTCGGCCCGACTCTTCCAGCCGGCCACCTGGTCTCGGATGGAACGCAGCCGCGACACCGAATCGTGGGTGTCGGAGATCTTGTCCCGTATCGCGATGAGCAGGTCGAACTGCGCTTGCAGGTCCTCGTCCGAGCTCTGGACGCCAGGGTCCTTCGCTATCTCGAAGTCCTGCGTCAGAACCTGCCCCCCGACCTCCAACCGCACCTGGTACTCGCCCGGTGCCGCGACCGGCCCGGTCAGGCTGACCGCCGCACGGCCGGTCTGCGGCATCGCCTCGCCCTCCACCTTCCGGGCGTCCGGGTAGCGCATGTTCCAGACGAACGAGTTGGCTCCCGCCCCCGCAGGGACTTCAGCCCCGTCCTCAGACCCGCTGGAGAAGCTCTTGATGACCTCACCGTCGGAGTCGAGGAACGTCAGCGTAATCTCGCCCTCCGGCTTCTCTTTCAGATAGTAACACACCACGACTCCATTGGGCGGATTGTCGCCCGCATCAGCGAACTTTCTGACGGACCGGCCCTCCGCGTCCTGTTCGAAGTAGAAAGTCGCGGGCACGCCCAGCGCGAGCTGGTAGCTCTTTCCCACGCCGCTCTGCCTGTCCAGTCCCAGGCCCATGGCGGGCGGGAAGCGGTGCGTCGTGCGCGGCTTGAACAGGTGCGCGTCCGACGCCGCGACCTCGTCCGTAAGCTGGCGAAGCGGTGTTACGTCGTCCAGTATCCAGAACGAGCGCCCGTGCGTTGCCACCACCAGGTCCGTGCCCTTCACCACCAGGTCGTATATCGGCACCACCGGCAGGTTGGAGCGCATCGACTGCCACGACTCGCCGTCGTCGAACGACACGAAGATGTTGGTCTCGGTACCCGCGTAGAGCAGTCCGCGCCGCTCCGGGTCCTCCCTGACCACCCATGTGAAGTCGTCCTCAGGTATGCCGTTCACGATCTTCTGCCAGCTCTTGCCGTAGTCATTGGTCTTGTACAGCAGCGGCCGGTTGTCGTCCAGCTTGTACCGCGTCGCGGCTATGTACGCCGTCGCCGGGTCGTGTGGCGACACCTCGATCATCGCGATGCGGGTCCACGCCTCCACGTCCGGCGGCGTCACGTTCTCCCAGTTTCCTCCGCCATCGCGCGAGACGTGGACGTAGCCGTCGTCTGTGCCGGCCCAGAGCAGGTCCTTCTCGTGCGGTGACTCCACGAAGGCGTAAATCGTGCAGTACACCTCTGCGCCCCCGCCCTCAGAGGAGATGGGGCCGCCCGACAGGATCTGTTTCTCGGGGTCATTGCGTGTAAGGTCGGGGCTGATGGCCTCCCAGGTGGTCCCGTCATCGGTCGTCTTGAACGCCACATTGCCGGTCGCGTACAGCGTGTTCGAATCGTGGGGCGAGAAGACGATGGGGTAAGTCCACTGGAAGCGATACTTGTACTGGGCCGGCGCCTCTCCGCCGGACATCTCCGGCCAGATGGTGACGATGCGCACCTGCCCGGTCGAGTGATCGTACCGCAGCATGTTGCCGCCACCGCCTGGAGAGCTGCCGATAGAGCCGGAGTAGACGATGTTCGGATCGTCGGGCTTGACCGCTATGTGCCCGCTTTCGGAGCTGCCCACGGTGTAGTTGTCGCCCCACGGAATCGCGCCCTTCCAAGTCCGGCTCGGCGTGCTTATGGCGCTGTTGTCCTGCTGCGTCCCGTACACGCGGTAGGGGTGCTGGTTGTCCGTGGTCACGTGGTAGAAACACGCGGTGGGCTGGTTGTAGATGGTCGACCAGGACACGCCGCCGTTGTAGGTTACGGTCGCGCCGCCGTCGTTGCCTTCTATCATGCGAAGGGGATTCTTCGGGTCTATCCACAGGCCGTGGTTGTCGCCGTGGGGCGTGCCCACATCGGTGAAAGTGCGGCCCCCGTCGGTAGACTTCCAGCAGTTGAGCGCGAGCGCCCAGACCGTCTCGGCGTCCTGCGGGTCGGCTATAACATGTGTGTAGTACCAGGGTCGGGCGCGAATTCCCTCGTCCGCGGTCAGGTGCTCCCAGGTCGCTCCGCCGTCGTCGGAGCGGTACATGCCGCCGTTCTCCTTGTTTTCGATGAGCGCCCACACGCGGCCGGGCTTTGCGGGCGAAACGGCCACGCCTATCTTGCCTATCAGCCCCTCCGGCATTCCTGGGTTGCGGGTTATCTCCTCCCAGGTGTCGCCGCCGTCCGTGGACTTGTACAGCCCACTGTCCGGCCCGCCGCTCGACATCTCCCAAAAGGTGCGCTGCCGCTGCCAGATCGAGGCGTAGATGAGCCTGGGATTGTTGGGGTCGATCGAGATGTCGGCCGCGCCGGCCTTGTCGCTCTTGTAAAGCACGCACTCCCACGTCTCGCCGCCGTCGGTCGAGCGGTACACGCCGCGCTCCTCATTGGGACCGAACGCGTGCCCCGACGCCGCGACGTACACCGTGTTCGGGTCAGTCGGATGAACGCGCACGCTTCCGATGTGGCGGCTGTCCTTCAGGCCCATGTTGCGCCAGGTCTTGCCGCCGTCGGTGGACTTGTACACGCCGTCGCCGTGCGTGACGTCGATCCTGATGGTCGCCTCGCCGCTCCCGACGTAGATGACGTTGGGGTCCGACTCGGAAATGGCGATCGCGCCCACCGACGCGGAAGTGAAGAAGCCGTCCGAAACGTTCTCCCAGTAGGTGCCGCCGTCCCGCGTCATCCAGACGCCCCCGGCGCACGCGCCAAAATAGAAGACGTTCGGGTCGGTTGGGTGGCCGGCCACGGCAACCACTCTGCCGCCCCTGTGAGGGCCAATGTTCCGCCACCTGAGCGCGTTCAGTAGAGTTGGTTCAACCGCCATGCTGAGAGACCTCCCGTGGAGAATCGCGCCGGGTCCGCGCGGGAGCGCAAAAGGGCGCACTTATGGCAAGGGCTGGCGCCCTCTTCGATCTTGCAGACCTTCGAGAACGCCAGCCCCCTGCCGATTGATTGCTTTTGGTGCGTCCGCTAAGCGTTACTGCTTTACCGACACTCCATAGACGAGCGGGTACAGCCAGTTGCCGACGCCTTCGAGCACGTCGGTGCGGTAGGCGCGAGGGTTGGAGAACATGGCCACGTTGCGCGGCCACTCTTCCCAGTACAACTCGTCGTACTGCTTGACCAGTTCGACCTGCTTGGCAAAGTCAAGCTCTTCGGCAAACTTGGTCCGGATTTCCTGAGCCTTCCCGCCTGGATCCTGCCAGTAGGAAACGAAGTTGGACTTGACGTAGGAGTTGGTGTGCGGGCCCAGCGGGTCAACTCCGTTGAAGAAGTTGCTCCAGCCCATGCTCATCTCGTAATCTGTCGGCTCGGTGGAACGCTGCATCGCGGTGGATGCGGCGGTGTCAACCGCGAGGATCTCGGAGGTGAAGCCGATCTTCTCGAGCGTCTCCGCCACGACCAGCGCGGCCTCAGGGATGAAGGTGCTGTCCACGGCGATCACGCGAACGTGCTGCCCCGCGACGCCCTCGGCCTCGACGATGGCCTTGGCCCTGTCGACGTCGCCCGAGATGCTCTGGTACTGGTCGCCGTAGCCCTGCGCCGCGTCGCTCCACTTGGTGCCGCAGTGGATGTAGAAGGCGCACTGCTGCCACCATTCCGCGTCTCCGATGGCCGCAGCCATGGTGCGGTCGATTGGCAATGCGATGGCGACCGCCTGGCGCACCTTCGGATTATCGAAAGGTTCTATCCACTGGTTCCAGTTCATGGTGCCCATATTCATGCGGCCCACGCGCTGAATCTGGATATCCGGCACTCCCTCCAGCGTCTTCGCGACGTCCAGCTTGAAGTCATCCAGGAAGTGGACCTCGCCGGTTCGCAGCGCGGCCGCTCGAGACGCCTGGTCGGGAATCACCCGGACCTCTTGCTTGTCGATCAGCACTTCCAGCTTGCCGGAAAGGAAGTCGTAAGGCTCGTCCCTGGCCAGGAAGTCATCGTTGCGTGACAGGAAGATTCCCGTGCCCGGCACCCACTCATCGAACTTGAAGGGACCGGTGCCGATGGCCGTCTTGATGGCCTCGTCGCCCTTGCCGCCCGCGGGATGCTGCCAGATGTCCTCGTGCATGACCGAAGGCATGTACGGGTCTATCTGCGCCATAATGGTCAGGATGTACGAAGAAGGCTTGTCGAGAGTAACCGTCAGGGTAGTGTCGTCCACCTCATCGAACATGTGGCCGATGTCGGCCCTCACGTCGCCAGTGGCTTCCTTCCCCGAAAAGCCCCTGTAGTAGGAACGCGAGATACTGCTAAGCACCGCGTTTCGCTTGATGCTCTCTATCACGTCCTCGACCCTCAGCGGATCCCCGTTGTGGAACGTCTTGCCCTCGCGGAGCTTGAAAGTCCACACCGTGCTGTCGCTGTTGGTGCTCCACTCCTCTACCAGCTGGGGCTTGACATTGAATTCCCCGTCGCGGGTGAACAACTGCTCATAGACCTGTCGGCCCACGAAGCCCGTCATAATCAGCCCCGTCGCGTGCGGATCGACGAAGGTGAAGCCGCCCGCGTGGCCAACCACCTTTACCGTGCCGCCCTCCTGCATGTGCACCGGAGCCGCGGTAGGCGCCTGCATAGCCGGCACTTGGGTGACCACGGCGGCGACGATCTGGGCCTGCTGGGCCTCCATGGCCTGTGCGACTATAGCGGCAACCTGGTCCTCGGTGACGCCGGGGCGCTCGGCCAGCGCCGCCGCAATCGCCTCAGCAACCTGGCCCTCGGTGACGCCGGGCTGAGCGCTGAGCGCCGCGGCTATCTCGTTGGCGACGTCCTGGGTGGTAACGCCGGGGCGCGCGTCCAGCGCGGATGCGATGGCAGAAGCCACGTCCTCAGACGTGACGCCGGGCCGGGCGCTAAGCGCCTTGGCTATCTCGTTAGCCACGTCCGAGGAGGTGAGGCCTTGCTGTTGAGCCAGGGCATCCTGGATCGCCATTGCCACATCCTCGGTCGTGACCCCGGGCTGCTGGGCCGCCATCACCTGGCTGATTATGCCCGACACGTCAACGGGCGTCGCCGTGGGGGGCGCCTCCGGTTCCGCGGAGCTACAGGCGACCGCAGCCAGCGCAAGGGCGGCCAATGACGCGAAAATCGCGAGGAATGCCAGTTTAGACCGTGCTCTCTTCAATTTTGTCCTCCTGTCCGGTCCGGTTACGGTTTTGAGACGGGGATGCGCTTGGTGCCCACCTCTCCAGGGCAGTCTCAAGACGCGGCCAAGCGGCCCTCCCCCCGTCGACCAGAAGACGATTGGGGGGAAGGTTAGCAACGATTAGAGGCGATGTCAAGACGTGTGTGTAGATGGTCAATGATTATGTCAGGGTGTAAGTGTTCGACGAAAATGTCAGTCCATGAGAGGACTGACGTCGACGGCGATTGATGAGTAGAAGCGGTTACAGGAACTGAACGCGGTGATCGCACGCGAGGTGACAGTGGTGCAGGTGGCGGGACTGATGGAACTGAGCGAGCGCCATGCGTGGCGACTGCTGGCGGCGTACAGGAAGGAGGTAGCGTCTGCCATAGCTCACGGCAACAGAAGACGGCTACTGACATAATCATTGAACACTTACCCTGACAAACTCACAGGACAACGACAGAATTAGTCTCAGTTGAGCGCGTACACCGCGCCGGAGGCCGTCGCCGCGAATAACGTCCCGGAAGAGAACACAGGCGCGCCCACTAACCCTCTCTTCAGGCGGACCGTCCAGAGCTCGGCACCGGTGAGCACCTCGAATCCGTAGAGCACACCGCCCGAGTCGCCAACCACCAGCGTTTGGCCCAGCACCGCCGGCGAGCCTGGGACTCCGGCTCTAGTGCGCGCTTCCCACAACAGCCCGCCGTCATCCTGACCCAGCGCGAACACCCTACCGGAGACCGCTACGGCGTACACGCCATCATGCGCGACGACGGGCGTGGAACTGAACTCCTCTCCGCGCTTGCGAAAGAACCACACCGAACCCTTGATAGAGGGCGCCTCGCTCAACATCCGCCACGCGAACAGTTGCGTCCGTATCCGAAAGAGCGCCTTCTCAAATGGCAGATCGCGGACGGTCCAGTCCACGGCCCGGACTCGGCCCCCGCGGTCGGCCAGGTAGCCGAACTTGCCCAGCACGGCGACGCCACCCCTTGCCGGGCCCGCGGTCTTGAAGTCCATGCGAAAAGTCCCGGTGTCGCGACGCAGCGTGTAAATCCGATTGGTCACGTCGGTGAAAATGACCGATTCGTCGTTGACAGACGGCCCCGACCTGATCGAATCGCGCGCCTTGTACTTCCATCGGAGCTCACCCGTCTGGACGTCCAACGCGTAGACGTGCCAGTCGTTGGAGCCGACGTACACCACGCCCTCGTACACCACGGGAGGTGAAAGCGACTGCTCCTCGAAGTCGTACCTCCATCGGGGCTCGCCAGAGGCGACGTCAAGGGCTTCGGCGCTGCCGTCCAGGGTACTGAATACCACCACGCCGCCGGCGACCGCGGGCGCTGCTCGCACTGCCGCACCCAGATCGTGCTCCCATCTGACCTCTCCGGTGCTCGCATCAAGGCACACCGCTCGGCCGCTCTCTCCGGCGATGAAAACACTGCCCTTGTGGACAACCGGCGACGAACTGAGCGTCGTGCCTACATCGAACTGCCACGCGACCTCCGGAGCCTCGGAGAGGTCTGCTTCAGGATCGTATGCGTTGCGGTCCGGCCCCCTGCTGAGCATCGGCCACGAGTCCGGCCCCGGAACTGAGCTGGCGAACGAAGACGGCGGCGAGTCGAAGCGCAGCGGGCCATACCAGTCGTAGGCGATGTTCGCGGCGGTGGCCAAAACCAGCAGCAGCGCAAAGGCCAGGACCCGGCTGGTGCGGACCGCTCTCAGCGCGGAACGCACCAGCCGGCGGGGCGACCAGGGCCTGCCCTCAGACTCGGGTTCGTGCGTACGCCAATAGGGAAGCGGTCGGCTGGCCGGATCGTCCGGTTGCGCGCCAGGTCTCTCTTCGAAGGGTGGTTGCGTTCCCATAGCGGCGAATTATACCATTCACACCTCTCTCATCAGCAGAACCCGCGGCCCTCGCCCACTCCCGCACCCGAAAAAAGCGTCACTTTCCTGCGCCACCCGTTCTCAGCCGTGTCCCACCCATTCTCACCCACGTCCCACCAGTTCCCATTCGTGCGCAATTTCTCCCCACAGATCCCCCCCAACTCATTTTTTTTGCCACGCCTATTGCAATATCCGCACATTCGTGCTATCATCGCACACGGTTAGGGGCGGGTTTCAAATCCGCCCGCGGGACCGACCCGCCCGGGCACTTTCGAAATCCCTTCCCCCTCGCAGGGGGAAGGCTAGGATGGGGGTGACGCCACCCCAAGCCGTTCTCCCTGTCCTGTTCTGCCACGCGACAGGACGTTATTGCGCCAGAACCCCCATAACGGCAGGACAGCATTGAGCACCATCGCTGCCACTCCCAGCTAGGAATCGCACAGAATGTCTCAGAAACTAACAGAATTCGCCCCCTCGCCTTCACGAGGTAATCGGTTTGGGGACGCCAGGTAATCTGAAGCGGACTTGCGGGCCCGGTCTCAGTTGACGCCGCCAACCGCCGGTGCTAACGTCAAGGCCTGTCTACCCGGCCCTAGCGAACCCTGGAGGCTTTTCATGGCAGCCATCGACCAGAAGCTCTACAACGCCCTCGAATGGCGATGCATTGGCCCCTTCCGAGCCGGCAGAGTCGTCGCGGTCGCGGGCGACCCCGTCCACCAGGGCACCTTCTACTTCGGCGCGTGTTCAGGCGGCGTATGGAAGACCGAAGACGGCGGCACCAGCTGGCTCAACGTCTCCGACGGCCAATTCAACGTGGCGTCTGTAGGCGCGGTCGCGGTCTCCGAGTCCGACCCCAACGTCGTCTACGTGGGAACCGGCGAGTCCTGCATTCGCCAGAACGTGTCGCACGGCGACGGCGTGTACAAGTCCACCGACGGCGGCGCAACCTGGCGGAACGTCGGACTGGAGCCCACCCGCCACATAGCGCGCGTGCGAGTTCACCCGCAGGACCCGGACCTGGTCTACGTCGCCGCGTTCGGCCACGCGTACGGGCGCAACCCGGAGCGGGGCGTGTACCGCTCTAAGGACGGTGGCGACACTTGGGAGCTTGTGTTGCACAAGAGCGACCGCGCCGGCGCGATCGACATCTCTATGGACGCGAACAACCCCCGCATCCTGTACGCCGCCATATACCAGGCCCAGAGATACCCCTGGATACACGAGAGCGGCGGCGAGGACAGCGGACTCTACAAGTCCACCGACGGCGGCGACACCTGGGAGAACATCTCCTCCCGCCCCGGTATGCCCGAGGGCATCATGGGCAGGATCGGCGTCGCGGCGTCTCCGGCCAGGCCCGGCAGGGTTTGGGCGCTCATCGAGTCGCAGAACGGCGGACTCTTCCGTTCGGACGACGGCGGGAACAACTGGGAGCTTCTCACCGACACCGGCGACATTCGCGGCCGCCCGTGGTACTACACCCACATCTTCGCCGACCCCCAGGACGCGGAAACAGTGTACGCGCTTGAGTTCTCGGCCTGGCGCTCCATCGACGGCGGGCGTAACTTCTCGCTCTTGCCCACGCCGCACGGCGACAACCACGACCTCTGGATAGACCCGCACAACCCCCAGCGAATGATCGAGGGCAACGACGGCGGCGCATGCGTCACCTACAACGGCGGGCTGTCCTGGTCGTCCATCTACAACCAGCCGACCGGCCAGTACTACCACGTGGTCACAGACGACCAGTTCCCCTACCGGGTCTACGGCGCTCAGCAGGACAACCTCACGATGAGCGTCCCCAGCCGCTCAAGGGCCGGCGTCATCGGCGCGGCGGAGATGTACCAGGTGGCCGGAGGCGAGGCCGGTTTCGTCGCCGTGAACCAGGAAGACTCGAACATCGTCTACAGCGCGCACAGCGGAAGCACCCAGCTCACCCGCTACGACCACAGCACCGGCCAGGCCAAGGACGTAGACCCCTGGCCGGAGGCCTCCCGCGCCATGGGCGCCATCGACCTCAAGTACCGCTTCGCGTGGACGGCCCCCATCGTCATCTCACCCCACGACCAGAAGACGGTGTACATTACCGGCAACCACGTCTTCAGAACTCGCAACGAGGGCGATAGCTGGGAGATCATCAGCCCCGACCTCACCCGCAACGACGAGTCCAAGCTACAGGTATCCGGCGGCCCGATTACTCTGGAGGGCGGCACCGCCGAGATCTACTGCACCGTCTTCGCGTTCGCCGAGTCCTCCCTGACGCCCGGCCTGCTTTGGGCCGGCACCGACGACGGCCTGGTCCACGTCTCCCGGAACGACGGCGAGACCTGGGAGAACGTCACTCCTCCCGGCATGGGCGAGTGGGCTATGGTCGCGTCCGTTGAGCCGTCTCCCCACGACGAGGCCACCGCCTACGTGGCCGCCCACTGCTACAGGCTGGACGACACCGGCCTCTACGTATTCAAGACGACAGACTACGGCAATACCTGGACTTCCATCGCGAACGGCATTCCCGACGGCGACTTCGCCCGCGTCGTCCGCGAGGACCCGGCGAAGCGCGGCCTCCTTTACGCGGGCACGGAGACGACCGTGTACGTCTCGTTCGACGACGGCGCGAACTGGAATCCGCTCAGCCTCAATCTGCCCGCCGTGCCGGTGCACGATCTGGTCGTGAAGAACAACGACCTCGTGATAGCGTCGCACGGCCGCTCGTTCTGGATACTGGACGACGTGTCGCCCCTGCGCCAGATAACCAACGAGGTTGACGGCGGCTCGGCCCACCTCTTCGCGCCCGGAGCGGCCTACCGCTTCCCGCTGTACCCAGGCTACGTCGCCCCCGAGTACGTCGCCAACCCGCAGTCCGGTCGCAACTACCAGGGGCCTAACCCGCTGGTAAACACCTACGACCAGACCGTTAGTCCCGACGGCGAAGTTACGCGAGTATACTTGGACGGCGGACAGAACCCGCCGGACGGCGTCCTGGTGCGCTACTACCTGGCCGACGCGCCGGAGAACGCCGTATCGCTCACGTTCCTGGATGGCGACGGCGCGGAGATAGTGTCGTACTCCAGCGACTCTGACGGTTCCCCCCGCGTGCGCGCCAACTCGGGAATGAACCTGTTTGTGTGGGACCTGCGTTACCCCGGCCCCACTCCCGTCGAGGGCGAAAGTCTGCACGGCCTGTCCTACAATTCCATGTTCGCCGGACCGGAAGCTCCTCCAGGCACGTACCAGGTGCGGCTCGATGTGGACGGCCAGAGCACCGTCCAACAGTTCGAGATACGTCCGGACCCGCGCATCGCAACCACGCCGGAGGAGTACCAGGCCCAGCACGAACTGCTCAGCGGCATCCGCGACAAGATTTCGGAAACCCACGAGTCGGTCAACCGGCTGCGCCGCGTCCGCGTCCAGGTCGACGAGTGGGAGCGCCGCGCCGCCGGAGGCTCGGCCGCCGAGCCCGTGGCGGAGGCCGCGTCGGCAATCAAGGAGAAGCTATCGGACATCGAAGGCGAGCTCATTTCCATGCGCAGGCCCGGCAACGGGCGCATGTCCACCCGCCTCAACACACAGCTCGCCAGCCTGTCCAAGGTGGTGAGCCGCGCGGACGCCGGCCCGACGGAGCAAGCCAGGACCGTGTTCGTCGAGGTGTCGGGCAAGGTCGACGCCCAACTCGCCAGCCTCCAGGACGTGATCGACGAGGACGTGTCCCTGTTCTCCAACCTGCTGACCGAGCTCGAGGTGCCGGTCATCAACGTGCCCCCGGCATAACAAATATCCCGTCCGCCTTGATGGGAAGAGGTTAGAGCCTGCCCCCGCGAAAGCGGGGGATGGGGGTGAAGGTGTATGAAACAGAACCGCCTGTATGACGAGTTCGCCCACATGTGGCCGCTCATCAGCCCGCCGCATCACTATGCGGAGGAGGCGTCGTACTGGCGGGAGGCCCTGCGCGACAAGCTCGGCCCCGGCAGGCACGAAATCCTTGAGCTCGGCGTCGGCGGTGGACACAACCTCTCCCACCTGACGGCCGATTTCGACGCAACCGCCGTGGACCTGTCCGAGAAGATGCTCGACAACTCCCGGCGGCTCAACCCCGGCGTCGAGCACCACGTGGGCGACATGCGCACCGTCCGGCTCGGGCGGCTGTTCGACGCCGTGCTCATCCACGACGCCATCGGCTACATGCTCACCGAGGACGACCTCCGCGGCGCGTTCGCCACGGCGCGCGCCCACCTCAGGCCGGGCGGCGTCTTCATCACCACGCCCGACGACTTCACCGAGACCTTTCCCGGCACGTGGGTGTCGCACCACACCGAGAAACGCGACGGCCTCGAGTTCACCTTCATCGAGTACAACTACGACGCGAACCCCGAGGACAATACCGTGCAGTCGCTCTTCTTCTACGTCTGGAACAAAGCGGGCGAGCTGACCATCGAGCAGGACTTCCACGTCACCTCCCTCTACCCCGTCGGCACCTGGGAGAGCCTGATGTCCGAGGCCGGCTTTAGTGTGGAGAGGCGCCCGTACCCCGTCCACGAGGATGGCCGCGACTCCTACATGCTTGTTGGCGTCCTCTGAAGACGACGGGCCGTCGAATCCGGACGACCACCAGCACACCCTGTCAGGGCCGGATACTTGCCCGGCTGCGGATGCAGTGGCTATAATCGCGCCAAATCAAACGAAGTGGAGCGCCAGGAGGTGAGGATATGGCAGAGCTAGGCGACATCATCATCGGTGACGGCCCCATCAAGTTCGGCTTGGAGTACCGCGACGAGCTCAACGACCAGGGGTTGTGCCTGCACGCGCTGGGAGAGGTGGACGGCGAGGACGTCGAGATTCTGCGCTTCGACTGTTTCGACCACGTGCCCCACTACCACTACGGCCCGATGAAGAAGAACGAGCGGCTGTTGCTGGACAAGACCACGGAGGGCGACCCGCTGGAGTGGACGCTGGACCAGCTACGCAACCGCCTCGCTGAAATGTACGCCCGAGCGGGCTACGAAGAGCTCGCGGACGGCGCCGACTCGGACGCCCTGTCCGCCACGCTGGACGAAGTCGAGGCGAAGGCCCGCCAGATGTCCCGCGAAAACCGAAGCACCGTGGTCCACAACCGCGGCGACGTCATCGTCGAGGCCGGGCCGGTGCGCTTCGGCATCGAGTTCCGCGAGCTCGCCAGCGACCGGGGCGTGGCGATTCACGTGCTGGGCGACGTCGGCAGCGAGGAGCACGAGCTGCTCACCTTCGACTGCTTCGAGGTCGCGCCGCACTACCACTACGGCCCGCGTGCAAAGAACCAGCGGCTGTACCTGGACATGACCACCGCGCCCGACCCGCTGCGCTGGGCGCTCGACCTGTTCAGGGGTGGCAAGCTCGCCCCTATGCTGGAGAGGGCAGGCTACCCGGACCACGCAGCCGGTCTGAAGCCGTCCGTCATCGCGGCCAGATTGGACGAGGTAGAGTCCGCGTCCCTGGAGCTACAGGCCGCCAACGCGAAGTAGCATGCCGAATCCCAGGCTGCGTTTGGACGCGGCTCTACTGTAGCCGGCGCAGCCTGGGAGAAAACACGAGCACGGAAGTCACGGTGGCGATCAGCAGTCCCGAGAGGATTCCAATCGCCACCTGGCCGCCCAGCCAGTCCACCACGACACCCACGGGCAGCACAGCGAGCGGCATCAGCCCGAAGTTCATCATGAACACGCTCATCACGCGCCCCCGGTACTGGTCCTCGGACACCTCCATTATGAGCGACTGGTTCAACGCGCGCCGCCCCGCGTCGCCCAGCCCGAGCAACACCATGAAACCCACGGCCCACGTGTAGTAAGGAATCGCCGACACGAGTGCCAGCGCAATGCCGGAGGCAAAGCTCGCTCCTATCAGAATCATCCCGCGGTTTCGCTTCCCAAGCGACGCTATGTAGAGCGAACCTATCAGTGAGCCGGCGCCCATGATCGCAGTCAGCAAGCCCATCGCCTCGGGGCCCCGCAGGTAGATGTCCACCACGAACACCGGAAGCAGAAAACGGAACGGTATCGCCAGCAGTGTCGTGGCAAGCCCCATGAACAGCAGCGTCCGCACCAGCGGGCTGGACAGGATGTACTCAAAACCCGCGCGAATCTGCTCCACCGCGTTTCCACCGCCCGTGCCGGACGTGCCGCGTCCTCCGGGAATGAAGGCCGTGAATCCCACGGCAAACAGGCACAACGCCGTGATGATGTAGTAGACGCGGTCCGGCCCCAGCAGCGCGTAAGCGTTGCCCGCGATCGCGGGCGCCACCAGCGTGGTCACGCTCATCGCCGCCGCATTCAGCGCCATCGCGTTCGTCAGCAGGTCCCTGCCCACCATCTGCGGAATGATGGCCTGTCTCGCCGGCCCCATGAGCGCGAACAACACCCCCTGGAGCACAGAGGCCGTGAGCAGATGGTACCACGTCACCGTGTTCGTGGTGATCGACACACCCACGCCCAGCGCGATCAGCAGCGCGCCAACCTGGCCCAACTGGAGGATGCGCTTGCGGTCCACTCTGTCCGCGATCACCCCGCCGAACAGCACTAGCGTAAGCATCGGCACCGACGACCCCGCGTTGACTATGCCGAGGATGGTGGCGGACCCTTCGAGGTCGTATACGAGATAACCCCTGGCGAGCATCTGCATCTGCATGCCCGCCATGATCGTAAGTTGCCCAAGCCACAAGAAGAGGAAGTGCCGGTTGGACAGCGACCTGAACGAGTTCCGCCACCCGCCCTCGGTGTCCGCATCCGGAGACCTTCTCCGGTCCGCTCCAGTGGCGCCACGTGCAGGCGGCGACCGCGTGACGCCGCTTGCGCCTGCCTCCTCGGAGGGTGCCGGACCATCGTTATGGTTCATCGAGTTCTTGCGTCATTGCGCGTACGGAGATGTGCGAGGCATGGGATACCAGGGAATCAGGTGGAGGAGGAGGTTATGGGCCCGGGCTGCGCGCGACGCTCATTCGCGACTAGCGCGACAGGCGCGCGCAGGTGTTCAACCCGGGCCCGATCAAACCTGCACAGATCAGCCACGAGGAAGTCTGCCGACTTGCCCATGGCTCACTTGCCTGCGATGATACCATAGGGAACATTGAGATGGTAGCGGACCGACACGGCGCAACGCCCGAGCGTGACTTCGCCGCCGAACGGAGGATGACACCACGTGGCCAGCACTTTCGGACAGCTATTTAGGATCAGCACCTGGGGCGAGTCTCACGGCGACGCCATGGGAGTGGTCGTCGACGGATGCCCGCCTCGGTTGGAGCTTACGGTAGACGATATCCAAAAAGAGCTGGACCGCCGCAGGCCCGGCCAGAGCGAAATCTCCACGCAGCGCAAAGAGGGCGACAGGGCCGAGATACTCTCCGGCGTGTTCGACGGACTGACGCTCGGCACGCCCATACTCATCGGCGTGTGGAACCAGGACGCTCGCGGCAAAGACTACGAGCACATGCGCACCAAGTACAGGCCCTCCCACGCAGACTACACCTACGACGCAAAGTTCGGCATTCGCAACTGGAAGGGCGGCGGCCGCGCGAGCGCGCGCGAGACCGTCGGGCGAGTGGCCGCGGGAGCCGTCGCCAAGAAATTGCTCGCCCGCGACTACGGCGTGGAAATCGTCGCCTACGTCAAGCAGGTCTGGAAGCTCACCGCCAAAGTCGATTCGGACACCGTCACTCAGGCGGAGGTTGAGGCGAACATCGCCCGCTGCCCCGACCAGGACATGGCGATTCAGATGATCGAGCGAATCAAGGAGGCCCGCAAGGACGGCGATTCCCTCGGCGGCGTTGTCGAGGCTGTCGCGCGAGGCGTCCCGCCCGGACTGGGCGAGCCGGTGTTCGACAAGCTGGAGGCCGACCTCGCAAAGGCCATGCTCTCCCTGCCGGCCTGCAAGGGATTCGAGGTTGGCTCAGGCTTTGGCGGCGTCACCATGACCGGCTCACAGCACAACGACCTCTTCTACAACGAATCCGGCCGGATCAGAACGCGCACAAACCGTTCCGGCGGCATCCAGGGCGGCATCAGCAACGGCGAGAACATTGTCATCAGGGCCGCTTTCAAGCCCACCGCGACCATAATGCGCCCACAGGAAACCGTGGACGCGGACGGCAACCCAACCGTCCTTGAGCCCCGCGGACGCCACGACCCGTGCGTGTTGCCGCGCGCCGTGCCCATAGTCGAGGCTCAGATGGCTCTCGTGCTAATCGACCACGCCCTGCGCCACAGGGGCCAGACCGGCGCGCCCTAGTCCCTTCCCCTTTGTTACGGGTAGGCTGGAGCCTGCCCCGTACTCGACACGGGAATGCGGGTAAGAAGGCAGCCCTACACCACCGCCGACGTGCCACCGTCGATGTTAATCGCCACTCCCGTAATGTAGCTTGCGCGCTCGGACGCCAAGAACGCGATAAGCTCGCCCGCTTCCTCGGCCTCGCCCACGCGACCCAGCGGCACGCGGCTCCCCATCTGGTCGTACCACCTTTCCAGCGAAAGCTCAGGGTGCTCGGCGTTCTGCTGTTCCCAGCGGCGCTCGTGCTGGCCGCTCTTGATGAGGCCGATGCAGACCGTGTTGACCAGTATGTTGTCCGCGGCGTAGTCCTTGGACATCTCTTTCGTCAAGGCGATGCCAGCCGCGCGGCTCACCGACGTCGGCACAGAGTGCGCCGCCGGGGCCTTGCCGCCTGGCGTCGTTATGTTGATGATGCGCCCGCCGCCGTGCGCCTTCATGTGCGGTATCGCCAACCGGGAGCAACGAATCGCGCCGAACACCTTCAGTTCGATGTCGTATCGCCACGTCTCGTCCGACACGTTCTCGAAGTACGCCGCCGAAGATGTGCCCGCGTTGTTCACCAGTATGTCGATACGCCCGTGCGCCTCGATTAGCTGATCGAACAGCGCCTGAATCTGGTCGGGGTCCGTAACGTCCGTCGGAACGGCCATCACGTCTCCGCCAGTCTGCTCCCGAATCTCGGTGGCCGCCCGCTCCAGCACGTCGGCCCTGCGCGCGCAGATGACAACCTTGGCGCCCTCGGCTGCCATCACCATGGCCGCGGCCTTCCCGATACCGTCGCTCCCGCCCGTTACAAGCGCCACCTTGTCCTTAAGTCCCAATTCCATCTATAGCCCTCCGTTCCATTACTAAGCGATCCCCTGCACACACCGGCTTGGCCTCCGAATTCAAATGCGTCCGGGCACGGTACATGCAGTGCTCTCTCTTTCGGTTCCGTTGAAGGAGATCTCCTTGCGTCTAGTTTAGAATGCCAAGGGAACTATCTTTGAGCGACTCATCACTCTATCGCGCGTAAGCAGGGGGACATCATGCACGATACTGGTGGCGGCGATGATCTCGTCCGCAGGATCGCTGCTGAAATCGAGTCGCGTCGAGGCGAGAGCAACCGCGAGGTCTATGGGCCACACTCTGACGCGGTTCAGGAGGCGAACTACCTCTCGGTCGCCGAGATCCAAGTCCACGCGGCCCAACTGCACCAGCTTTGCCAACTCCCACAACACAACAGAGGAAATCGACCATCTTCTCTGTGTCATAAGCCTCTGCTCACCAGGCCGGAGACCTCCGCTAACCGCGAAGATGAGCATATGCGTATCAAGATTGAGCATCAGCGTTCCAGCGGACTCCAGTCGAAAATATGTCACCCCTAATCGTGATCTTGTGCTTCAGACTTCCGATGAGGTCGGCCTCACTGCTATCATACGGAAGTACGCGCGCGACTGGCTTTCCGTGCTTGGTTATCACCAAGCCGTCAGCGTCGAGTTGGTCCAACAGGGCCAGGCATTGTTCCTTGAACTTTGCGGCTCCTATTCTCTTCACTTCGAAGCCTCCATAATCCAAATGTAGCCATATTATATGACTAGTCGCATAACTTGTCTATAACGCGCACGTCACCTAACCGGTGGCGTCGCTAAGCCCATCCTGCAAAGCATAAGCCTCATCCAGCAGATCGGTCACGTACACCGCCCGCGCCGCCAGCCCCGCGCGCCGCGCGCCGTACTGAATCTGCATCACGCAGCCGGGGTTCGCCGTCGCCACCACGTCCGCCCCCGTCTCCCGCACCGCGGCCATCTTCGTTGCCAGCACACGGAGCGACGACTCCCGCTCCGTGATGGTGTAAGTGCCGCCCGCGCCGCAACATTTGGAGGCGTTGGGCAGTTCCACGAATTCCACGCCCGGAATCGAACGCAGAATGCGCCTCGGCTGGTCGACCACGCCCTGCGTGTTCGCCAGATGGCACGAGTCCTGGTAAGTGACGCGGTAGTCCAGCCTCGCGGTCGGAGGTTCGAACGGCAAGTCGACCAGGAACTCGTGAACGTCCTTCACCATGGCACTGAGCCGCTCGGCCTTCTCGGCGTAGTCCGCGTCACGCCGCAACAGGTGGCCGTACTCCTTCATGCGCGTCCCGCAGCCGGCGGATGCGACTACCACCGCGTCGACGCCGGCGTTTAGAAACTCGTCGACGTTGCGGCGCGCCAGTTCTCGTGCCGCATCTAGGTCGCCAACGTGCGAGCTAATCGCGCCGCAGCACACCTGGCCTCGCGGCACGACCACGTCGCAACCGTTGCGGGCCAGCACCCTGGCCACCGCCGACATCTGCGGCCCGTTCACCATCGGCATGACGCAGCCGGACAGCAGCGCGACCGTGGCGCGGCGCTTCCCGTGCGCCGGAATGACCTGACCATTCGCCTCGAATCGAGCACCCTCGATTGCCGGGAGCGAACTCTCAAGCTCCGCCAGGTTGCCCGGCAGCAGCCTCAGCGCACGGCTCTTCCTCATCAGCGACTGCAGGCCGGACCGCTGGTACACGCTCAACGCTCCCACGACGAGGCCGAGCCGGCGGCGATTCTCCATCACAGCCGGCACCATCCTCGCCAGCATACCGCTCTTTCGCCGGCGTTCCACCTGGCTCATGGTCGACTCGATGAGATGGCCGTAGTTGACTCCGGACGGGCAAGCGACCTCGCAGGCACGGCACTGTATGCACATGTCCCAGTGGCGCACGACGCCGGGCGTGATGCCGATTCTCCCCTCGTTGACAGCCTTCATCAGCGCGATGCGTCCGCGCGGCGACTCCGTTTCCAAGCCGGTCTCGACGTAAGTTGGGCATACCTGCAGGCAAAAGCCGCAGTGCACGCACTTATACAGCTCGTCCTCGTCCGGCGCGTCTGGCCCCGCGAACGACAGCCCCGGCTTAAAGAACCCGTTATCCGTCATCAGATACCGCCGGCGAATCTGCCCGGGTTCAGAATGGAACCGGGGTCGTACTGCTCTTTCATGCGCCGCATCACGTCAAGCGACTCGCCCACGTCATCCCACACGTCCATCGCGGCCTTGACACTGCGTGGGCAGCGCTCGATCACCAGCCGCCCGCCCACTTCGCGCACCAGGGCGCGCGCGCCGGACACGGCCTCCAGGACGCTCTCGTCCGACTGACCCTCCTCGTCCTCGAACCAGAACAGTGAGAGGCCGCCATAGCCCGGTTGTGCGATGACCGACGGTGCCGCGGATGCGCCCTGTCCAACCGTTACCAGACTCGCGAGCAAGGGGGCCACCGCTGTAGGGAGAATGGAGGCGCGCGCCGCAGCCAGCGGTTCCGTCTCCTCGTCCCATCCGAAGTCCGCCAACCCGCGCCAAAGCATGGTCGCCGCATCGCCATCGACGGTGTCGACCTCGGCCGCGCCTGCCTCCCGGCACAGCTCCGCGCAGTCCCGGAGCTGGCGTTCGAGTGAACGCGGCCGTCCACCCAGCCTCACGGCGGTCACGAAGTCCGAGTTCGCATCCAGGACCCCCGTCCGCCGGCTGACCGACCCGTCGAACGCCGCGAGCGCAAGCGGAGTCGCATGGCTGTGATAAATGTCCATGCCGGCTTCCAAGCAATGCTCCATGCTTCTGAAGGACGCAACGAGAGTACGCTCCAGGCGCGGCAGCGGCGTGAGCTTGAAAGACAGCTCGCCGATTACGCCCAGTGTGCCAAGCCCCCCGAGGTGAAGCCGGGCCATGTCGTAGCCGCTCACGTTCTTGACGACCTCGCCGCCGCTCTTGACGACAGCCCCGTTTGCCATCGCCACCTTCATGCCGATTACAAGGTCCCGCGCGTTCCCGTACTGCCAGCGAAGCAGCCCGGACGCGCCCGACGCCAGGGCGCCGCCGATAGTGGCTCGACCAGGCAGAGGCGGGTCCAGCGCCAGGAACTGGCCGTGGGGCGCGAGCGCGGCCTGTATTGCTTCAAGAGTGATGCCGGCCTCTACGGTGAGAGTCAGGTCGCCCGGATTGTGTGCGACGATCCCGTTCATGCCGCTCAGGTCCACCACCGCGTCCAGCCGCCGGATCGGATTGCCCAGGCTCATGCGCGTGCCGCCGCCCCAGGGCGCTGTGGCAAGTGACTGGCTGCTGAGGTACGCCAGGACAGATCCGAGCTCTCGGATGTCCTCCGGGTGAAGCAGAGTCTCGGGGCGCAGACCGTCGATGCAATAGGCGTCGGAACCTGGGGGCACCCGCTCGAACGCCTGCGTGTGAATGCCGGACATGCCCAGAGCCGTCCGGTCGCCTATATCCAGGCGTCCGCGCCGGCCCTAGCGATCGCAGCCGAGCGTGACAGGTCGGCGCAGGATGCTCCGGTGGGGAAAATCTTGGCCGGATTGAACATGTCGTTGGTAGCGAAGGCGGGCTTTAGCCGCGCCATGGCGTCCATATCGTCGTCGGTGAACATCAGGGGCATGTACTCCTGCTTCTCCAGCCCGATTCCGTGTTCGCCCGACAGCACCCCTCCCGCCTCAACGCACACCCGCAAAATCTCGCCGCCCACGTCCAGCACACGCTGCGTCTCGCCCGGCTTACGCTCATCGAACAGCACCGACGGGTGAAGGTTGCCGTCTCCCGCGTGGAGCAGGTTCGCGATTGGGAATCCCGACTCTGCGGACAGCTCGCGCACTCTTCCCAGCACCTCGACGAGCTTGGTGCGTGGCACCGTGCCGTCTACTAGGTAGTAGTTGGGCGCCAGTCTCCCCAGCGCGCCGAGCACGCCCTTGCGTCCCGACCATAGGCGCTCCCGGTCGGCGGCGTCCGTAGCGGTGCGTATCTCCATCGGGCCGTAGCGAAGGCAGACCTGCTCTATCTCTTGCGCCTCTTCTTCGACAGACTCGAGCAGGCCGTCGACCTCTACCAGCAGCACCGCCCCGGCGTCGGCGGGGTACCCCGCGTGAACCGCCTCCTCGGCAGCCTGGATGCACAGGTCGTCCATCATCTCGATGGCCGCCGGCACGATTCCCGCCCCGATGATTCCCGACACCGCCGCGCTCGCGTCGTCGAGCTGCTTGAACACCGCAAGAAGCGTCTTCACCGCCTCGGGCTGGCGCAGCAGCCGAACCGCGACCTTCGTCACCACTCCCAGCGTGCCTTCCGAGCCGATGAGCACGCCTCGCAGGTCGTATCCGGGGTTCTCCCGCGTCTTGCCACCCATCCACACTACCGAACCGTCCGCCAGCACAACCTCCATGCCCAGCACGTGGTTGGTGGTTACGCCGTAGGCGAGACAATGCGGGCCGCCGGAGTTTTCGGCCACGTTCCCGCCGATGGTGCAGGCGCGCTGGCTGGAAGGGTCCGGGGCGTAGTAAAGGCCGTGCTTGGAAACGGCTGTGGTCAGTTCGAGATTGACAAGCCCCGGCTCCACGATGGCGACCCGGTTGTCGACGTCCACTTCCAGGATGCGCGTCATCCGGGTGAGCGCGAGTACGATACCTCCTGTCTCGGCGATGGCTCCCCCACTCAGCCCGGTGCCCGCTCCCCTGGGGATGATGGGCAGCCCATGTCTTGCCGCCAGCTTGACGACGCTCGAAATCTCGTCCACGGTCGAGGGAACGACGACTGCCAACGGCATCGCCCTGTCCACCGAGCCATCATACTCGAATACTATGAGGTCTTCCGGCGTGTGGATAACGTACTGTTCCCCCACTACCGCCTTCAATTCGTCTATAAGCGAATGGCCGTCTGGCATTGTGCCTCCCCGCCCTATGGCGCCCTCTCGCGGTGGACGTATGATAGTTGATTGGGGTAGCTGCCGCAATACGAGCCTGAGCTACCACGCTGAGCGCTTTGTGTTATCTTTTAGGCTGCCGCGCGGTGTTTCAGTCATCCTGTGGGCGGAGGCCGACTTGGCAACTTCCTCTACTGAGAATCCACGCTATGAGGTGGACGAAAGCCCGACATGGCTCGCCTCCATCGGCTACGGCGCACAGTTCAGCCTCATAGCATCGGCGACGCTGCTGGTGACCCCCGTCATCGTGGCCCAGGCCGCCGGAGAAGACCCCGCATATCTGACGTGGATGGTCTTCGCGTCGCTATTCGTGATAGGCGTGTGCACCATCATCCAGGCGAGGGCGATTGGGCCGGTCGGCGCCGGAGCGCTGGCCCCGATGTTCACCGCTGCGTTCTCCATCCCCTTCTGTATCGCCGCCGTGCAGGATGGGGGGCCAATCTTGCTCTCTTCGCTCGTACTGGTAACGGCCGCGACCCAGTTGGTCATCGCCAAGTGGCTGTTCATACTGCGCAGGATCGTCACGCCGATTGTAGGGGGCACCGTGATGATGATCCTGTCCATTACGCTGGCGTCGGTTGTGTTCGACTTGCTGGACAGGGCGTCGCTTCAGGACCCGAAGGAGGCTACTTCGACCGCTTTCGTAACGCTGTTGGTCGTTGCCGCGCTGTCGTTGCGCGGGTCCAACGTGCTGCGGTTGTGGGGCCCGGTGGCAGGCATAGTGGCCGGCTGTGTCTGGGCTGCCATCGTTGGAATCTACGACCCGACCATTGTTATTGACGCCGCCTGGGTGGGCCTCCCGCGTGAATGGCCCGGCCTTGACTTCGAATTCGGCTTCCACTTCTGGACGCTGCTGCCGTCGTTCATATTCCTGGGTCTCATTATCTCCATCCAGACCAATGGCGCCGCGATCAATCTGCAACGGGCCTCCAAGCGCACCGCCCAGGCCGTCGACTTCCGCAAGATCCAAGGCTCCATGGCGGGAGGCGGCGTTACCAACCTGCTGGCCGGACTGTTCGGCGCCGTGCCGAACATTATCAACCCGGGCGTAGGCTCCTTCATTCAAACTACCGGAGTCGCTTCGCGCAGGGTGGGCTACTGCATCGGTTTGATTTTCATAGCCGTGGCTTTGGTGCCTAAGCTGTCTGGACTCTTCAGCACCATTCCCGGCCCCGTGATGACCGGCTATCTGCTCATGGTCACAGGTACACTCTTCGTCGAAGGTGCTCGCACAGTGATTCAGGGCGAGTCGGATCCGCAGAAGCTGATAGCCGCGGGAATGTGCTTCTGGATTGGCGCCGCGTTCCAGTTCGGGCTGTTCCACCTGCCCGACTTCGGACCTGTATGGGCGGCACTCTTCAAGAGCGGGATAACCACCGGTGGGCTGGCCGCGGTGGCGATGATACTCTACCTCGAGTTCACCAACCCCCGCAGAATGCGCTTCCATTCCAGGCTCGACATCGACGCGTTACCGGAGCTCAACGAGTTCCTGGCCCGCTTCGCCGCTCGCAGGGGGTGGGACGAGCGGATGAAGGAACGCCTGAGCCAGGTCGCGGAGGAGACTTTACTGATCTTGGCCCCGCTCGATCTGGAACTGGACCTCGACCCGGACCGTCTGGACGCGCCGGACGACTTAGACGGATTGGACGACTCCGAGGCCGAGCGCAGGCTTATTGTCGTAGCATCAAGCGACCCGGACGGGGCCGACCTGGAATTCATCGGCAGCGGCGGCGACGCGAATATCGAAGACCAGGTGCGCCAGCTACAGCAGCACGACTCCGAGCCGCCGGAAGAAAACGAGATGTCCCTTCGCCTGCTGCGCGGCCTGTCCTCGTCGGTGCGCCACCACCAGTATCACGACACCGACGTCATTACCGTGCGGGTCACGCCGCCGGCCTAGCTTGCGTCAAATGGTGTGTCGGCCGCCATTTTCCGGAACCGGCGCCCCAGCACGGCGTGTTCATCCCGCTCCAACTCCGGGTCTTCGTCCAACAGCCTCTGGGCCTCGCGGCGCGCCAGCAGCAGCAGGCTTTGATCGCTTGGACGCGCAACTCGTAGGTCCGGCAGACCGCTTTGCCGCGTTCCCATGTAATCCCCTGCGCCCCTCAGCCGCAGGTCCTCCTCCGCCAGCGCAAATCCGTCCTGTATTCGCTCCATCAGTCTGAGCCTCTCCCGCGCGTCCTCACCCGGCGCGTCAGCCAGCAGCAGACAGTGACCCCGGTGCTCACCGCGCCCCACACGCCCACGGAACTGGTGAAGCTGCGCCAGGCCGAACCTGTCGGCTCCGTCTATCAGCATCACGGTGGCGTTGGGCACGTCGATACCCACCTCCACGACCGGAGTGGTTACCAACACGTCATAACTGCCTCGCTGGAACTCCTCCAGCACCAGCTCCTTCTCCCGCAGAGGCATCCGCCCGTGCAGCAGCCCCAGCCTCAGATCCGGGAACACGTCCGACGACAGCCTCTCGTACTCCTCAACGGCGGCGCGAGACTGGATCGCATCCGACTCTTCGACGAGCGGACAGACCACGAAGGCCTGCCTGCCTCGCGCCACCTCGCGCCGCAGGCCCTCGTAGGCGGCCGGACGCCGTTCGGGGGGGACAAGCACAGTTCGCACCGGCTGGCGTCCCGGCGGCAGTTCGTCGATAGTCGAAGTGTCGAGGTCGCCGTAGACAGTCAGCGAGAGCGACCGCGGTATCGGAGTGGCCGACATGGCGAGCACGTGCGGGCGGGCGCCCTTGCCGCGCAGTGCGGACCTCTGCATCACCCCAAAGCGGTGCTGTTCATCTACCACCGCCACGGCCAGGCGCGGAATGTCCACCGTGTCCTGGATGAGGGCCTGGGTCCCGATCAAGACGTCCACTTCGCCCGCCGCGATCCGCTCGTGAAGCTCCTCCTTTGCGCGCTTTCCCATGCTCCCCAGCAGCAGCGCCACCACGACTGGGCGTCCAAGCGACGGCATCTCCAGGCTGACGGAGCTTTCGTCCAACGTCGGTACTTCGCGCCCTCCAGACAACATTCGCGTCACGCTCAGATAGTGCTGCTCGGACAGCACCTCCGTCGGCGCCATCAGCGCCCCCTGGTAGCCGTCGAACACCGCCGCCAGCATCGCCGCCGCCGCTACCACCGTCTTGCCGCTGCCAACGTCGCCCTGGAGCAGCCTGCTCATGGGCCTGCTTTCGCGCAGGTCGGCCAAGATCTCCTCCAGCGCCTTCGCTTGCCCGCCTGTCAACCTGAATGGGAGGGACTCGACGAACGACGACAGCCTAACCAGGTCCGCCGACAAGGGCACGCCGTCGGCCTCGCGCCAGCGAATCCGGCGCGACAGAACCGCCAGCTGCATCACGAACAACTCGTCGAACGCCAGCCTGCTCCGCGCGGTCGCGTAGTGCTGCGCGCTATCCGGGTAGTGCATCTGCAAGATAGCATCGCGCACCCCCACGAATCCGAGTCTCTCCAGCATCTCCGGCGGCATCGGCTCCTCGACCTTGTCGAGCGCCGTGTCCAGCACCTCCCGCGCCATTCTCCTGGCCGTGCGCTGGGGAAGGCCCCTGGTGAGCGGATACACTGGCACGAGCCGTCCGACGTGCACCAGGTCGTTTCCCTCGTTTACGAGGTCGTAGTCGGGGTTTTCGAATCGCGGTCGGCCATTGAAGGTGCCCACCCTTCCACTCAACGCGATTTTCGTCTCCGGCCTGAGGGCCTTCACCAGCCAAGGGCTGTTGAACCATACTGCGTGAAGGTTGCCCGTATCGTCGCCCAGCACCGCCTGAGTTGACTTGCGGCGCGGATCCCGCCCGCTGATGAGCCTGGCCTCCCAGACGGTCACGACTGTCGTCTGGTCCTCGCCCGGCACCAGTTCGTTCACCTTGCGTATGTTCGCGTAGTCCAGGTGACGCAGCGGGAACTGGTACAAGAGGTCCCCTATGGTCGAGACACCGAGCTTCTCTAGTTTGGGTACATGAGACCGGTTCACGCTGCGCAGGCGTGACACGCTGTCCGACAGCGTTACCTTTACCGGAGGGGGCGGCGGGCGGGGACGGCGAGGGCGCGCCGGCGCGGCGCGGACAGACTCAGGCCGGGCACGGGGTACGATGGTCGAATGGGTCGCAGCTTGTGCGGCAACGCGTGTAGCAGGACCGTCCGATGGTGGGGACTTGGGGATGCGCCTCATCACGCCCCTGGCCCACGTGCGACGCTCAGCCGGCGCCATCTCGGCGTAGCCTGGAATGCCGGTCACTGCTGGTGCCAGCTCATCGAGTGCCAGCTCGATGAACTTGTCCAGGCCGCCGTCAACAACCACCTTGTCGGCGAACCCCTCCTTCGCCTCGAGGTGCAGGATGTTCGCCAAGGTCTCCAGCTTGGTGCGACCGCCGGACCACGTAGCCATCGGATTCGACAGTGGGGGCCGCCTTTGGCGGCCGAAAGCGGCGTCCCTAGCGCTGCGCAGTCAGCAGGGCGAGGCCCACGGCGTTCGGACCAACGTAGGTTCCAAGTACCGGCCCCATCCTGGCCATGATCGTACTCTTGCCTTCAGGCAGAGCGTCGTCCAACGCTTGGATCAGCCCCGAAAGCCCCGAGTCGCTTGTGGTGTACATCACGCTCGCCTCTTCCAGCGGAGCCTGCTGCCGGGCAAACTCCTGCATCGCAGCCAGGCCCCTGGCGCGGGTCCTTTCCTTGCCGAACTCGTGCACCACGCCGTCCTGCACCGTGATGATCGGCTTCACCTTGAGAAGCGTGCCCACCATCGCCCTCGCGCGACCGATTCGGCCGCCCTTCTGCAGATACTCCAGCGTGTCCAGCAGGCCCAGCAACCGCGAACGCGTAAGCGCGTCGTTCGCCGCGTCGACCACCCCGGACATGTCCGCCCCGGACATCGCGACTCGACCGGCAGCCAGCGCCACAAGGCCCTGACCCATCGATGCCTGCATCGAGTCGACAATCTCGATCGGGCACGTGGCGGCAGTCTGCTCCTTCGCCTGCACTGCTGAGTTGTACGTGCCGCTGACCTGAGAGGACACCGTTACGCAGACGATACCATCGGCGTCCAGTCCGGCGTTGTCAAAAGCCTGGACGAAATCTCCAACAGAGGGCTGGGAAGTGGTGGGAAGCGTTGGGCTTCCTGTGAGACGCTCGAAGAACTCGTCCGTAGTAATGTCCACGCCGTCGGAAAACTGCTCCGTGCCGAACAGCACTTTGGCGGGAACGATCGAAATGTCGAGATCCGCGGCGAGCGCGGGGGGCAGGTCGCTGACGCTGTCGGTGACAACTCTTACAGCCAAGATCACTCCTTTTGTGCGGGAATCGACCGCCAACCCTGGGGGCGGCGCTACTCTATCGATACAACGTAGTGGTAATAGGGCTGTCCGCCGTCGACTATCTCTACCTCCGCGCCCGGAATCGCCCCTTCAACCGCGGTGGCGGCCTCCTCGGCTTCGCCCTCAGACGTAGGCTCGCCGTAGTAGAGTGTGACCAAGTGGCCCTCCTCGACCTCTGCCCTCTCCAGCAGCGCGATCAGCACGTCCCGGGGCGCGTCGCCGGCCGCGACCAGTTCGCGGTCCAGAATGCCGATCACCTGGCCCTCTTCGACTGCGACGCCGTTCAACTCTACCTGCCGCACGGCCAGGCACACCTCGCCGGTGCGAACATTCGAGAGAGCCTGTTCCATGTCAACGGCGCTCTCGTCTGTCGGCTTGTGGGGATTGAACTCCAGCATGGCCGCCACGCCTTGAGGAATGGACGTGGAGGGCACGACGTGCATGCTCTTTTCCGTAATGTCCACGGCCTGCCGAGCGGCCTGCACTATGTTGGCGTTGTTCGGCAGGAAAATGACAGTGTGGGACGGCGCCGCATCTACAGCCTCCAGTATCTCGCCCACGCTGGGATTCATCGTGTCGCCGCCCGCGAGTATGCCGGCCGCGCCGATGCTCCTGAACACGGCCTCTATGCCCTCACCCCGTGCCACGACCACGATGGATGCCGGTGCGTCCGACACGGAAGGCGCGGCCTGTCCGCGCCTGTCGGCGTAGAACTCGCGGTGCTGCTCATCCATGCTCTCGATCTTCACCTGGCTGAGCGTTCCAATCGAAACGGCGAAGCTGATCACCGGCCCCGGGTCTTCGGCGTGGACGTGCACCTTCAGCGCCGCCGCGTCCCCTATCACCACGGCGGACCGCGCCATCTCGTTCATCCGCTCCCGCACGCCGTCCGAGTCCAGACCCTCTCCCTCTATGAGAAGCTGTGTGCAGTAGCCGAACTCCTCTTCCTCTACGGCCTCGAGGAACTCGGCGGATACGGTCCCCGCGTCCTCCTCGACTCCTACGGCGTCCGGAGGTGGCAACTCTTCCTCTGCCGGGGTCTCGCGCGCGGCCCATGTGCGCAGCCCCTCCAGAATGACGAGGATCCCGTGTCCGCCGGCGTCCACCACTCCGGCCTGCCGCAATACCGGCAGCATGGTGGGAGTTAGCGCCACGGCGCGGCGGGCCGCCTCACTCACCGGCGACAGCAGAGCGGCCATATCTGGCGAGTCCTCGGCCTCGAGAGCGGCGTCGGCAGTGTAGCGAAGCACCGTCAGCATAGTGCCCTCTCGCGGCTGCCCGACCGCCTTGTAGGCGAAGTCGCGGGCGAGTCGCAGTGCGTGGGCGAACTCTGCTGGGCCGAAGTCATCGGCATCTTCCAACCCCTCGGCGAGTCCCTTGAAGAACTGCGACAGTATCACGCCGCTGTTGCCCTTCGCGCCCCAGAGCGCGCCTCGGGCCATCGAGGCTGCAACCTCGCGCGCCGAAGCAGACTCATCATCGGCGGCCTGCGAAAGGGTGTCGGCCAGCGTCAGGTACATGTTGGTACCGGTATCCCCGTCAGGAACAGGGAACACGTTCAGCCTGTTGAGCAGGTCGACGTTATGCCGGAACACCTCGGCGGCGGCGGCGAACATCGCGCGCAGATCCCCGCCGTCGCAGCGTGTGGTGGTGCCAAGGTGTTGAGTCATCTGTTGGCCTGTGCTTGGAAGCTGATACCCTCAGTTTCGAGGGCCGACAGCCGATTGGGGTCACTCCCCGCCGAATTGCCGAAAGCCATCGGCTGTGCTAGAGTTTATGGGCGGCTCTCATGATCGGGAATCGCTCCAATACTAATTGAACACCCATTGAGTGTCAAAGGTGAGTTATGGCGAGGTGTGAGGTCTGCAACAAGTCTGGCCAGTCTGGCAATAACGTCAGCCACTCGAAGCGGCGCACGCGCACGCGCTGGATGGCTAACGTTCAGAAGGCCACGATAAGAGTCGACGGCCAGCCCCGCCGCGTTAAGATCTGCACCCGCTGCCTCAGGAGCCACTATAAGGTAGCCGCCCGAGGCTAGGCCGTTGGGCCGCACGGTGCGTCTCGTCCCCTTGAACTCGACCTAAGCGTCGTAAGCCAGGTTGGGCCGCAGCCAGCGCTCCACTTCCCCCACGTCCATACCCTTGCGCCGCGCGTAATCCTCCACCCCGTCGCGTCCGATTCGCCCAACGCCGAAGTACCGCGAGTCGGTGTGCGCGAAGTAGAAGCCGCTCACCGACGCCGCCGGCCACATCGCGAAGTTCTCGGTAAGCTCCACACCCGCGGCGCGCTCTGCGTCCAACAGGTCAAACAGCATGCGCTTCTCGGTATGGTCGGGACACGCCGGGTATCCCGGCGCCGGCCTGATCCCCTGGTACTTCTCCCTGATCAGCTCTTCGTTGGTAAGGCGCTCCTCGCGGGCGTATCCCCAAAGCTCGCGACGAACTCGCTCGTGCATGCGCTCCGCCAGCGCCTCCGCGAGCCGGTCCGCCAGCGCCTTCGCCATAATGCTGCCGTAATCATCGTGCTCTCGCTCCAACGCCGCGGTAAACTCCTCCAGGCCGATCCCCGCCGTCACGACGAACAGGCCCAGGTGGTCAGCAACACCGCTGTCGGACGGGGCGACGAAGTCAGCTAGGCACAGATTGGCAGGGCCGGAGCCCGCTCTCGACCGCGACCTGTCCGTCTGCTGTCGCAGAAAGTGGAACTCGGCCAGAGGGCGGTTGCGCTCCTCGTCCTCGTACAGCACCACGTCGTCGCCGTTCGACTCGGCGGGCCAGAACCCCACCACGGCGTTGGCGGTGAGTACGCGTTCATCAGCCATGCGTCCCAGCATCGCCTCCGCGTCGTCCAGCAGCGAGCGGGCCTCCTTCCCGTAGACGGGACTGCTGAGGATGTCGGGATACCGCCCTCTCATCTCCCAAGCCGTGAAGAACGGCGTCCAGTCGATGCGGTCGACCACTTCGTCAAGCGGGTAGTCCGGGAAGGTCCTGGCCCCAAGAAAAGATGGCGCTGGCGCGGCGGCCGCCCAGTCGATCTCCGGCCGTCGCTGCCGCGCTTCGCGCAACGACAGCAACCGTGTCCGCTGGCCCCGGGCGGCCCTCTCGACCCTGATTCGCTCGTAGTCGCGCTTCACCTCGACGGCGAACTCCTCCCGCCCCTCCCGGTTCATCAGCCGGCCCATCACTCCCACCGACCGCGAGGCGTCCTTCACGTGCACCACGGCATGCGGGTACTCCGGGTCGATACGCAGAGCGGTATGGGCGCTTGAGGTCGTCGCCCCGCCAATGAGCAGTGGCAGGCTGAACTCCTGGCGCGACATCTCCTTCGCCACTGTAACCATCTCGTCCAGCGAGGGGGTGATCAGCCCGCTCAGCCCGATTATGTCCGCCTCCTCTTCGGCCGCGGTGTCCAGTATCTCCTGGAATGGCACCATGACGCCGAGGTCGATCACCTCGTAATTGTTGCAGCCGAGCACGACGCCGACGATGTTCTTGCCTATGTCGTGAACATCCCCTTTGACCGTCGCCATCACAATCTTGCCCTTGGGCCCCATCGCGCCCGACTCGGCCTTCTCTCGCTCTATGAAGGGCACCAGGTGGGCCACCGCCTTCTTCATCACGCGCGCACTCTTCACCACCTGCGGCAGGAACATCTGCCCGGACCCGAACAGGTCGCCAACAGTATTCATCCCATCCATGAGCGGCCCCTCGATAACCTCGATAGGACGCCCTGCGCCCAGCCGCGCCTCCTCCACGTCGTCGACGATATGGTCGTCGATGCCTTTGACGAGGGCGTAGGCGAGCCGCTCCCCTACCGTCCCTTCGCGCCAGGCGTCGTCCACTTGGCGCTCCCTCCTCTCACCCTGCACCGTCTCGGCCAGCTTCACTAGACGCTCGGTGGCATCCGGATGGCGCGCCAGCACCACGTCCTCCGCAGCCTCGCGCAGTTCCTCCGGGATGTTCGCGTACACCGCGAGCTGGCCAGCGTTGACGATGCCCATGTCCATGCCGGCGCGCGTAGCGTGGTACAGGAACACGGAGTGGATTGCCTCCCTCACGGCGTCGTTGCCCCGGAAAGAGAACGAGATGTTGCTGACGCCCCCGCTCACGTGCGACAGCGGGAACCTGCGCTTTAGCTGACGCGCCGCCTCGATGAAGTTCACCCCGTACAGGTCGTGCTCCTCGATCCCCGTGCCTACGGCGAAGATGTTGGGATCGAATATGATGTCTTCAGCCCTGAACCCCAGCTCGTCGACCAGGATGCGGTAAGACCGCTCGCAGACCGCCACCTTGCGGTCCACCGTATCGGCCTGGCCCTCCTCGTCGAACGCCATCACAATCACCGCGGCCCCGTGGCGGCGCACAAGCCGCGCATGTGCGCGAAACTCGTCCTCCCCCTCCTTGAGAGAGATGGAGTTGACCACGCACTTGCCCTGCACCATCTTGAGCCCCTCTTCGATGACGCTGAAGCGGGAACTATCGATCATGATGGGCACCCGGCTTATGTCCGGCTCCGCGACCAGCAGGCTGAGGAACCGCCGCATCGCCGCCTCCGAGTCGAGCAGACCCTCGTCCATGTTCACGTCGATGATCTGTGCGCCGTCCTCCACCTGCTGACGCGCCACGGAAACCGCCTCCTCAAACCTGCCCCGCCGGATCAGCCGCCGGAAGCGGGCCGATCCGGTCACGTTCGTCCTCTCCCCCACGTTGATGAAGTTGGAGTCGGGCCGGATCTCCAGCAGTTCCATTCCGCTCAGGTAAGTGCGGCCTGACGGCTCCCGCCGCTTCCGGGGCGCCATGCCCTCCACGGCGGCGACTATCGCCCGCGTGTGCTCCGGCGTCGAGCCGCAGCAAGACCCGACGATGTTCGCGTGGCCGCCGACCACCCGCGCGGCCGCCTCCGACGCCATGAACTCCGGCGTCTCCTCGTACTCGCCAAGCTCGTTCGGAAGCCCCGCGTTCGGATGGCAGCTCACGTACTCCTCGCAGATCCCGCTAAGCGCCGCCAGGTACTGCGCCATCTCTTTGCTGCCGAGCGCGCAGTTGATCCCCACGCTCAGCAGCGGCATCTGCGAGAACACCGATGCGTAGAACGCCTCCGGGGTCTGACCGCTCAGCGTCCTTCCGCTCGCGTCCACAATGGTTCCCGACACCATTACGGGAACCCGCACGCCGAGCTCTTCGAAGAGGCCCTGGATGGCGAACAGCGCGGCCTTGGCGTTAAGGGTATCAAACACCGTCTCCACCATCAGCACGTGAGCGCCGCCGTCTATCAGGCCGCGGGCCGCCTCGCCGTATGCGTGCGCCAGCTCGTCGAAGGTCACGTTCCGGTGTCCCGGGTCGGCTACGTCCGGCGATATGCTGGCAGTCCTGTTCGTCGGCCCCAGGGTCCCGACCACGAAGCGGGGCCTCTCCGGGGTCCTGGCGCTGAACTCGTCCGCCGCCGCCCGCGCCAGCCGCGCGGACTCCCGGTTCATCTCGTAAACGTGCTCTTCCAGCCCGTAGTCCGCCTGGGATATGGCCGTGGCCGTGAAGGTGTTTGTGGTCAGCAGGTCAGCGCCGGCCTGGAGGTACTGCCGCTGCACGTCCCACACCACATCCGGCCGTGTCAGCGACAGCACGTCCATGTTGCCCCGAAGGTCTTGGGAATGGTTGCGGAATCGGTCACCGCGAAAGTCGTCCTCCTCCAGGCCGCGGTCTTGCAGCATTGTGCCCCAGGCGCCGTCCATGACCATGACGCGCTCAGCCAGTATCGCCTCAAGCTCGGCCGTGGCGTCAGAAATGTGGTATGGGCGATCGTCTGTAGCAGTAGTCATGCAATTTTCCTCACGTGGTTTTTCCTTGCTTGCTCCAGGTGAAGGAAGGGACCTAGGGACGCCCCCAAAATCGGCAGCCGTTGGTGCGCGGGGGCTCTTTGAGGCGATAAGTGAGCCGCTCACATTCTACAGGAACTTAAGGTGAATGACACCGCAACCCGGCCAGGTGCGAAAACGGCGCGCTGATTCGGTTACAATATCGGGCATGGATACCCACGTCATCGTAAGGTTCCACGAGGCCGCGCTCAAGGGCAAGAACCGGCCCATGTTCATCCGGCAGCTCGCCCAGAATCTCCGGCGCGCCACCAAGGGCACCGGCGTCACCCGTGTCTGGATGGGCCATCTGTTCGTAGCGCTGCGCCTGCCCGAAGACGTGGACTGGCCACTCGTGCGCGAGCGCGTCTCGAACTGCTTCGGTGTCGCCAAGTACTACCGCGCCTGGCAGGTGCCGCCCGACCTCACCAACGTCAAGTCCCTGCTCTCTCGCGAACTGGACCACCTCGCGTTCGGCACTTTCCGCATAACCGCCAACCGCGCCGACAAGCGTTTCCCCAAGACTTCTTTGGACATCAACATCGAGCTGGGCGCCTACGTCGAGGAACTGTCCGGCGCGAGAGTTGACTTGTCGAACCCCGACCTGGAGATCTTCGTGGACGTGATCGGCAAGTCGATCCTGGTCTACTTCGACGAGATGAAGGCCTACGGCGGCCTGCCGCTTGGCGTTAGCGGCCAGACCATGACGCTGCTGTCCGGCGGCATCGACTCGCCCGTGGCCGCCTGGCACATGATGAAGCGGGGCAGCCCAACCCATCTGGTCCATTTTCACAGCTACCCGCTGGTCGACTCGTCTTCCATCGAAAAGGCGGAGGAGTTGGCGATGCATCTTTCGCGCTACCAGTACGACTCCACACTCATCCTCGCCCCGTTCGCCGAGGTGCAAAAGCGCATAATCGTATCGACGCCGAAATCGTACCGCGTCGTGCTCTATCGCCGGTTCATGGTTCGCATCGCCGAGGAGCTCGCAAGGCGGCACGGAGCCATCGCTCTGGTCACCGGCGAAAGTCTCGCCCAGGTAAGCTCTCAGACCATGGAGAACATCGCCACGATCGACGAGGCCGGACAGATGCCCATACTTCGCCCGTTGATAGGCTTCAATAAGAACGAAATCGTCGACATTGCCAGGGTAATCGGCACGTTTGAGGTTTCGATCCTGCCGGACCAGGACTGTTGCACACTCTTCGTCCCGGCTCACCCCGTGATCCGCAGCGACATTAAGGTCGTGCATAGGCTGGAGGCCGAACTGCCCGTCCGGGACCTGGTCAACTCGGCCGTTGACCAGGTGAAGATTCGCCAATTCTCGTTCCCGCAACCCGCCTGACCGAGGCGTCCCGTTCGAGCTCTCGGCTATCGGGCGCGCCTGCCCAGAGCAACCATGAACATCACGCTCTTGCCCCGTGCGTGCGGCGAGAAGAAATCGGTCACCGCGTCGTCGTAGAACGTCAGCCCCGTCGCGCCGAAACCTTGCGCGTACGCAGCCAGGTAGACGCGGCCCGCCGTGATGCTCGCGTCGAGCTGCGCCGCCCTGTAGCCCCTGTTGCCGAACCGCTCCAGCACTGGCGGCAGGCTGCACATGAAGAACAGGTTCACGCTCGCGTCGGCGGCGAGCGCCTGCTGCAATCCCAGGAAGCCCGCCTCCGCCCGAAACTCGCCCTCTTCCAGCGTTTCCATCGCCAGCCGATCCCGATGATACACGTATGACCCGGGCTCCAGCCCGTCAACCGCGTTGACCAGCAGGTAGACGTCATTGAGCGCGGACCCGGACCGCGAGTGGAAGTCAGCCGGCACTCCCTTGGTCGCCCGCTCGAGCGCAGTCGACAACCGGGCGAGCGATATCGACTCTCGGGCGAAGCGGCGAGTCGATCCCCTCCTCACGATCACGTCTTCAATCGAGTCGGCCGGCGCTTCCTCCTGGGCAATGGGGCGTAGCGATGTGAGCCGTCCGGCAGCCGGCGGCATGTCCGTGTCCGGCGGGTCGACCCGCCATTCTGTGACTTCCTCGCTGCTCGTCAGCGACGAAGCCCCGTGCATCTCGCGTATCGCCGGGAAGTCGATTTCATATGTCGAGATGGGCGCCGTCTCGAACTCGACAGGATGAACTTCGGGATGAGATGGCAATGTCACGTCGACAGAAGAGCCCAACGGCACAACCGCCAGCGGAAGCTCCCTTAGCGGGTCCAGCCCCAGCAGTTCGCTAATGGAGTCGTCGACGAAGCCGGCGACCAGTCTCGTTGCGACGCTGCTAGCGGAGCTCATCGCCAGTGTGTTCGCCAGTATCGTGCCGCAGTCCCAGAAGGAGTGACGATATTCCCTGGCCTGGTACTTGCAGGCGTTGCGCCAGATTACGTCCGTGTACACGATGGACACCGGCGCTCCGGCCACCCCCGGCTCGCCACCGCACGCCTCAGCGACGGCACGACGGTAGTCCCCCTCCCTCAGCAGGTCCAGACACGACCCGTCGGGATCGTAGTGATAAACGCCCGCGTCCAAACCAGGAATGTCTCCACATACCACGTACAGCTCGATATGGAACAGCGCTCCTGTACACGGCGCGGCGCGGAACGCCATCGGCCCGCCGGCACGACGCAACGTCTTCGTAATGCCCGCGGAGTAGTGCAGAATCCTGCTCAGCGCCTCCAGTCCCGGCGTTCCACGCAGGCCGTTTCCGCCATCGCTGTCCGATATAGCCGTGAGTGCCGGTGTTTCGGCGGACGGCCCGTTTAGTGCGAGGGGCACCGAATCAACACCGGTGTACATCTTGTAAGGCAGCGGCGGGTTCATAGGATCCCAAATGTGGCTCGGGTTCATCAAGTTGCCATCGGGATGATTCGTGCCCCGGTGATATCGTAGTGCTGCCTCGGCGTTCCTGTTCGTCATAGTGTCGTCCTTTCGAGTATGGGGTCCGCCTATGTTACGCCAGACGCATGTAAGTTGGCAGACTTCATGCCCGCCCCATTTGCCCGTCATTCCCGCGAAAGAACGTCACCCCCGTGAAAACGGGGGCGGGAACCCAGGGCCGTAGGGCCATTGACACCTCAGTACATCCGTGCTAACATTCCCTTCATCACGAACGACCAGCCACTCGCAAGCCGACAACTGACAAACCGAAATCCGAGGAGATAAAACAAAAGAAACGAAACGGGACACAATTTTTCAGGTCTTTTGTCCCACCCGGCAGTTTGGCCACTGCCTCTGCCCGGATGCTACTCCGCTTGGTAGCCCGTCACCCGTCCATCCCGCCCCTTCCGCTTGTCCCCTCTCCCATTAAGGGAGAGGGCTAGGGTGAGGGTGAGAGCAAGGATGGAGGTGACGTCAGCGAAAAGCCGTCCCCGACCCGTACCGCGCACGCCGCAAGGCCGGCGCGGAGTTCCGGTCCCGGTTCCGCATCACCTTGCCGACGGCGTCCCCGGCCCACTACACGCGGCAGCAGGTCGAGAGGTGCTGCGCGGCCTGTCTTCGTGGCCGCCGCGCGAGCCAGTCCCGGCCCTTCCGCGTCGCCAATTCCGCTTGTCCCTTCCCCCTCGCAGGGGGAAGGTCAGAGCCTGCCCCGCACTTGATGCGGGGATGGGGGTGACACTCAACCGCGAGCCTTTAACAACTCAATAGATATGCCATCCGAGTCGAGGCTGTTCTCGCGCTCGAGCCTTTGGACTCCCGCTTTCATGGGGGCGACGAAGCTTTGGCTGTTGGACGCTCTACCAGCACGCCCCTATAATGAAGGCTATGCTGGTGCGAGATGTGGGCGAGTTCGGGCTTATCGACATATTGGCCCGGGCCGTCGAGGACGACAACGATGCGCTGACCGCGCGGCTGAGCCGGCGAGGATTCCGCATCCGGCTGTCCATCGGTGACGACGCCGCCGCCATCAGCGCCCCCGCCGGCATGAGAACGCTCACCACGGATACGATGGTGGAAGGCGTCCACTTCGACCTGGCGTACACAACCTGGCGCGACCTCGGCTGGAAGGCCCTCGCGGTAAACCTCAGCGACGCCGCCGCCATGGGCGCCGAGCCGGTCTGCTCGCTCGTCACCCTCGGCATCTGCCCGGACTTGTCAGTCGACGGCCTGCTGGAAATGTACGCTGGCATAATGGAGGCCCACTCCCGCCACGGCGGCGCGCTGCTCGGCGGCGATGTCGTAAAGTCGCCCGTCTTCTTTGTCACAGTAGCCCTCGACGCCGCTGTGCCTACCCAAAACAGAGCCGGCCGACTCCTCACGCGCGACTCGGCCAGGCCGGGCGACCTGATTGCCGTAACCGGCCACCTGGGCTGCTCGGCGGGAGGCCTGCGTATGATGATGGCCAGCCTCGAAGCGACGATGGACGAGGATACCGCTCGTCACCTCCGCGATGCCCACAACCGACCCACGCCGCGCGTCGCCGAGGGCGTGGCAATGGCCGCGGCGGGCGTGAGAACCGCCATGGACGTGAGCGACGGCCTCGTAGCAGACCTTCGCAAAATGTGCCACGCGAGCGGCGCGGCTGCGGTGCTGGACGGGGCGCATCGGGCCGCCGACGACTGCCTGCGGAGAGCTTTCCCAGGCGACTGGCTGGAGCTTGCCCTCTCAGGGGGCGAGGACTACGAACTGCTCTTTACCGCTCCACCCGCCGTTCTGGAGAGCGTCGCCCGCGCCGACGCCGTCCCGATCCACGTGGTCGGCAAAATAGTGGAGGGCCCTCCGGACGTGACAGTCCTCGACGCCGACGGTCGCGAGCTCAGCCTTGCCGACGGCGGCTGGGACCACTTCTCGACGACTGCAGGCGAACGATAGCCTGGGAGGCTGGGGAGGGCCAGACGACGGATGGAACGTGTCACCATAAACGTAGAGACCAAAGGCAGCCTGCGCGCGAGCGAGACCATCGCCGACCTGCGCAACGCTTCGGAGGTCCTGTACTTCCCCATGAAGCTGGTGGGCTTTTGGGACCATCAGGCGGAAATGCACCTCTGCCCGCAGGAGGAGAGACGCCAGCCGTGCCCGCACACGCTGCCGGAATCCGACCCCGCGAGAATCGATTACGCCACCGCCCTGCAGCGGGAGCGCGGCGCGAACCTCGAGCTGACGTTCCCCCATGCGGGCGTGGTACTCTATCTCTCGTAACTAAACACACGCGAGGACAACCATGGTGCAATTGACAGACCTGCGGCGTTCCATGGCCCCTTATGAGGCCTACCCCGTTCAATCCCTGCTGACGAGGGCCGCCGCCCGCAACCCGAACGGCATCGCAGTTATCGACGGCGAAAAGTCCTACACATTCGCCCAGCTAGCCGCCTACAGCGACCGCCTCGCCGCCGCGCTGGTCGGCCTAGGCGTCGCGAAGGGCGACGCCGTGGGGCTGCTCGCGCCCAATTGCGTCGAGTTCGTCATTGCCTTCTACGGGATCATCAAGGCAGGAGGCGTGGCCTCTACCATCAACTCAGGCTATCGCGAGAGGGAGATTGCCCACCAGTTGAACAACAGCGGCTCGCGCACTCTCGTCGTACACCACAGCGTCCTGGAGGTCGCTCAACTCGCCCGCCACGCGACCCCAGGCCTTGAGCGGCTCATCGTCATCGAGGACTCCGCCGACGAACCCGCCTCGTTCTGGGGCCTCATTGAGTCCGCGCCCTCAGCCGTGCCGGACGTGCCCATCGACCCCATGGAGGACCTCGCCGCGTTGCCATACTCGAGCGGCACCACCGGCCTCTCGAAGGGCGTCATGCTCACGCACCACAACCTCACGTCCAACCTCAAGCAGTTCGCGGTTCGGCCCGGCGAGTCGGTCAAGCTCACGTCCGACGACGTGGTGCTCGTACACCTACCCCTCTTCCACATCTACGGGATGCAGACCCTAATGAACGCCGCCGTGCTCACCGGCGCGACCCAGGTAATGATGGGCCGCTTCGACATGGACCTGCTGCTGGGCCTGATGTCTCGCCACGGCGTCACGCAGCTCTACACGGTCCCGCCCGTTGCCCTGGGCCTCACTCTGTACCCCGGCGTATCCGGCTACGACCTCTCGGCGCTCAAGGTCGGTTTCCTCGGCGCCGCGCCGTGCTCAGCCGAGTTGCAGCTCAAGATGGCGGAGGTCGTCGGTGCCCCGGTAATCCAGGGCTACGGCATGACGGAGCTTTCCCCGGTGACCAACGTGGACTTTTCCGAACCACATCTCGCCACCCCCGGCTCCGTCGGCCCCGCGCTGGCCGACACCGAAGAGCGGGTGGTCGACCTCGAGACGGGCGAGCGGGACCTGCCGCCGGGTGAAGTCGGCGAGCTGCTCGTTCGCGGCCCACAGGTGATGAAGGGCTACTACCGGAACGACGCGGCCACCGCCGAGACCATAACCGAGGACGGCTGGCTCCGCACCGGCGACATTGTCCGCGCGAACGACGCCGGCAGCGTGTGGGTGCTGGACCGCAAGAAGGAGCTAATCAAGTACAAGGGCTTCCAGGTGCCGCCCGCAGAGCTCGAGGGCCTGCTCCTCGAACACCCCGCCATCGCGGACGCCGCCGTCATCGGCAAGCTGGACGACGAATCCGGCGAGATTCCCAAGGCGTTCGTCGTGCGCCGGGCCGGTGCCGAGGTGTCTGGAGACGACATCATGGAGTTCGTGGCGGGCAAGGTCGCTACGTTCAAGCGCGTCCGCGAGGTTGAGTTCACCGACGCCATCCCCAAGAACGCCTCCGGAAAGATCCTGCGCCGCACCCTCATCGAGCGTGAGCGCGGCGCAGGCGGCTGAGGCTGGCACGCCGCCTAACCGTCACAGGTCTCCGGCCCGAGACCCGCGACGGCCGGGGACCGCTATCTCTCCTCGACGGTCATGCTGGATCCCAGCGTTTCGCCGCGCCAGTTGGGCTGATAGTACGAGTACACCTGGGACGTCACCGGTTGGGCGCGGACCGGGTACTGCGCGCGCGCTTGGAACTCGACCTCCAGCCACTCCCCAACCTCCAGATCCTCGATGTACAGGATGACTTTGCGGCCGGCTATGTCGAACCGCTTCAAGTGCGGCATGTGTTCTACCAGCGCTTCCACCGTCTCGGCCACCGGAGCGAACCCCGTAGGCACCGCGACGTCGAGCACGATCATGCCGGCGTCAGCCGTCTCGTCCGCGAGCGGCGTGAACATCATCCGGGCGGTAACGTCGATGAAGTCGTCCACCGCCACGTGGTCGGCGCTGTAGTCCACCTCTATCCGGAAACTCTCGGTCTCCTGGGCATCGACCTCGGGCATATTGAATCGCTGGACCACCTGGGCAATCACCTCGCCCAAGCCTTTGGACTCCAGACGCAAGCTCGCGCCTTCGGGAAGCTCGACCTTCTGGACCACGTCGGCGTTGGACTCGTCGATGGCGATCAGATGGCTCCATTCACCTGACGTCAACTCGATCGTGGCGTCCACGTCGAAACTGTCTCGCTGAGCTGACTCGATCAGGGCCTGCAATCCCACTACCGTGTCTTGCGTGGAGCCAAAGCCACCCTGGGGATTACGTTGCCCAACCAGCCAGCGTGTAGCCCTTGAAGCGTTCAGAAAGTCTCCGTGTTGTAGCAGCGCCAGCGTCGCGTATCCGGTGGTCTCCACCGCCGCGGCGCCACCCCAGCGCAGCCCGTCCCCATCAGCGACGGCCATTTCCATGAGTCTCTCGTAGGCCGAGGAACTCGTCGGACTGTCACCCAGCGCCAGCGCGTATGCCGCAATGGACATGGCATACCGGTCGTCGATTCCTTCGACCTGTGATTCCAAGAATGCCAGCGCACGCGACGCGGCGTCGAAGTCCCCAGCCTCCATCAATGCGATGGCGACGTATGCCGTAAGCGCAGTACTCCCCCGCAAGCCTCCGAGCAGTTCCTGGTGGTGCACGAATCCGACGGGTTCGAACGAACCGTCGCCTCGCTGATGGCTGCGTATCCACTCGCGCGCCTGGGCCAAGACTGCCTCGTCCACGTAGATGAGGCCGTCAGCCTGCGCAAACGACTTCAGAACGAACGCGGTCAGCCAAAGACTGCCCTGCTCATCCGACTGGCCGAAGGCCGAAAAGCTGCCGTCCGACCTGCGGTATATCAGCTCCCGTTGGTAGCCAGTGGTCATCAGAAACTCGGCCTTGGCCATCACCTCGGGCTTCACCTGCCCGGTCGCTTCCAAATATCGCGCCACGTAAATGTTTGGCGCGAAGAGGATCATGTTCTGCTCCCCGCATCCGTAGGGCATCTGCAGCAGATTCTCCAGGCCTTCCAGGGTCTGTGCCACGTAGCTGCCGGACAGGTTCACGAAGGCGCGTCCGGAACCTGGAATCGCGCCAGCGGGCGTGAGGACGTCGAAAACGAGCGGCTCGCCTGCGGGGACGATGGCGTTGTGGACAACCTCGTGTTCCACGCCTTCCGGCTCTACGAGTAGCCTCTCGATCACCGCGTCCGCGGCTTCGCGGCTGCGGGCCGTCACCTTGATCGGCACACTGCCAAGTTCTGTCAGCCGGATGTCGAAGTCGATAGCTCCAACGTCGTTCGGCTCGACAGTTACCGTCTCGGCGCCCTCGCCGAGCAGCGCGAAGTTCTCCGACTCTTCCAGCTCCACGAAGAACTCCTGCGTCGTGTCCAGGTAGTTGTACAGGGACACGCGGACGGGAAACTCCTCGCCACGAATCGCCGAATACGGCAGGTCCAGTTGCAGGAAGAAGGGCTGCAACACGACAAGCTCGGATTCGCCGATGCCCAACCCGTGCTCAGGCGACACGCCGACCGCCCGCATCTTCCAGGTCGTAATGCTGTCCGGCGCGGTCGCCGGAATCGAGGCGCTGCCCGTCTCGTCAGTCGTGACGTGCGTCCAGAGCCACGTTTCAGGGAAGTACTGCCGGACCCTCTGCACCTCAGCGAGCTGTGTGTCCTCTGTGGCCGCGGGGTTGCCGGCTATCCCCGCGGGCGCAGCGGTCGGTTGGGGTGCCATTGCCATCTGGACTGAAGCTGAGGCTTCGTCTGCATCCCGGTTTTCACTGCTGGCGCAACCCACGCCCACCGCCAGCACGATTACGAGCAGCAGCAGGCCGCCGGCAAGCAGCTTCACCAGCCGGTAGAGCCCGTACAGCATTCCAGCCACGATCCCCACTATGGAGCCCAAGATCACAAGCAGAACTGTGATTCCAATGCCAATCATCAACACCAACCCTACCCGGTCCATAATGCTGGGCTGGGGAATTGGGCGGCTGAATGTCTCTCCCTCTGGTACCGGCTTGTCGCTCATCACCATCATGCCAGCATGCCTTATGGTGTCGGCGGCGCCCGGTGAGGCCACGGTCGATTGAAGGTGCTCAAGATGGACTTCGGCGCGTGGCTCAGCGTACAGCCGCTCCAGTTCGTCGAAGACCTGGCGCAGGTTCAGCCGGTTCTCCGCCAATATATACACGGAGCGGTCCACCGCCGCCAGGCCAACCCTGGCCGTACCCTCGGCCGTAACGCTGATGTCGAGCACCTCCCCCGGCGCGGCCTGCTGCACGCCGAAGTCCACGCCCACCTGCATTGGGTAGTTCGGCGCCACGTCGAATGGTATGTAGTCCGCGGCCACCTCGTTGTTGGGCAACACCTGGTAAACCAGCAGACGCGCCGACGGGGCCATCTCAGGCGTCAGGTCGAACGCTATTTCCGGCGAACGCGAGATGCCCGAAAACACCATCCGCCCTCGCGCGGTTACATCGTAGTAGAAGGTACTGGCCTCCTCTGTCGAGTGGACTCGAAATGCGGCTCGGTCTCCCACTTCCAACCGGGTGTCGTCAACCTGTTCCACGTGAATGAAGTTTCCGGAGGGAGAGTAGCCCGCTTTCAGCGCCAGGAACGCATACTCGTCGAGGGTCCTGGCGGAAATCTCGACCGCGACGGCGCCATCCGGGGGACGCAGTTCCAGCAGCTCACTGCCGCGGACCTCCTGGAAACTGACTGGTTCTTCCGTGATTACTTCGAGCTCTTCGCCGTAGTAGGTCACCTCAACGAGCGCTTCGGTCTCGACGGGACGGTTGTCAGGCGTTTCCGCCACCAGCAACACGGAGAACGGCAGACCCGGCTTGAAGCTTGAACTCTCCGGAACCAGTTGAAGGTTGACCGGCGCCGTCGCCACGGTCAGCAGTCGGCTGGTCTGTTCGACGTAGCCGGTGGAGCGCTCGCGCACTGTAACGTCCAACCGCAGGTTGCCCTGGCCGCCATCGGCCGGAGTACCGGCCACGTAATCGGCGGACGGAAGCTCGATGGCGGCCTCGCCATCTATGGGACCATCGAACCTGGCGTACTCCTCCCAGACCCCCACGTACCGGAACGCCACAATCTCCACATCTCCCCGCACCGGCTTGCCAAAGCTGTACTCGGCTGAAATCGTCCCGACCACGGCCTCGTCTGCGAGTACCCATTCCCTGGGAAGGTCGACCTCGACCTCGTATTTTGGAAGCACGTACTCCTCGACGCGAACGTCGACCTGGACCGTCTGGTCCCCTGATTTCGCCTTGAGCGTCCATGCGCCCAGGTTGGGTTCGCCGGAAAGGGGAAGGCTGCTGTCAGCCATTCCGAATCCGTCTATGTCCATGGTCTGCCGATACACCTTGAAGCCCTTGGCGTCCTGTACCTCCACCGTTACGGCGCCGGGCAGCGGCCTGAGGTCGTTGTCCAACCGAAGTACGCGGAAATGCACCTGCTGGCCGGGCTTGTAGATGGGCTTGTCGGTTTCCAGGAACAGAACAGGCGCGGCCGCCCTGACTTCCACGTTTGCCACGTGCTCGAAGTCCGTTCCGCCGGCGCCCATGCCGGTGAGGCGCAGCAGGTACGCGCCCTCATCCAGCGGCGGTACGGCCAGCTGGACGGGCGCGTTGCCCGTTACGTCTTCGGTCGCTTCGACGAGCGGCACGCCGTCCTCTGATTCAGCGAGGGTGAGGCGTACTCTGCCGCGTGCGGGCTCGGTTCCGTCGAAAAGCGAAACGGAAACCGCATTCGTCTGCCCGGAGTTCAGCACAGACGGCGCCACCGCGACGTAGCTGTCGGGAGTGCCGGAGTAGGTAGGCGAGGCAGTCGGGTCTGCATTGGACGGCGATAGACTTGTACAGGCCGTCGTCAGCAAGGCCACGGCAACCGCCAACACAAACGGAAGTAAGACCCTGTCCCAGGTGAAGACCCCCGAGACGGAGAACGCGCCCAATCCCGGACGAGTCTTGAGGACGGCTGGATTCTCAGTGGCAGAGTACATGATCGAGACCTCCCGAATTGCAGTGTGGCTGTGCTCTTGCCTCCTCAGGTTAGCTTGATGCCCAGTACGCTTCACACTACACGTATGTAACGCTCGCGCCGAGACGTGTTTCAAATGAGTAACACTTGCCGGAATCCCGCGCGGACGCGCCGGGGAGGGGGAGGGGAACGAACGGTCGCACCTAAGTAAGGCCGCCTACCCTAGACGGACAGTCCAACCTGCCATATGCGTCTGCCCTGCTCGCGCCTGACCGTGCCGAATCCCGGGGCGGGAAAGTGGCAGGATATGACCGGAGTCCCCTGCGTCTCCACGTCGTCCAACAACTCTCGGCGCGTCAGAGTGGACAGCGGCCAGTCGTAGTCGAAGATGCAGTTCCAGTCGTCCTCGGTCACCTGCGCCGGGTGCACAAGCACGTCCCCCTGGATCAGTGCGGACTCGCCCTGTGAACGCACCAGCACGCTCATGTGGCCCGGCGTATGCCCGGGCGTGTGCACCGCCCTCACCTCCGGCGTGAGGTCCGTATCCTCGGTCAGCGCGTCGAATAGGCCCAACTCGACGATTGACTCCACGCATCGGTCCATAAACGGGAATGGCAGAGCGTCCTGCACTTCCGGTCTGCGGAAGTGGTCGAGGTCGGCCTGGTGCGCCACGTACCGCGCGTTGGGAAAGGCCGGGACGAGTTTGCCGTCTCTCTCGACGACGTTCCAGCCCACGTGGTCCGAATGCAGGTGCGAAATGAAGACGGTATTGATATCCTCAGTGCTGACGCCTTTGGCAGCGAGATCGTCCATCAACTCACCCCGGCGTCCGCCAATCGACTCGATGGGGCCCTCCCCGTAGCCAGTGTCGATCAGAATCGTCCGGCCCTCGGACCGCACGAGATAGCACCCTATCTCGATAAGCACGTGGTCGCCATCGAACGTGTCGGCGTAGCGCTCCCTGTACGGCTCCCAGTCCTTGTCGCCGGTTCCTGGGAACAAGTCCGGGAGCGGCGTCGGGAACGCGAGGTTCATGTCGGAGAGGGCCACAATCTCGACATTGCCAATGTTCAGGGTGAAATCAGACATGCGCCCTCCGGCCGAATGGGGAACCGATACGGCCTCTACCCGACCGAGAGGCTGTCGGTGTCGTACATCAACCGACCGCCCACGATTGTGCCCGCCACCTGGATCTGGCTCAGCGTGTGCCCGGCCTCCACGAACGGGTCCTCTTCCAGCACCACCACGTCGCCCAGCTTGCCAACCTCCAGGGAGCCCTTGCTGTCTTCTTCGTACGCGCCGTAAGCCGCGTTGCTCCCCACCGCGCGCAGCGCCTCCTGCACCGGGGCCATCAGCTCCGGCATCAGGACGTCCCCGTCCCGGGTCATGCGGCTGACCGCGCTCTGAACGCACATCAGCGGGTTGACCGGCGTGACAGGCGTGTCGTTGTGGAGCAAGGGCCTCAGCCCCGCGCGAATGGCCGCGCCCACCGGGCTGATGTGCGGCCCCCGGTCCGGTCCCAGGTAGATGTCCCGGTGCCTGTCACCCCAGTAGAAAACGTGGCTCGCGAAGTAGTTGGGGATCACGTTCAGCCGCCTCATGCGGTTGATGTGGTCGGGCCAGCACATCTGGCAGTGTTCGATGCGGAATCGTTGGTTGGGGCGCGGAAGCCTGGTAAGCGCGTTTTCGTAGGCGTCCAGTATCGAGTCGATAGCCGCGTCGCCGTTCGCGTGCGTAATCACCTGGTAGCCCCGCCGGTGAAGGTCGAACACCATCTCGTTCAGCTCATCCTGCGGATAGATGGTCCACGCCTTCTCGTTGAGGTCGCACCAGTAGCCAGAGCGTAGCGCGCCCGTGATGCCCTGTATCGAGCCATCCGACACTATCTTGCACCCCGCCACGCGCAGCCACTCGTCGCCGTCCCCGGTCTTCACCGAGTAGTCCATCTCCCTGAGCGCCTCGTACAGGATGAACATGTTGACTCGCAGCTTGAGCTGCCCCAGGTCTTTCACCCGATTGTACAGGTCGTATCCGCCGCCGAAGAAGTTGGCGACCGCCGCGTCGTGCACCGACGTCACCCCAACGCGCAGGTTGTCCAGCTGCGCCTCCGCGAACGCCTCCACCAGCATGTCCTGCGAGTACGGCGGGACCCGCTCGATCACCGGCGCCTGCGCCGGCAACTCGGCCAGCACCCCGTTCGGCTCGGCGGTTCCCTCGAACCGGTAGAATCGCCCGCCGGGCGGATCCTCCCGCTCCGAGTGTATTCCTGCCAGCTCCATGGCCATGCTGTTCACGTAGGCCAGGTGGCCGGACACGTGCGAGATGAACACCGGGTGATCGGACGTCGCCGCGTCCAGGTCGTGCTTGGTCAGGTGGCGCATATCTGCCACGAAAGTCTGGTCGTAGCCGATGCCGCGCACCCACTCTCCCCGCGGCGTGTTGGCGGCGCGCTCGCGCACCTTCTCCACGACGTCCTGGATGGTCATCGTCGGGTCCGTGGTCAAGTCCACCGACAGCTTCCAGGCGGGCTGCGCCGCGAGGTGGTCGTGCGGCTCGATGAATCCCGGCAGCACCGTCTGCCCCGACGCGTCGATCACCGGCACCCCCGGCCTTCGATACTCCTCCACGTCCGCGTTCGAGCCGACCGCTACGATTAGCCCGCCGCGGATGGCCACCGCCTGCGCCAGCGTGTCGCGGTAGTCCATCGTATGCACGTTGCCGTTGATGATGACCAGGTCCATGTTCTTACCCCTGTCGGCTATGGCGCCGTCCGTTGCTGGACACTACACCAGGCTGTACCCGCTCCCCGGCCTCGCCGGGTCCACGCCGGTGCCCTTGGCGTCCTCGATCCAGCCGAACTCCTTGAGTATCTGCTGGCTGTACGTCACGCGGCCTGTCACCTTCTCCAGCGGCTCGCTGGCCAGCAGCAGCGACGACTGCGCCATCAGTTCCGCCGGCTCGCCCCGTGGGTCGTCCATTCCGCTCACCAGGTTGTGGAACACTGTCCCCGGCGTCGGCACAACCTGCGAAGGCGACACGCAAGTCACCGATATGCCGTACTGGTACACCTCCTGTGCCAGGCCCTGCGTGAACCGCTCCAGCGCCGCCTTCTCGGCCCCGTAGCAGGTGCCGCCGCTGTTGGCCGGCGCGTCGGGATAGGGGCCGCGACCGGGGCCGATGGCCGCGCCGGACGAGATGTTCACGATGCTCCCGGAGCCGCGCGGGATCATGTCCTGCAGCGCGAGCTGACTCAGGATGAACGGCGCGTGGAAGTTGACCGCCCACGAGCGCATCCAGCGCCTCAGCGGATAGTCTTTGATCGGGATGAAGTACGTCAGCGCCGCGTTGTTCACCAGCACGTCCACCGGGCCGTAGGCGTCCCGCGCTTCCTGCATCAGCCGCTCGCAGTCCTCGGGCAGCGAGATGTTGACGGTCGAGGGAGTAGCCTCGCCGCCGGACTCCCGGATCTGGGCGACCGTGGTGTCCAGCGACCCTTCCAGCGGATGGTCGCCCTCCCGCAGCGTCCGCGCCGCGCAAACAACCTTTCCACCCTCCGCCGCGAACACCCTGGCGATCTCGGCGCCGATTCCTCGGCTCGCGCCTGTCACCACTACAACCTTGTCATCCAGTCTTCCCATTTGACGTTCTCCTTGTCTAGTACCTACAGTCCCAGCTTCTGCGCCAGGTCGTTGAAGTCCGATGCGTTCACGTCGAAGTCGGCTTCCGGCGTGCAATCGATCTCGCGGTCCGGTCCCCACTCGCCGGGCCTGGGCACGAAGGCGGCCCGGAGGCCCACCTTCTGCGCGGCGCGGAGATCGCCCTTGTGGGCGGCCACCATCATTACCTCGTGCGGCTCAAGCCCCAGCAGGTAGGCCGCGCCCAGATAGCTCTCGGGGTCCGGCTTGTAGTGCTTCATCAGCTCGGCGGACAGAATGCAGTCCCAGGGCAGCCCGCCGTACTTGGCCATGTTGGTGAGCAGCGCCACGTTGCCGTTGGAGAGCGTGGCGATGACGTAGCCCTGCTTGAGCCGCGAAAGGCCCTCCACGGAGTCGGCCCACGGCGTCAGCCTGTGCCACACCTTGTTCAGATCACGCTTTTCGTCCTCCGTCAACCCGCAGACTCCGAACTCCACCAGCAGTTCGTCCAGGATCATGCGGTGGAGGTCGTCGATCCGCGTCCACGGCAGCTCGCCCTTGCGAACGCGGTCCATCGACGGCCCGTAGCCGCCGCGCCACCTGTCCGCGAACGCCGCCCAATCGACCTTGTAGCCCTTGTCGCGGCCAAGCTCCTCGCACTGCCGGATCAGGCTGCCGCGCCAGTCGACGACGGTCCCGAACACGTCGAACGTGAGCGCCTTTACGTCGGATAGACTCATAGCTGCTGCTCCCTTTCACCCTCACCTCTATCCTCTCCCATCGAGGGAGAGGAGGACCAAACGGCTTAGTCGTCCGCGCCTGCGGAGCCGTAGGACGGCCGTGCCTGCGGTGGCGGCGGCTGCTCCCTTACGGACTTGTGGAAGTAGGCGACCAGTCCTCCCGCGACCATCACGAACACCACCAGCAGGCAGGAGAACACGAACCCCTCGAAGTAGTGCGCGCTGGCCTGCTCGCTCGTCAGGTGCGCGATGCCCGCCGGAAGCACCATCGCAAGCGCCGTCGCCGACACCGTGCCGCCGAACGCGTGGCCCATCTCGCGGGTCGTCTCAAGCATACCGGACGCGATCCCGCGATGCCGCAGCGGCAGCGAGCTCATCACCGTGGCGTTGTTGATGGGGTTGAAGATAGACGACCCCACTGAAATGGGTATCATAAGGATCGGAATCATCCACAGTTCGACGCTTCGGGCGAACAGCCCCAGCACCAGGAACCCGCCGGCTATCATCAGCATGGCGGTGGGCCGCAGCAGCTTGGGGTTGTACCGGTCGTACACCCAACCCGCGAACATCGACACGAACACGCCCATCACCTGGTTGGGCAGCAGCACGAACGGCACCACAATTGGGTCCTGGCCGAAGCCTTCCTCCACCAGTATGGGCACCAGCGTCATGGTGGCGAGCATGGAGAAGTGGAAGGTGGTGTTGGAGATTAGCGCCATCGAGAAGTACTTCTCTCGGAAGTGGCGCAATTCCACGATGGGCGACCTGGCGAGCTTCCACTCCACCAGCACGAACGCCGCCAGCAGCGCCAGGAAGAGGCCGTGCATCGGCAGGTGGTAGCTCAGTCCGTCCGGGGACGTGAACGACTCCTCGCCGGCGTGCAGATGGCTGCCGGACAGCACCAGCACCGCAGCGGTGACGACCAGCAGGATGCCGCCAAGCCAGTCTATGCCGCCAGGCGCGGCGGCCTCGCGCTCCTCCGGCGTCGGCGCGCGGCTGGAGCGAATCATCGGGATGGCCGCCGCAGCGGCGATAATCCCCATGGGCAGGAAGGTCAGGAACACCAGCCTCCAGGTGAAGAACTGGAGGAAGGCGGCGAACAGGAACATGCCGAGCAGCGTCGCGAATCTCGCGCCCACGATGGGCATGGCGAACGCGCGGCCCCGCAGATTCTCCGGGTAGGTGACGGCGAGGATGGCATTGGCGTTGCCCATGATCATCGCCGAGCCGAAGCCGGTGACGCCGCGCCAACCAACGATCTGCCAGAGCTCGTTGGACACCGCGATCATGAGGGAGCCGACGAGCGAGGCTACTATGCCCAGCGCGAACACGCGCTCGTGGCCGAAGCGGTCGCCCATACGGGCGCCGAGCAGCACGAAGCTGCCCAGCATGAGCAGGTACACGGTCACGATCCAGGCGGTGTCGTCGAAACTGGCGTCGAACTCGCCCGCGAGAGTGGGCAGCGAAAGCGCGACGGGCATGCTGGACAACTGCACCAGCATATAGGCCGCCGTGACCGCCACCAGAACCTCCCGCTGCCGCCTCGACGTCAGAAGGGGTTTGATAGCGCCTAGCACTGCCATGGGCTTGCCACCGCCGTACCACAGGATGAGAAGCGCCCGCGCGCAATGGGCATAACTATATCACACTCATGCGCGACGGCTGGCGGATTGCGCCTTTGGGCGAGGCTCTCCGAATAATCTGTCCTGTTCTGCTTCATTCTGCCCAATTCGTAGCTGGGCGGGCCGTCCTCTTTGTGTTCATTCGTGTCTCATCGGTGTCAGGTTTGGCGCAGAATGTGGCAGCATCGCGATGGTGGCCCTGGGCCGGATTCGGCCTTTCTGACACCGCCAATTGGCTGGCACGGCGTCTGCCAGGTAGAAAGTAGCACGTGCGTGCTGTAGAATCAAGACCGTGGTCAGGGCCACAGGCGCGGGTAGGCGCCGCAGATTCCTCGGCTACGCTCGGAATGGAAGGGCCAGGGACGTGCCGCCAGGCCGGGGCGAATGCGCGGATTTATTGGCGAAAGGCGGGGCTACTTGACATAAGATCGCGGGAGTGGGCCTGGGAGTGGGAATTTTCGTGACACGGATGGGAAGGGATTGCGCACTGATGAGAATGGGTGTGGCGTTTGGGTTACGCGGATGGGAAGGTTTGAGACAGGAGACTTCACTTACAAGTCCGTCTGTGATGCTCACTCCTTCACGGTGTAGTCCAATTCAAACGCGAATAGATCAGCAGTATTGACGTCCATGGCTTTGGCAATGGCGCGTATATTCTTCAGCGACAGATTTCGCAGGCCCCTCTCAATGCCTGAAAGGTAGGTCACGTGCAGACCGGCACGATGAGCCACCTCTTCTTGAGTGAAACCCCGTTGCGTCCGCATGTAGCGTATATGTCGGCCAAACGCAGCTTGATAAGCGTCCACTTGACTGCGACGCTAACAACACTTAGACTATGCGTCCATAGACTATAAGTCTAGTACGCTAGTCTCGTGAATGGCCTCATAAGACTGATGCGAGGAGTGCAGCTATGGAATTCCTAGTGATCTTGGTCGTGATTTTGATAGGCGTACCGGTTGCCCTGTACTACTTGCGACAGGACCGTCGCAACAGAGAAATCGTCATGTGCGGGAGTTGTGGCAACCGAATGTCGTTCCGCCGATTCAAAGAGAGAGGCGGTTGCCAACAGTGCGGAAGTGATCTCTTTGAGAGGACTGGGCAGCAAACTTAGTTAAACCCAATCGCTACTCTCCCAAGATCGTTACCACTTCACGGAGCGACTCAGATGAACCCTATCGCGGCTCGAATGGCGAACCCTGCTACGGCCCGAATTGTGAAGATGAGCATCTGCGTCGCCTTAGTCTTGGCTCTGGGTTACGTCGTGTCTGTGCATGGCGCGCGGAATGTCGATGCGAACAGAGGTGTTCGGGCAGCGGAAGGCATTGAGTTGACCGTTGAACAAGCTACGGATATGGCTGATTCCACGGGCTCAGTGACTACTCTAATAGAGGATGCGGTTATCGACGTATCCGACACCTCATCTCAGACTGCTGGCGCCATCCCCAGCGTACACGAGGCAGATACTTGGTATGTTCGCCGTATCGAGGACTTGATGAGCCGCTGGGGGCCGAAGTATGCCGCCGCCATCGATGACATTGTCAAGTTCGAGCATCGTTTCAAAGCAACGGAAGACCGGCTTCACGAGTACTTCCAGCAACAGACCGATCTCACTGAGAGTACCAACGACCCTACGCTGCGTGCGGCGTTGCAAAAAAGAGACAATGAGGAACGAGAGGCCTACTCGAGGTGGATGGCGGATGCGCAGTGGATCCTCACCCAAGCTCAGATGATGCGCCAAGACCTAGACGATATGAACGTCGTCATAGAGAAGCAACAACTCACGGTCAGCATGCTTGCCGACTTTAGCGAGATAAGTGCAATTCCAAGTTCGGTTAAGACTCTCCATGAGTCCTTGAGTGGATTCCGCCAAGAATCGGATGAACTAGCCCGGAGTCTGTCGAGCCAGGTCTTCAGTGCGGAACTGTCGGGAAGATAAAGCTAGTGAATCATGCGTTTGGCACTTCCTCCCTCCCTGAGAGATAGCGCACTCTCTGCACTAACACTGGCTACGCGCTATGCGAGGCGTGTCGATGACACTTACTCAAGGTTCGCCGTACCCGTTGTGGGCTGGCTGATTGCTGGTTTTGCTCCATTAGTCTCGTTTGAGGCTGGCGGAGGGCAGACCTCTATCGAAATCGTGAGATACGTCGCGTTTCAGGGACTTGACCGCGACCTGTGGAACGCTGCGGGGACAGCGCTGGTATTGATTGGTGCGTTGTCCGCTTCAGCCATGATGATTGGGCTCGTGCTTCATTCCACGGCTTTTCTGTTCAAGGACAAGGCGCTCACACTCTTGGGGGTTGCGGTTGTCCTAGTGGGCCTGATCCTCGTTGTCTACGCTAGTCGACCAATAGCCTCGGTAACACTGTTTAACTTGGCTGCGTTTCCACATATAGGCTGGTGGTTAACGCTGTTTCATGCTGCATGCACCCTATGGCTTTCCAGCCAGTGGCCCACTTCGGTTCGTACACGACCTCCCCCGCGTCAAAGACATGGTCGGAGGAAGCACTCCAGACTCCAGCGACTACGGTAGGCGCGGGGGAGTACTTACTGCTCCGGTCCTGACAGGAGTAGTTCATGGCTAGTTCAAGGGTTGTGCCTGCGTCGTCACCCCCATCCTAACCTTCCCCCTGCGAGGGGGAAGGGACTCTTGGTGCTTACCTAGAACGGGGAAGGGACTCTGATAAGGTCACGCCGGCCTACACTACCACCGCGCCGTTACGTACGACGATGTGGCCGGCTTTGACGACGGTGCTGACGCGGGCTATTGCGGACATGTCGGCGAAGGGGTTGCCGTCGACCAGGGCCAGGTCGGCGAGCTTGCCGGGCTGTATGGTGCCGAGGTCGGCCTCGATGCCGAGCGCCTCCGCCGCGAGGCCGGTCGCGCCGTGGACCACGGACCCCGGCGACATCCCGACGCGGTCCACGAGGTAGGACATGAGCAGGTGAAGCTCATCTATGGCGGTGCCGGTGGACCCCTGGTCGCTGCTCACCACCAGCTTGACGCCAGCCTCGTACATGGCGCGGATGCTTTGGGGCCGGCTATCCCACAGGTGGCCGGGATGCGCCCGCACGTCTCGCATGTCCTCGGCGCGCAGCCTGTACCAGGTGGCGGGCATGGCGATGCTGACGATGATGCCCTTGCGTCGGATGTCCTCGGCAAGCTGCGGGTCGTACTCGATGCCGCCGTTGGCGCGGAAGGGGGCGTGCTCGAGCGTGTCCATGCCGGCGTCCACCGCGTAGCGTATGGCGTCCACGCCGTGAACGTGGACCGCTACCCGCTTGCCGAGCCGGTGGGCGTCCTCGGCGACGGCGTGGTAGCCTTCGGCGTCGTACTGGGACACCTCGGGGTTGGAGCCGGGCGTGGCGTTGCCTCCCGATCCCATCAGCTTGATGAAGTCCACGCCGTTCTTGGCCAGCGTCCGCACAGCGCGGCGAAGCTCGTCCGGCGTGTCGCACTCGATGCCGGACCACCACAGCTGCCCCGCCGTGGAGGTGATGACCGGGCCCGAGCATAGCATACGCGGCCCCGGCAGCGCGCCGTCGGCGATGGAGTCGCGCAGCGTCAGCGTCATGTAGTCGTGGTCGCCGCAGTCGCGCACGGTCGTCAGGCCGCTCCTCAGCGCCGCCAGCGAGTTGCGGGCGCCCACCAGCAGTAGCTGCCTGTCGTTCATGGCGCGGGAGTCCACGCCGCTGGACGCGGAGCCGGTGTGGAGCATGTGGACGTGGGCGTCGATCAGGCCGGGCAGCAGTGTGGCGTCGCCAGCGTCGACCACCTCTGCGCCGGCGGGAATCGGCACCTCGGACGCTCTTCCGGCTGCCGCTACGCGTTCGCCCTCGATTACGGCGACCGCGTCCTCGATTGGTGGGGCGCCGGTGCCGTCGAAGAGACGGGCGGCCTTGATGGCCCAGGTTCGGGAATTGCTCATGTCGTTGCCTCCCGGCGGGCCGCTACTCCAGTTCGGCGATGAGGTTGCCGTCCATCACCTGCTGGCCCGGGGTTACGTGGATCTGGCGCACCACGCCGGACCAGTCGGCGCGCAGCACCTGCCGCATCTTCATCGACTCCAGCACGCATATCTGGTCGCCGACTATCACCTCGTCGCCTTCCTTCACGTCTATCGAGATTATGACGCCGGGCATTGGCGAGCGAAACTCTCTGATGGGCGTGGGAAGGCGGGTGATCTCGATTGGAGGGTTGTCGGGGCGGCCGGTCGGCTCAGGCTCCGGGGCGGATTCGGCGGTGTCAGGTGTGTCTGCGACCACCGCAGGCGGTGTCGTCTCGATGTCTATGTCGAACGGCTCGCCGTCCACCACCGCGCGCACGGGCCGCTCGAGGAGGCTGCCCACCTCGACCGTGTACCACTTGCCTTTTACCTTCACTCTGAGCGTCTGAGGCATACGCGCTTACACCAGCGATATGAACACGCCCGCCACCACGGCGGAGCCGATTACACCCGCCACGTTCGGCCCCATCGCGTGCTGCAACAGGTAGTTCCTCCGGTTCGTTTCCTGACCCACGTGGTGAGTCATCCGTGCCGCCATGGGCACCGCCGAAACACCCGCGGACCCGATCAGCGGATTGATCTTCTCTCTCAGGAACAGGTTCATCAGCTTGGCGAACAGCAACCCCCCCGCGGTCCCGCACGCGAACGCCACCAGTCCCAGCCCCAGAATCGCCAGAGTCTCCAGGTTGAACACGCGCTCCGCCGAGAGCTGCGTGCCCACGGTTATCATCAGGAAGATGGTGGCGATGTTGAGAAGCTCGTTGGAGGCGGCGTTGGTGAGCCTGGGCACCACGCCGCTCTCGCGGAACATGTTGCCGATCATGAACATCGCGATGAGCGGGGCGGCGCGCGGCACCACCAGGATGATAATGATCATGGCCGCCAGCGGGAATATGAGCTTTTCCCGGCGCGACACCTCGCGGGGAGGCGGCATCACGATCTCGCGCTCCTTGCGGGTGGTGAGCAGCCGCATGATCGGCGGCTGTATGAACGCTATGGTGGCCATGTACGAGTAGGCTATCACCGCCGTGATGCCCAGAAGCTCGGGGGCCAGCTTGGCGGACAGGAAGATGGTGGTGGGGCCGTCGGCGCCGCCGATGATGCCGATAGCGGCCGCCTCCTTCAGCGTGAACGACAGCCCGGGAATCAGGTCCGCGGCGAGCGCGCCCCAGAAGGCGACGAAAATGCCCACCTGGGCCGCCGCGCCCAACAGCAGCGTCTTGGGATTGGAGATGATCGGGCCGAAGTCGGTCATCGCGCCAAGGCCGAGGAAGATGATGGGCGGCAGCAGGTTCCAGAACGACAGCCCGTAGTGGAAAATGACGCCGAACACGCCCGAGTCCTGGAACCCGGAATCTGGACTGGGCAACTCCATCAGGCCGGTGAGGGGCAGATTCGCCACTATGATGCCCAGACCGATGGGTATCAGCTCGTACGGCTCCATGTCGCGGGTGATTGCGAGATAGATGAAGAGGAAGGCGACGAGGAGCATTACCCCGTTGCGCCAGTCGAAGTTCGCGATGCCCGTCGAGCCGATGAAGTCCAGGAACTCGGTCAAATGCGTACTCTCAGCTGCCCACGTAGTCTGCGCCGCGGCACGATCAGGCCCCGTCCTCGCGGCGCACTATCGGCCTGTGGCGGGATGCGAGCGTCGCGACCGCTATCGCTGCGGCAAGCGCCTTGTCCCGCGACTCGTCCTCGTCCGGCGTGGGCACGTCGGGCGCCGCGACGCCGCGCTGGAACGGCACATTGTCGACCAGCCTGACCGCCAGGACGGCGAGCACCAGCACGATCAGCAGGCCGAACGCCGTGGCCATTCCGATGCCCGTAAGTGTGGCCGCGTCTAGTACCAGTTGCTGGTCGATTGGAGCACCCCGAACGCCGAACCGGCGGAATCTACACCGCGGGGAATTGTACACCACCGGGCGCGGGCGGGCCAACACGCGCGGCGACCGGGCAGGAGTAGCTGAGATGGTGTAAGGTGGTGATGGGTGATTAGTCACGCTAACTTCATCTATGCACAGCGGGGAGCGTTCAGATGGATTTCACCTGTGTTGTGTGTGTGGCAGACGATTGCCGTGCCGAGTTCGTGGAAGAGGTCTTCAAAGTTGACGGTCGGTATGTACTGGTTGGCGGCGTGCCGTCCACGGTATGTTCGCGATGCGGTGAGCGTACATTCAGCCGCGAGGCTGCTGAGAAGGTTCGCCTGCTGGTACACGGCCAATCGCCGGCGATGAAGTCTATTACCATGCAGGTCTACGAATATGCGTGACGGTGAACACACTCCTACGCTTCAAGGAACGTTGGTCGATGCCTGAAGGCGTTGCCGACGATTCCGACCTGCTGAGTGTGCTGAAGCAACGCTTTGGCCACGACGGGTTCCTCCCGCTGCAGGAGGAAGTCGTACGGAACGTGCTCGCCGGACGCGACTCGCTCGTTCTCATGCCGACGGGAGGCGGCAAGTCCGTCTGCTACCAGCTTCCGGCGGTCATCCTCGACGGGCTGACGCTGGTGGTATCGCCGCTGATAGCCCTGATGAAGGACCAGGTGGACGCGCTCAGATCCAGGGGCGTCAGGGCCGCCTTCATCAACAGCACGATGAGCCAGGCCGAGGTCAGGGACGTCCAGTTGGACGCCTACCACGGCCGCCTGGACATCCTCTACGTCGCGCCGGAGCGGCTCGTGCTCCAGCAGTTCAGCGACTTTCTGCACGCCGTGAAGCTGAGCCTCATCGCCATCGACGAGGCACACTGCATCTCCGAATGGGGCCACGACTTTCGGCCAGACTACCGAAATCTCCAGGCACTGCGAACGCAGTTCCCCAACACGCCGGTGATAGCGCTGACCGCTACAGCCACCGAGCGGGTGCGCGAGGACATACTCCGTCAGTTGAAGATGCCCGAGGCCGAGCGGTTTATCTCCAGCTTCAACCGTCCGAACCTCACCTACAGGGTGCTGCCCAAACGTCGGAGTTTCGAGCGGCTTGTAGCGCTGCTGCGAGAGGTCCGGGATGGCTCCGCCATCATCTACCGCTTCTCTCGCAAGGATACGGAGGGGCTGGCGTCGCGGCTGTCCGGCAGGGGGTTCAGGGCGCTGCCCTACCACGCCGGGCTAGAGGACGACGTGCGCCACCAGACCCAGGAGCGCTTCATCAGCGGCGACGTGCCCATCATCGTCGCGACTATTGCCTTTGGCATGGGCGTGGACAAACCGAACATAAGGCTCGTAGTCCACTACGACCTCCCCAAGACAATCGAGGGCTACTACCAGGAGACGGGCCGCGCCGGACGCGACGGCCTGCCCAGCGAGTGCGTGCTGTTCTTCACGCTCGCGGACAAGATGAAGCAGGACTACTTCATCGACCAGATCGAGGACCCCACCGAGCGGTCGGGCGCGAAAGAGAGGCTCGCCCAAATGGTCGAGTACGGCGCGCGGAAGTCCTGCCGCCGCGAGTACCTGCTGGGCTACTTCGGCGAAGACTGGGAACCGGACAACTGCGGTGGATGCGACGTGTGCCTGGCCGCGTCAGCGCCGCCGGTCCCGGTCAACACCTACGACGGCACGGTGATAGCCCAGAAGGTGCTCTCGGCGATCATCCGCACCGGCGAGCGGTTCGGCGCCGCCCACGTCGTGGCTGTTCTTCGCGGCAGCCGCGCAAGGCGCGTGCTCGACTTCGGTCACGACAAGCTGTCCGTCCACGGCATCGCGCGCGGCGTCTCCAGGGACGAACTGATCGACGTAGTGGATCAGCTAATCGCAAAGGGCCTCGTAGATCGGGCGATGGGTGAGTTCCCCACGCTGTCCGTCACCCGAATTGGCAGGGAGTTTCTCAGCAACCGCGAGACGATAGAGCTGGTCCGGCGAGTCGACGCCGCGTCCGGTGGGGATGGCGCGGATCACCAGCCCGATGCAGGCCTGTTCGAGAAGCTTCGCCTCCTCCGCAGGGATATCGCCGACTCGCTCGACGTTCCCGCGTTCGTGGTCTTCAACGACGCTGCGCTTCGCGATATGGCGGTGAGTCTGCCTCGCGACCGCGAATCACTGCTCGCGGTCAGGGGGGTGGGCAAGGCGAAGGCGGATAAGTTCGGCGATCGCTTTCTCGCGGCCATCGCCGAGTACATTGCGGAGTCCCCTGCGTCGTCAGTTGGGGCTGCGTCGCCGCCCAACGTCACTCGGCGCCGCGCATTTGATATGCCACGGTAGCTCTGCTAAATTCCACTACGCCCGTCCCTAAGCCCTACACCGCACTGCGCACTGCTGAGGTTTCAGATTGACTGAGAGACTGGCCCGCCTGGGGGCCCGCAGACCCTGGCTGACGATTGCCGTATGGATCGTGCTGCTGGCGGTTGCCGCCGCCGTCATCGGCCAACTGCTGGGGGCCGCTACTACCACCGACCTGCGGCTGTCCGGCGCGTACGAGTCCCAGCGAGCGGACGCGCTGCTGGAGGAGCGACTGCGGGGGCCGGCCAAGTCGGCAGAGATAGTCATCGTGCAGTCGCCGACACTCACTGTCGACGACCCCGTGTTCCGCGCCAGGGTTGAGGCTGTCCACGAGCGGATCGTGGCCCTCGGCCCCGGCACGATTGCGGGCGGCATAGACGGCCAGCCCCTATTCCACTACTACCAGGCCATCGATCCCGCGTCGCAGCTGGGCCCGGAGGTGCTGCAACGGCTGTTGCCCATCCTGGTCTCGGCCAAGGCCAACACGGTGCTGCTCCACTACACGCTCGCGGGGGACATCCAAGAGGCCACCGGAAACGTCGCCGACGTCATGAGCATCGTGGAGGAGGAGAACGGCCGGGACGGCTTCCGGGTTCTTATCGGCGGGGACGCCAGCGTCGCCTACGAGAACAACGAACTGGCCACCCACGACCTGGAGAGGGGCGAGCGTTTCGGAGTGCCGGTGGCGCTGTTGGTGCTGCTTGTGCTCTTCGGCGCGGTGGTGGCCACCATGCTGCCGCTGGGACTGGCTATTGTGGCCATCATCGTCGCCTTGGCGGCGGTCGCGGTGGTCGGCCAGTTCGGCCAGTTGCTCTTCTTCGTCACCATGATGGTGGTTATGATCGGGCTGGCGGTGGGCATCGACTACTCGCTGCTCATCGTCTCCAGGTTCAAGGAGGAGCTGAAGCACGGATACGACCCCAAGGAGGCCGTCGCCAGGACCGGCAACACTGCCGGGCGCACGGTGTTCTTCAGCGGCGCGACGGTGGTGCTGGCGCTGGTGGGGCTGTTCATAGTCCCGGCGTCCTTCTACCAGTCCCTCGCCCTGGGCGCGATACTGGTGGTGATAGCGTCGCTCGCGGCCACGCTGACGCTGCTGCCGGCGGTGCTGGCGCTTCTGGGCCCGCGGGTAGACTTCCTGACCATTCCCTTCCTGTCGAAATTCTCGCTCAAGAGCCCCGAGGAGACCGAGCAGGGCTTCTGGGAGGCCATCACACGCGCGGTGACGCGGCGCCCGGTGGTTAGCATTCTGGTCGTCGGCGTGCCCATGGTTCTGGTGACGCTCTTCTACTTCAACATCGGCATCTTCGGCATCGACGGCATCAAGACCGGCCTGAACGACGTCAACACCTTCCCGGACGCCTCCGAGACTAAGGAGGCCTTCATAGTCCTCAAAGAGGAGTTTTCCGTTGGGGAGGTCAACCCTGCCGGCATTCTCAGCCCCGCCGAGATAGTCATCGACGGCGACCTGAGCGACCCCCGCGTGCAGGAGGCGGTAGCGAAGCTCGAAGCCTCCATCGTCGCCTCGCAGGACTTTCCCATTCCCCCGGCGCTGCAAGCCAACGACCAGCTCGATCTCGCGCTGCTGACGTTGCCGTTCCCGGGCGAGTCGACCAGCCGAGCGGCGGTAGTCCACATGGAAACGCTCCGGGACGAGCTCATACCGGCGGCCTTCGACGGGGTGCCCGCCCAGGTCTACGTCGGCGGGCTGACCGCCGAGAGCGCCGACTTCTACGGCATCGTGGACACCTACACCCCCATCGTATTCGCGTTCGTACTGGGGCTGAGCTTCATCATACTGATGATGGTCTTCCGCTCGATCGTGATTCCCATCAAGGCCATTATCATGAACCTGCTCTCGGTGGGCGCCACTTACGGCCTGCTGGTGCTGGTGTTCCAGAAGGGCGTTGGAACCGACCTGTTCGGATTTGACCGAGCGGTGGTCATCGACGCCTGGCTGCCGCTGTTCCTGTTCACCATTCTGTTCGGGCTTTCCATGGACTACCACGTGTTCCTGCTCAGCCGCATCAGGGAGCGCTACGACGAAACCGGCAACAACGCGGAGGCGGTGGCCTACGGACTGCGCTCCACGGCGGGAATCATCACCGGCGCCGCGCTGATCATGGTCGTGGTGTTCGGAGCCTTCGCCACCGGCGACCTCATAGTCAACCAGCTCATGGGATTCGGCCTCGCCGTGGCCGTACTGCTGGACGCGACGCTGGTGCGTTCGGTGCTGGTGCCGGCCAGCATGGAGGTGCTCGGCAGGGGGAACTGGTATCTGCCGTCTTGGCTGCGCTGGCTGCCCGACCTGCGCGTGGAGGCCGAAGAGGGCTAGGCGTCCAGACCGCGCTGCAGGCCCCTCAGGTACGCGACTTGGCCGGTGTGCTGCGCCTGCTCCACCCTGGCCATGTGCCAGACGGCGAAGTCGATTTGGTGCGACTCGGGGCCGGGCTGGAAGCGGCGCTCCTCCGGCGTAAGGCCATCGAGCGCCCTCGTCAGTTCCTCGTAGTACTCTTCCAACCCTATGCGAACTAATCGCATTGAATCCATCTGCTTCCTCCAGAATTTGTGGGTGGCGGGAGTCCCATAAGTCTCAATGAGTTGACAACCCCTAAGCTAATCACTATCTTACCACCCACAAGAAACTGGTTCGTTTGAACTTTGAGCCGTCACACCAATCGCCGTGTGGTTTCCCCTTTCGCTTCAAGGGAGGTGACTCGATGCTCTCACCACGACAGTGGCACATGTCGGCGACGGACATCTGGCTGTTCAAGAAGCGCTAGTTTGAGATTTCGCAGGTCTGGTGACCGAACACAACAGGCGGTGATTTTCACGAGTTACTGAAGAATGCGCGCGTAGAAGTCGACAGGCCGTTGGACGAGTGGCCAACGGCGTCGATCAGGCCAGCCTAACGGCCGGGAAGTGAGGTGTAGGTCCACGTGGGCAGGTTCCTTGCAAGACGCATACCTCGCGCCTTTGTCGTCCTCATAGTTATTTCTTCAATCGTCTTCTTTACGACCCGCCTATCGGGGGATGTTGTGGGGATGATGCTCGGCGAGCGCGTGGAGCCCGGCCAGGAAGAGGTGATTCGCAAGCAGCTTGGCCTGGACCGTCCTCTGATCGTCCAGTTCGGCGACTTCTGGTGGAACATCCTCCAGGGCGACTGGGGCAACTCGATCTGGAGGCATCAGTCCGCGCTATCGCTCGTCAGCGCGCGGCTGCCGGCAACCCTGGAGCTGGCGGTGGCCTCGTTCATCATCACTATAGTTCTCGCCATTCCAGCCGGGATCTTCGCCGCCGTCAGGAGGGGCTCGAAATCCGACCAGGCGGTGATGTCGATCGCCGTGCTGGGCCAGGCATGGCCCAGCTTCTGGATGGGAATCATCATGATCCTGGTCTTCTCCGTGCAGCTCGGCTGGTTCCCCACGCACGGACGCGGAGACGCCACCGCGTTCTTTGGCGTCGAGCTGCTCAGCTTCAGCTTTCACACGCTCGACGGTTTGAAACACCTCGTTCTGCCGGCGATAGTCCTTGCCTTTCTCCCGATGGCGATCATCGCCCGCATCACGCGCTCGGCGATGCTGGAGGTGCTCAGGCAGGACTACATACGCACGGCGAGGGCCAAGGGCCTGCATGAGAGCGCCGTTCTGCTCAGCCACGCGGTGAAGAACGCCGCCATTCCGGTGGTGACTATAGTTGGCATTCAGACCGGGTTCTTCCTTGCCGGGGCGGTCATCACCGAGACGGTGTTTGCCTGGCCCGGACTCGGCCGGGAGGCGATCGAGGCCATCCAGAAGCGGGACTTCGCCGTCGTGCAGGCCGCGATCATCGTTATCGCCTCCATCTTCGTTTTCGTGAACCTCGTCGTCGACATGATTTACGGATTTCTGGATCCCAGGATAAGGTACGGCTAGCAGCGCCAAAGGATTATGCAGGACACAGGCATTTCGGCAGCGCCACTGCGACGAAACGCGAATCTCAGTCTGATTGAGAAGATAAAACGACTGAGAATCCGGTTCATGGCGTGGTTCGGCATAGCCATGCTCATCCTGTTCTCTCTCGGAGCCATATTGGCGGACGTGGTATCGCCCTACGACCCCCTGGACCAGGAGCTGACCGACGTGCTGAAGCCGCCCAGCCTCACCCCCCTCGAGAGAAGTGGGCGCACGTACATAATGGGCAGCGACGACCTTGGCAGGGACGTGCTGAGCCGCGTCCTGCACGGCTCCCGCATCTCTCTCGGCATTGGCTTCGCCGCCGTAGTAGTCGGTGCCGTCTCAGGAACCGCGGCCGGGCTCATCGCCGGCTTCTATTCGGGGGAGTCCGGCTTTAGAAAGTACATAGACGAAGTCATCATGGGGTTGGCGGATCTTCAGCTCAGCATGCCCAGCATACTTGTGGCGATCGCCATCATCGGCTCCCTGGGGCCGGGATTGGTCAAGCTGACGCTGGTCATCGCTCTGACGGGATGGGTGACGTACGCCCGCACCATGAGGGGCCAGGTGCTCAGCATCAAGGAGACCGAGTACGTCACCGCGGCCAAGGCGGTGGGCGCCAACACGCAGAACATCATGGTCCGGCACATTCTGCCCAACGCTTTGTCTTCGCTCTTCGTGGTAGCCACGCTCGACATGGCAAGGGTCATCCTGCTGGAGGCGGGGCTAAGCTTCCTGGGTCTCGGCATCCAGCCGCCGACGGCGAGCTGGGGCCAGATGCTCCAGGAGGGCAGAGGCTATCTTCACAACGGCTGGTGGCTGTCGAGCTTCCCGGGCATCGCCCTGACTCTCATAGTCCTGGGAGTGCAACAGATTGGAGACTGGCTGCGGGACATTCTCGACCCCGCCCTCAGAGGCACGGACTAGCCACTGTCCGGAACGAACCTGCCGGTGCGGAGTCACCGGCAAAGTGACTAAAGCCGCTGCCGCGGCACAAAGGACGGCTGAGGAGCAACTGGCTCTTCCAGCGAAAGGAGTGATGAAACAGACCGAAACCACCGGAATCTCTCAAGCTACTTCAGGAGGTGAACGCTTGTTTAACCCATTAGTGCGATACATATGGTTGGCCATCGTGCTGGCAGGTGTGATGGCGATCGTCGTCGCCTGCGGGGACGCCGACGATGAAGAGGAGGAACCGGCAGCCACCAGTGCCCCTGCCGCGGCGGCGCAGCCGACCGCGGTGCCCGCGACGGCGGCGCCCGCTGAAGTCACCGCTACAGAGCACATTCGGATGGCGCAGGGCGCCGAGCCCAACAGCATGTACAGCCGTGACAGGGCGTCACTCCAGAATGTGCTGTTCCAGAAGAACATCTGGGACCCGCTAGTCGAGATCATCGACGACGAGTTGTCCCCCCGTCTCGCCACCGCGTGGGAGACGAATAGCGACTTCACCAAGTGGACGTGGACGCTCCGTGAGGGCGTAACGTTCCACAACGGCGACCCCTTCGATGCCGAGGCGGCGAAGAAGGCCGTCGAGCACACAATGAACGCGGAGCCGGCGTTGAGAGGCACTCCCTACTACCGGGACGTCATAGACGTCACGGTTGAGGGTCCGTACACACTAAGCTGGACTCTGAACACGCCGCACCCGATCCAGCCGTTTGAAGAGACCAACTTCTACAACGGCATTGAGAACGTGGACCTGCTGAACGAGGTCGGACTTGACAACTTCAGGCTCCGCCCGGTTGGCGGCGGCACGGGCGCGTACAAGTTCGTGGACTGGGTTGAGCTGGAGAAGGTGGAGCTGGAGGCGAACCGGGACTGGTTCGGTCCACAGGCCGCCGTTATGCCAGAGAAGGCGACCGTCTTCGCCATCCCCGATCCGGCGACCAGGCTGGCGGCGCTCCTGAGCGGCGAGATCGATTGGCTGGTCAACCCGCTCATACCACAGGTGGACACGATCAACAACAGCCCCGATCATCGGATCATGTCCGAGGGGCAGTTCGACGTCCAGGTCTACTACATCAATGTGGGTCGCCAGCCCGTGCTGAAAGAGCGGAGGCTTCGCCAGGCGATAAGCGAGGCGATCGACAGAGAGACGGTGCTCAACGAGGTGCTGGGCGGGTTCGGCTCGCTGCTCAGGTTCAACGTGCCGTCTACCAGCCTGCTCTATGACGAGAACGAGCCTCCATTCCCTAACTACGACCTCGACAACGCCAAGAGGCTGGTCGAGGAGCTGAAGGCAGAGGGCCTGTACAACGACGAAGAGATCGAGTTCCTCGCGCCCAGGGGCGTGTATAACGAGGACGTCAGGCAGAACCAGGTGGTTGCGGACATGGTGTCGGAGGCCGGCATCAACGCCGTTGCCTTCATCGCAGACGACGCCATCCGCGAAGAGAAGACCGGCGCAGGCGCCTGCGACTGGGACTACCAGTTCAGGCTTCCGGTGGACCAGCACGGCGACCCGGAGGGCTGGTACTGGACAGGTGTGAACCCGGAGGTTACCACCATACGCTGGTGTGGTTGGGAAGAGACCTCTCCAGGCGTCTGGGAGGAAGAATACATCAACGAGTGGATCCGCCTGGGCAACGAGGCCAAAGTGCTCCCCGTCGGGGCGGCTCGTACCGCCAAGTGGAAGGAGGCCTACGGAGCTCTTAACAAGTCCTACGCAGTAATGGGCCTCTACCAGTTGAACTTCGTGTACGGCGTTTCCAACGAGTGGGACTGGAAGGTAGAGAAGCGGGAGGCGGCCTACGTCTGGCTGTTCAAGAAGCGCTAGCCGGGGGCTTCCCGTGACCGGCGGTGGGGCCGCACACGCGGCTGACACCGCTGGTCGCCGAGCAGCGAGGGCACCGGCGGGCGTTCACGAAGACGCGCGCCGGTGCCCTGTCGAATCAGGTCCAGGCACGGAACGGCCGCGGCGTGGGGCCGGCGACGGACCTACCACCCTTCTCGAGCGCGTCTGTAGAGGGCAATCGGCACGATTACGAGATTGACCGCAACGGCCGCCCCGAAAATGGCCGTCGAGCTGACCTCCCTTCCCGTGAAGGGCGTGAGCGAGTCGGTCAGTACGACCTTGTAGAAGTAGCCACCCCACGCCCCGCCCAAAGCGGCGAGCAGGGCTATGCCCAGATTGACATAGAGTAGCTTGCGCGCCTCGCGGGAGGACTCCAGGTTTACCCACGGGATGAAGCCGCCCAGGCCGCCGCCGATGCCAATCGCGGAGAACCAGCACAATGCGAACAGGACGCGAGACCAGTCCGCTCCCGCGACCGCGAACAGAGCTTCGAAGAAGAACATGGCGCACGTGCCCAAGATTAGGGACAGCGCAAGCCCAACGACGGTCCGCATGAGCAGGGATACCGCAATGTACCAGCTATAGGACATTTCGACACTCTGGCCTGTGGCGGCCGGATCAGAGGCGAGTAGGCGGAGAAAGTGTACGATCTCGGCAAGTGGCTGCGAGTGTAGAACGCGGCGGAATCGGTGTCAATGCGAATAGTACGTCGGAGATAATCGGCGAGGAAAAAAGGAGTAGACATGACGCAGAGCACAGAGCGAATAGCATACGTCAACGGCAACGCCGTACCGGAGAGCCAGGCGGTAATCTCAGTGTTCGACAGGGGATTTCGCTGGGGCGACTCGGTGTACGACATGACGCGCACGTTCGGCGGGGAGCCCTTCAAGCTGGGCGCGCACCTGGACCGGCTCTATCGCTCGATGCTCTACACGCGGATCGATCCGGGTCTTTCCCAGGACGAGATGGAGCGAATCACGCTGGAGGTGGTGGAGGCGAACCGGCACCTGCTCGGGCCGAGCGACGACTGGTCCGTAACGCACGTGGTAAGCCGCGGCCTGATAAACACGCGGCTGCACGACGGCGCGAACGTGGCGATCTACTGCCTGCCGCTGGACTTCGCCGGCTTCGCCAGGCAGTACGTCGACGGTGTCCGGGTGGTCACGCCCGCCGTCCGGCGGACGCCGCCGCAGAGCCTGTCACCCAAGGCGAAGATCGCCAACAAGATGAACCACTTCATGGCTGAGTTCGAGGCGAAGGAGGTCCACCCCGACGCGGTCGCGCTGATGCTGGACATGGACGGCAACGTGGCGGAGTGCACGGGGGCCAATTTCATGTTCGTGGCCGACGGCGAGATCAAGGTGCCTAACCGCCGCCACGTCCTGCCGGGTGTAAGCATGGCCACCATCATGGAACTGGCCGAGACGCTGGACATTCCAGTGCGGGAAGGCGACTACACGCCGTTCGACGTGTACCAGTCCGACGAGGCGTTCATTACCAGTACCAGCTACTCCATAGCTCCGGTCGCCACGCTGAACGGGCGGCCCATTGGAGACGAAATGCCCGGCCCAATCACAAGGGGCCTGCTGGCGGCGTGGAGCGACCTCGCGGGCGTAAACTTCGTGGACCAGGCGCTGAGCCACCTTCCACGAGAGGAGCGGGGCGACACGTCGGTGTAGGCGGAATCGAAGGGCGGGTTCGCGTCACTCGATGGCGCGCACCCTGGACGCGGTGGCGATAAGGACGAGACCCACCGCGACAATGAGCGCACCGCCGATGCCGAAGGCGCGCTGGACGCTGAAAATCTCGGTCAAGTAGCCGAGAAGCAGTGAGCCGAACGGACCTACGCCAACGCAGAGGAGCCAGCCGCCCATGGCACGGCCTCTCATGTCGTCGGGCACGTTCTGCTGAAGGATGACAATCTGCATTGTGTCGAAAGTTGACTGCGCAAGTCCGAAGCAGCAGAGCAGGAGGACGGTGAGCGCGAATACGTCCGACTGGCCCACCAGGATCGTAACGACGCCGTAGCAAAGGAAAGCGACAAGGATCAGGCGTCCCTTGCGCCCGACTGAGCTGAACGAGGCAATGGTTATGGCTGCGATGCCACCGCCTACGCCTACGGCGCCCTGCATTACACCCAAGCCATCGGGTCCCACGCCCAAGACTCCCTCGGCGGCCAGCACGGGCAGCATCGCAAGCGCGCCCAGCCCGAAGGATTCGGCCAGGAGCGCCATGAGAAGGACGATCGACAGGTGCCGGGATCGGGTGAAGATTCTCAGGCCCTCGACCAAGTTCGCCGCCAGCGGCCCGCGAGATTCGGGCCGGCTTCGGGGCGTGTACCTGAGCAGGCTGATCATCAGCAGCCCAGTGACGTAGCTCAGCGTCGCCGCCAGGAATGCGTACGGCATACCGACCGTTTCGATCAAGGCTCCGCCGGTTACCGCGCCAAGAACGCCCACTGCCCTCATGCCCACCGATTGTAGAGATACGGCGTTGAGTACGGAGTCGGGGCCGACGACGTCGAATGCCATGGTCTGGGAGGTCGGTATCTTGAAGGCGGTGCCCACGCCGATGATGGCCACTATGACCAGAATCGACCAGAGCTGGGCGACCTCGGCCATCACGATGGCCGTCAACGCCACGCTGGCCACAATGTTCATACCGAGAATCGCCATCATAAGCTTGCGGCGGTCAACCTGGTCGGCCACGGTGCCGGCGAACAGAGCCACGACGAAGCTGGGCATGAAGTAGAGGGCATAGGCCAGCGCCACGTAGACGGGGCTTTCGGTGAGTGTGAGCACGAGCCATGCGGTGGCGATCCGCTGCATCCACGAGCCCAGGGACCAGAGCACCGTGCTTGACCACAGGAAGCGGTACTCGCGGTACTGGAATGACCTGAGAGTTCGAACCTCCCGGACCTGCGTCCAGAAGTTCGAGCGCGGCCGCTGGACGTCCCTACGCAACCGATTGACCTCCACCCGATACAGCCTGCCGCTTCCGAGAGAGTATCACCGGGATGGCGCTCACACAATCGGCTGGCGGGCCACGCTGAACCGAATCGCGTGCGGTTCGGCAGGCGTTCGCAGGACTGCGGACCGCATGGCAAAGGCGTGCGGACTTTGACAGCGTCTATAGGCAATGCTATCTTCCGCTCACGTCCTGGTCCAGGTTGTCGTCCGGGGCACGAATCGGGCACAGGCCCAAGGAGCTGACCGATGGCAAAGCACCTCATACCGCCCGGCCTCAAGCTGGCCCGCAGCATGATCATCAGCCCCGACATCAATATGCTGTCCGAGATGGTGAGACCCTGGGACTTCAGGGAGGAGATCGACGTGGGCATCATCGGGGTGCCGTTCGACTTCAACCGCAAGTTCCAGGGGACCGGTGAGGGGCCCGACGCCATCAGAGAGGAGTTCCTCACGTTCGCGTCCCGCAGTTTCGACTTCGAGGTGGACTTCGGCGACCTGAAGGTGCGCGATATCGGAGATATCCGAATGCACCCCACGGAGGTCCTAGAGTGCCACTCCAACATCAGGGAGGGGCTGGCCGAGCTGTACCAGGAGTCTCCCGATTTCATACCCATAGTCGTCGGGGGCAACCACGCGATCGCGGCGCCTTCCATCAGGGCGTTCAGGGAGGGCAACGACTACCGGAGCGCCGGCCTCATCGACTTCGACGCCCACAACGACCTGGGCGACCCTTCGTTCTCGGGCCCGACCGCCGGCACGATGTTCAGGCAGGTGATCGACGCGGGCTATATCGAGGGGCGCAACGCCGTGCAGATCGGGCTTCACAGCTCGCTGGCGTCCCTGGAGCAGCACGAATACGCCCAGAGCAAGGGGCTGCGCGAGATTCCGGCGAGGGAGGTGTGGCTGCGGGGTGTTCACACCGTGATGAACGAGGCGATAGAGCAGGCGAGTGAGGACACGGACGCCATCTACGTGTCCTTCGACATAGACTCCATCGAGGATGCCTCCGCGCCCGGCACGAACGTTCCCGCGCCGGGAGGCCTGGCGCCGCGGGAGGCCATCGAGGCTATGTTCATGCTCGGCAGGAACCCGAAGGTCAAGGCGCTTGACCTTGTGGAGGTGGACCCGCTGAAGGACGTGAGGAACATCACCAGCCGAATGGCGGTCGGTCTGATAGTGGCCTTTCTGGCGGGGCTGAAACAGCGCCGCGCTCAGCACGGCTAGGGGGGAGGGAGCGATGACACGTCCAGCCATAGAGTACCTGAACCCTCCGAGGATAGTCCGGACGACCCAATGGGAGTCGGAGCTGGAGCGTCGGGTGAGCAACTGGGTCAGCGTCTGGGACTTCGAGGAGGGTATCGACGTCGGCATCGTTGGAGTGCCGCTGGCGAAGGGCGCCATACTGCCCATAGGCTCGGACACGACGCCGGACGCGATTCGCAAGGCGATGGTCTACTGCACGACCTACAACCCGGACTTCGACGTGGACATACAGTCGCTGAAGGTGAGGCACGTCGGTGACGTGGCGCTTCACGTCACGGAGGTGCGGGAGAACCACAGGCGCATCGAGTCGGTGTTCACGGAGCTGTTCGACCTGGCCCCCGACATGGTGACCGTGGTCGTGGGCGGCAACGGAACGGTAACGGCGCCGATAGTGAGGCCATTCGCCAGGGCCAACGGCGGAAGCGTCGGTATGGTGGTTTTCGACTCCAGGGTGGACAGCCGGGACGTTGCCGAGGGCGGGGCGAGTGACGCCACGTCGATCCGCGACATACTGGAATCGGACGTCGGGGTGAGCGGGGGCAACGTCTTTCACGTCGGCAGTCACGGGTTCCTCAGCTCGCCAGAAGAGCGGGCCTGGGCCCGCGAGCAAGGCGTCACTCTGGTGACGGCGCGGGAGGCCCGGCGCGAGGGAGTGGTGTCGGTCGTCGAGCGTGGGCTGTCGGCCGTGCGCTCGGGCGCGGACGCCATCTACGTGAGCCTGGACGCAACGGTGCTGGAGATGGCGGCGAGCGGCTCGGCGCTAGCGTCAGCGCCGGGCGGGCTGTCCGTGTCCGAGATGGAGGATGCACTGTACCTGGTTGGCAAGAGTCCCGGGGTAAAGGCGCTCGAGGTGGTTGGGGTCGACACGTTCAATGACGTGAAGGAGACGGTGGCCCGGACGTATCTGGGGCTGATACTGGCGTTCCTGGCTGGCGTGAAGAGCAGGGGCGGCTAGCACACGGTTCACCCCCATCCTAACCCATTCGGCAAGCTCAGGGCAGGCTCTTCCCACTGCGAGGGGGAAGGGATTTTTGGATTAGCGGAATAGTATGGAGGAGAAGATGCAGGAGTTTACGGCGTTCTTCAATGGCGAGTGGGTGCCCTACAGCGAGGTGAAGATAGACCCCTTCGACAGGGGCTTCCTGATGGGCGACTCGATCTACGACGTCGAGCGCACGTTCGACGGCAAGATATTCCGGCTGCACGAGCACATGGAGCGGCTCTACCGCTCGCTCCAGTACACGCGCATCGACCCCGGCCTGACGCAGGACGAGATGGCGGAGGTCACGGAGGAGGTGGTACGCCGGAACGAGGGGCTGCGACCGCCGGGCGGCGACTGGAGCGTGAGGCAGGTGGTGACGCGGGGGAGATCGCCTTCGTACAGCCAGGGGCTGCCCTCGGAGGCCGCCTCGCCTACGGTCATAGTCACGGCGCTGCCCATCGACTACGGCCACGCGCGCTACTACGAGGAGGGCGCCGCGGTGGTGTTCCCGACGGCGCGGAGCTACTCGGCCAACTCGCTGGACCCCAAGGCCAAGCACTACAGCCGGGCCAACTTCGTGCAGGCGCAGCTCCAGGCGGCCGACATCGACGCGAACGCCTTCCCGGTGCTGCTCGACCAGGACGGCAACATCGCGGAGAACGTCGGGGGCAACTTCATGATCGTGACCGGCGGGGCTATCCGCACGCCGGGGGACCAGAGCATCCTCCAGGGCATATCGAGGATGACGGTGTTCGACCTGGCCGAGCAGCTCGGCATTCCCATCGTGGAGGAGGACCTGCAGCCCTACGACGCCTACACGGCGGACGAGGCTTTCCTGACCAACTCCATCTACCAGCTCCTGCCGGTGGCGACTATCGACGGGAGGAGCATCGGCGACGAGGTTCCGGGGCCGGTGAGCAAGCGTTTGCTTGCGGCGTGGAGCGAGCTGGTGGGCGTGGACATCGTGGACCAGGCGCTGCAGGCGACGAGTTAGGCAAGCGCCGACTGGTGCTCCCTTAGAAAGGCGACGGTGGCGTCGATGGTGCGCTGCACGTCGTCGTCGGTGTGGGCGGCGTACAGGTAGTTGCGGGCCGCCCTCGCCGGCTGAACGAAGATGCCGTTGTTGAGCATGTGGCGGGCGTAGGCCTCGAACTTGCGCATGCCGCCGGTGGCCTGGTAACGCAGGATGTCGCGGTAGTTGGCGGGGGCCTCCCTCTCGAAGTAGAGACCCCACACGGAGCCGTAGCCGTAGCAGGTGGCGTCCAGTCCGAGCTCGTCGATGGCGTCGTTGACGGCGGCTCGGAGCGTGTCGCCCATGGCGTACAGGCGCTCGTAAAAGCCGGGCCGTTCGAGAATCTCGATCGTCTTCAGAGTCGCGGCCGCCGAGAGCGGGTTGCCGTTGTAGGTGCCCGAGAAGAAGGCGGGGCCGCCGGGGGAGAGGGTCGACAGGAACTCCTCGCGCCCGGTGACGGCGGAGATGACGTAGCCGTTGGCCATGGACTTGCCGTACACGGCCATGTCCGCCTCGATCTCCCACTTTCGCTGTAGGCCGCCGAGGTCGTGCCTGAATCCGGTGATAATCTCGTCGAGCACGAGAGGGACGTCGCAGGACTGGCAAAGCTCCTGGAGGCCCTTGAGGAAGCCGGGCTTGGGCAGTATTCCGAAGCCGTGGATGATAGGCTCGACGATGACGCAGGCGATTTCCCGCTTCTCGCGTTCGATGCGCTCGCTTGCGGCGTCGAGATCGGTGTAGGGCAGGACGATGGTGTTGTCGAGGATGGCGGGGAGCACGCCCGAGGAGTCGGCGACGGTGTTGGGACTGGAGAGCGGCCCGGCCTCGTCCGGGGTGGGCTTGCTGCTGATGGCGAGGCCGTCGGCCCAGCCGTGGTAGCCGCCCTCGAACTTCACGACCTTCCAGCGGCCGGTTTGGGTGCGGGCCATGCGGACGGCGTATTGCAGGGTGTCGGTGCCGGCGTTGCAGAGGGCGGTCATCTCCGCGCAGGGGATGATCTCGCGCAGCTTCCGGGTAAGCTCGACCTCGAGCACGTGGGGCTGGGCGACCTGGACGCCGCGGGTGGAGATGGCCTCGACCACGGCCTGGTCGAGCTCGTCGTGCGAGTGGCCGAGGATGATGGGGCCGGCGCCGGCGTTGTAGTCGATGTACTCGTTGCCGTCGAGGTCCCACAGCCGGTTGCCCTTGGCGCGTTCGACGTAGAAGAGGTCCTGCTCCCAGCTCTTGCCGTCGGGCGTTCCGCCCGGGGAGTAGCGGCTGGCCTCCTGGAAGTAGGCCCGCGACTTTGAGAGTTCCACCTTCAGCGGTACATCGATCATGGCGCACCCCCCGATTCTGCTGCTTCCACATCGCGCTCCGGTAGCCCGCAGGTTATGGCCTGGAGGTGGGCTGTGTCAACGCGACCGCCGGTCGAGGCGTCAGTTCGAGGCCGCGGGCGCGATACAGACGCGGCCTTTGTTGAAAGCGTTCCGTTTCGTTCCATTTCGTTCCGTTCGCAGCTGAGTGATGCTTCATCGTGGACGGTCACCGTCGCTCTTTTGCTGCAAATTCGGGTGAATTCAATACAGATGGCGCGAGAATTGGAACGGAGGGAGATCGGGTGCATCTCCGCATAAGCTGGCCGCTTGGCAAGGCGCTGGCGAGGCGCTGGCGAGTGAGAGCGGCGAGTCCGTTGTTGGTGGCGTTTGTCATGTGAAGGATAGTAGCACGGATGTGCGGGCGCGTCAATGGGGGTGACTAAGACCACTGCTGTACCTACACCCACGCCACTCGATTCCCGCTCTCGCGCGAATGACGGTGTTGGGCGCACCTTCTAATCTGAAACTGACTCCCCGTCAGCCGCATCTCGGCAACGGAACCTTAGTTCTGTTACAATGCCGCCATGTAAAGAGAAAGGGGCCACAGATGACCAAGTCAGCCGAACTACAGTCCCGCCTGGACGCCGGCGAAGTCCTTGTCCTGGACGGCGCTGTAGGGACAGAGCTGGAGCGCTTGGGCGCGCCAATGCACTACGACATCTGGTGTGCGGCGGCGCTCGAAAGTCACCCGGAGCTTGTCCGGCAGGTGCACCGCAACTACATAGAGGCGGGCGCGGACGTCATCACCACCAACACGCACGCATCTGCGCGTCACGCCTTGGAGCGCGCCGGCCTTGGCGAGAAGGTACAAGAGTGGAACTCGCTCACCGTGCAGCTCGCGCTTGAGACACGCGACGAGTACAGCGGCCCCCGGCCTGTCTACGTTGCGGGCTCCATCTCCAACTACGGTAACTTGCTCGAGCACGGCGCGGACACGCTGAGAGAGAATTACGGCGAGATGGCCAGAGTCCTTGTGGACAACGGAGTCGACGTGATTCTGCTGGAGATGCTCGCCGTCGAGGTCGATGAGGCTCTGCCCGCTGTGGAAGCTACTGCCGATTCCGGATTACCGGTGTGGGTGAGCCTGACTTCGGTAGTCGATCGAGTGAGCGGCGAGGTCATGATGGGCATCGAGGAGAGCCAGGAGCACAGCGAAAACTGCATGGACCTCGGACGCCTGGACTCCGCCGTTCGCAAGATCATGGCCGCGGGCGGGTCGGCGTTACTCGTCATGCACTCGGACCTCAAGGCCGTCGGTCACGCCCTGCAGGTGTGTAAGGACAACTACGGCGGCACCATTGGCGCATACGCCAACGCCGGATACTGGCAGAGGCCAAACTGGGCGTTCGTAGACCAGGTCTCTCCGGACGAGTACGCGGATGAGGCGATGAATTGGGTGGACCTGGGCGCACAGATAGTTGGCGGCTGCTGCGGCATTGGCCCGGACCATATCAAGGCCATTCGGGGCCGCGTTCCTGAGTAGCATGCGCCAGTGGGCGTGAGGGGCACGACTGGGGCGCGGTATCTCTGTAAGGACGTGAGCATGGCGGTGAGGGCCGACTCAGGACTCTCTGCTATGCCACCACTCTTCGAGAATGTCGCACCGAAATGTGCCATGTTCATTTGAAAACACAAGCCTGAATGTTCCGTCGAGTTCGACCCGCGCTCCGGATGCTCTTCGAGTAAAGCAAGCCTGCCAGCCCGCAATCGCGGTATCATTCCTGACCGCCCAAACCTGCGAAGAAAACTCAACGTTGTCCTGGGCGTCTGCCGCGCCACTCTGCCAGTATTCCCGTATCTCGTGTCGTCCTTTCATCGGATCGTCGAAGGGCGTTTCTCGATAAGTAGCGGTGTCGGAAAACAGCCTCACCACATGGTCCGGGTCGCCATTCACCCAAGCACGGCCATACTCATCCAGCCAATTCTGAACGTCCTGTTCCGTCATTGCCTATTCCATCCTCCGTCTTGGCAGGAACAACCTGAGCGGAATTATAGCAGTCTACCCAGGTGGCGAAGCCGCGGCCCAAAGGCCCAGCCCGCTCACAGGCGCGTTGACAGGGTGGCGGCAAGGTGATACTTTGCGGGTGTTCAGGCGCGTGCATTTCCAGGGGGTGGCTGTGGTCGAGAGGAGAGCCGTCGCGTACCTGCCCAGGCGATGACATGGCCCGGGTGTTCGTGACCGGCGGCACAGGATTCGTTGGGCGGAGACTGGCGGATATGCTGGTCGAGCAGGGCCACGCGGTCACGGCTATCGCGAGAGCCACCAGCGACACGGAGCACCTGGAGTCCCTCGGAGTTACCCTGGTCCGGGGCGAGTTGTACGACGTGGACTTCCTCGCCGACGCGATGGAAGGGTGCGAGCAGCTTCACCACATGGCCAGCCTGGTGGACAACGACTGGGCCAGGCCGGAAGACTACTACCGCTCGAACGTCACCGCCACAAGGGCCGTCTTTCAGGCGGCGAAGCGGGTCGGCATCGCCAGTGCCGTGTACACCAGCAGCATCACGGCGTTCGGCATTCACCCCAAGGGCACGGTGGTCACCGAAGACACCCAACCCAGGCACGGGTTCGTCCATCCATACGGGCACAGCAAGTACCTGGGCGAACTCGAGGCGCTGTCGCTCGCCGAGAGCGGCATGTACGTCACAGCGATAAATCCCCCTCTGATATACGGGGCGGGCGACCGGAACCTGAATCCTCCCGTAAAGAGATACATCCTGGAAGGGAAGCTGGACCCGATAGACCCGGACGTGAAGGCGCCAATCGTGCACGTGGACGACGTCGCCAGGGGGCAGCTCTTGGCGATGGAGCGTGGGAGGCCGGGCGAGCGATACCTGATTTGCGCGGAGACGCTGACCTCGGAAGAGTACTTCGGCATTCTCGCGGAGACGCTGGGATACCCGCCGCCGGAGGTTGCCGCCGAGAGCGAAGACGCGCCAATAGCGGCGTTTCCGGGAGCGGGGCTGCCGGACCTGCCGCCGGGGTTCGCTGTGCGGCCCACCATCGACAACACGAAGTCGCGCTCGGAACTGGGGATGGAGTACATGGAAGTGCGCTCCTCGCTCGCGGACGCCTTCCGCGCCCTTAAAGAGGATTTTCCGGTGCAGGTGGACGAGATACCGCGACGGGGGCTGTGAGAGCGGGGGGTTCACCCTCACCCTAGCCCTCTCCCATCAAGGGAGAGGGGACAATCGGAACCTGAACGGATACGGAGGTTCTCATGTATGAACGAGAGGTAATGCCCTACTACGGAGGACTGGTGTCGTTCTTCAGGTCGCCGGGCATCGAGGTCGAGGATGTCACGGAGGGGCTGGCGGTTGTGGCGGGGGTGCCCATCGACAACGGCCTTCCGCAGGGCAGGGTCGGCGCCCGCTTTGGTCCGAGGGCGATCAGGGAGGCCTCGCTCGCCGGACGCGGGACATTCGAGACCGCCATCGACTTCACGCGAATTCACGTCGATACGGGCGAAGCGATACGGCTGAAGGACGACCTGAAGCTGGCGGACCTGGGCGACTTCAACATTTATCCACAGGACCTGATGAGGACGACCGACTCCGTCATCCAGGGTATGACGGAGGTGGTCAAGCGCGGCGGATTCCCGGTCGTTCTGGGCGGCGACCACTACGTCTCGTACCCTTCCTTCACGGGATTCGCCAAGGGCATGGTGGAGAGGCAGCACGGGATCCGGCTGGGCTACGTCCACTTCGACAGCCACACGGACTTCCGCGACGAGACCGGCAGCCTCGGCGGGCGGTACACGCACGGCACGATGGTGAGGCGCATCAGCGAGAACCCGGCGATAGACTTCAAGAACATCGTGTGGGTGGGCCTGAACGGCTACGGGCTCAACACCGACCAGTACGAGCTCAAGAAGGAGCACAACCTGAGGATGCTGACGTCCCGGAACATACTGGAGCGCGGCATCGAGGAGATCGTGAGGGAGGCGATGGAGGCGGCGTCCGACGGCGTTGACGCGGTGTACGTGAGCGTGGACATCGACGTGGTGGACGCTTCGGAGTCGCCGGGAACCGGCGCGCCGGAGTTCGAGGGAATACTCGCGAGAGAGTTCCTGCAGGCGATGAGCATCATCAACGAGTACGACACGCTACGGGCTTTCGACCTGTGCGAGGTGGCGCCGGAGTGGGACCAGTCGGGACGAACGGTGATGCTGGCGAGCAGAGGGATCACGAACATGCTGGCGCCCAGGTTGTTCGACAAGTTGGATTTGGGCTAAGGAGGACACATGGCTTCCGATAATGGCGGGGTAGAGTTGATGCTGCCGCCTCCGGTGATAACCAAGACGCGGCCGATTCAGCACTACAACATGCTGAGCAACTGGATTACGCCGTGGGACTACGAGGAGTCGATAGACGCGGCGATCATCGGCGCGCCCTACGGCTACACGGGCGAGGCGGCGGCGCCCAACGTGATCCGGCAGATACTGCGCCGGTTCGCGACCAGGAACGCCAACTTCGACACCGACCCGGTGGACCTGAAGGTGAGAGACATCGGCAACGTGGCGATGCACCCGACGAACGTGTACCGCTGCCACGAGAACATCGAGAACGCGCTCACCGACGTGTACAACATCGACTCGGGATTCGTGCCCATCGTGCTCGGCGGCGACCACTCGGTGGCGGCGCCGTCGTTCCGGGCGTTCAAGGGCGCGCGCGGCGAGACGGTGGGGCTGATCGACTTCGACGCCCACCCGGACACGAGGGACTGGCGCACCAACGGGCCCGGCTCCGGCACACCGTTCCGGCAGCTGCTGGAGGGCGGCCACCTGGACGGGAACAACGCCGTGCAGATCGGCTTTCACGGCTTCCTGGGGTCGTCGGAGCTGTTCGAGTTCAACAAGGGGCACGGGATCAGCCTGTATCCGTCGGCGCAGGTGAGACGGCGCGGAATCCGCGACATCATCAAGGAGGCGCTGGACAAGGCATCGGATGGCACGGACTCCATTTACATCTCGCTGGACATCGACGTGATGGACACACCGTGGGGTCCGGGGACGGGCGGCGAGGCTCCGGGAGGCCTGGACTCGCACGAAATCCTGGAGGCGATGTACCTGCTGGGGCGCCATCCGAAGGTGAAGGTGATGGACCTGGTGGAGATCGACTGCATCAAGGATGTGCGGGACGTTACGTCCAAGCTGGCGGTGAACATCATCATGAGCTTCCTGACGGGCGTGAACGAGAGGAAGCAGAGGGTGTACAGGTAGACCCGAAGGAGGAGTGCCTTGAATCTCGAGTATCTGGACCCTCCGCAGCTTGTGGTGCTCTCGGAGACCGAGGGCCGGGACGAGCGAAGGGTCAGCAACTGGATAACGGAGTGGGACTTCGAGGAGGAGATCGACGTTGGCATCATCGGGGTGCCGATGGACACGTCCACGATGGTGGACTCGGTTCTCACCGAGACTCCCAACAACATCAGGAAGGCGTTCGTCCACTTCACCACGTTCAGTCCCGACTTCGGCGTGGACGTGCAGGGCCTGAAGGTGAGGCACGTCGGAGACGTGTCGATTCACCAGACGTTCGTCGACGAGAACATCCGGCGGATGGAGGCCACGCTGCCGGCGCTGTTCGAGTCCAACTCGTCGTACATTCCGGTGGTGCTGGGCGGCGCGGGCGCGGTGACGTGGCTGGCGGCCACGGCGTATGCCAAGGGCACGGGAAAGAAGCTGGGCATCGTCCACTTCGACTCGCGCAGCGACATGCGCAGCCTGGACGAGGGCGGCCCGACGGACTTCACGCCGATGCGGGCGATACTGGAGTCGGGGACGGGCATCGAGGGGAAAAACGTGGCGCAGGTGGGGGTGCACGGGTTCGTGGGCACGCGGGCGGAGCACCAGTACGCCGTCGATAACGGCGTGACTGTAATCACGGCGCGCGAGGTGCGCCGTGAGGGAATCGAGTCGGCGGTCGCCAGGGCCGTGGCTGCGGCGTCCGACGGAACGGACGCGGTGTACGTCACGGTGGACGGGAGCGCGCTGGACCTGCCGCTGTCGTCCATCTCCAGGATGGCGACGCCCGGCGGCATTTCGGGCGAGGACATGGCGGAGGCCATGTACATCCTGGGCCAGAAACCGAAGGTGGCCGCGCTCGACTTCGTGGACTTCTACACGTATCTGGACGAGGAAGAGACGGCGGCGAGAGTCGCGGCGGGCCTGCTGATGGCTTTCCTGGCGGGAGTTAGCGAGCGAGGCTAGAAGCTATCTCAAGATTCCCTTCCCCCGAGATGAGGGAAGGCCATCAAAAAGTCCCTTCCCCCTCGATGGGGGAAGGCCAGGATGGGGGTGACGAAATGGCCATGTACGAGAGAGACCTACTGCCATCCTTCGCGGGGATCAACACGTTCGCCAGGGCGCCGAGAGGCGACGTGGAGGGGCTGAGCGCGGGCGCGGTCGCCGTGGCGTCGGTGACGCACGACGGGACGTCGAGCTCGCGGCAGGGGGTTCGGCACGGCCCGAAGTCCATCCGCGAGGCGAGCGCGGACTTCATCTTCGACGTGCAGGGGTCGTCCTCGCAGTCGATGGTGAACGTGCTGACCGGGCGCACGATCAGGCTGCCGCAAGAGGGCACGCTGATCGACCTGGGCGACCTGCCGGTGTACCCGACGGACCTGGAGAGGACGTTGGCCTCCTGTAGAGACGCGATTTCGGGGATTGTGTCCAAAGGCGCGTTCCCGGTGATACTCGGGGGCGATCACTACGTGACTTACCCCCTCGTGGAGGGGTTCGGCTCCGCGACCGGCGGCAAGGTCGGCCTCATCCAGTTCTCCAGCCAGCTCGACCTGGGAGAGAGCGACGCGGTGTGGGGCAGCGACTGGCACGGCGCGACCGTGCGGCGCATCCTGGATAACGGCCTTGTCGAGGGGAAGAACATCGCCTTCGTGGGCACCCAGGGCTATATTCCGTTCAGGGAGTGGGAACTGGCGCAGGACGCCGGGGCCACGGTCATTACCGCGGACGCGGTAAAGGAGCAGGGCGCGGCAGACACGGCGCGGCGGGCGGTAGATGCGGCGGGCGACGGATGCGACGCGGTGTACCTGAGCCTGGACATCGACGTGGTGGACTCCGGCTTCGCCTCGGGAACGGGGGACGTCATCATCGGCGGGCTGACGCCCGCGGAGCTGCTGGCGCTGATGCTGGAGCTTTCGCGGTACGACAAAGTCGGCGCGATGGACGTGGTGGAAGTGGCGCCGGACCTGGACATCCGGGGGCGGTCGCAGCGGCTGGCGGCGGAGGCCATCATCGAGCTGATCGCGCCGAGAGTGTTCGGGGGATAAGCGCCTTCCTGAAGGAGAATGAAATGACGCTGAGACAGGGAGAGGAACAGCTTCGGATCGCGGGCATCATGTCCTTCATGCGCGCGCCGCAGGGCGACGTGGAGGACCTGGAAGAGGGCATGATCGCCATCGCGGGCGTTACGTACGACCTGTCCTGCACCTCCAGGATAGGCGCGCGATTCGCGCCCCGCGCGATACGGGAGACCTCGGGCTACTACGGCGGATACCTTCAGCGCGGGGAGATGGTGGAGATAACCACCGGCCAGAGGATGAAGTCGCCCGAGAACGTGACGGTGATCGATCTGGACGACCTGAACGTGTACCCCGTGGACTGGGACCAGACTGCGAGCTCCCTGCGGGAGTCCATGCGCAAGATAGCGGGAACGGGGGCACTGCCGGTCATCCTGGGCGGCGATCACTTCATCACCTACCCGCTGGTGGAGGGCTACAGGGACGCCGTTCGGGAAAGGGGCGGCTCGAAGATAGGGTATATCCAGTTCTCCAGCCAGCTCGACCTGGGCGACCAGGACCCGGTGTGGGGGAGCGTGTGGCGGGGCGCGACGGCGCGCCGCATACTCGACGGCGGGACGGTGGACTCCCGGAACATGGTATGGGTGGGCACCAACGGCTACGTCAGGACGGACCAGTGGGAGCTGGCGCAGGAGCTGGACCTGAACGTGTTCACGCTGGACGACATCCGGCGCGAGGGCATCGTGCGCATCGCCCAGCAGGCGGCTGAGATCGCGGGGGACGGCTGCGACGCCGTGTACCTGAGCGTGGACTTCGACGTACTGGACGGCGGATACGTCGCGATGACGGGGGCACCTTCATTCGACGGCATCACGAACGTGGAGCTGCTGAAGGCGGTCGACGTGCTGAGGAGGACGAAGGTGGGCGCGCTGGACGTCGTGGGGATGAACCCGACGGTGGAGATGAGCGGGGCCACGGGCCAACGCTTCGCGGTGTGGCTGGTGGTGAGGTTCATGTCCGAGAAGGCGCTGGCGTGGGCGTAAGTCCCCTCTCCCTTGATGGGTGAGGGTGAAGGGACTTGATCTGAGGAAGGTGGAGAGATGACTACCGCAGAGAATCTGCCCTGGTTCGCGGGACCGGCGACGTTCATGCGCGCGCCGCTGGGAGATTTCGAGGACATCCGGCCCGGCAACGTCGTCATAAGCGGCGCTCCCCACGCGATGCGGGAGAGGTTCGACGAGCGGAAAGGCCCCAAGGGCGTCCGGGAGGGATCGCTGCCCATTTTCGACAAGATGCGGAACGCGTCGTCGGACGGATTCCTGGACATCACCACCGGCAAGCGGCTGGCGCTGCCAGACGAGACGCGGCTGTTGGACATAGGCGACCTGAACAGCTACCCGACGGACGTGATGAAGGCGACGGAGGGCATGGCCGGGGGCGTGGCGGAGGTGGTGCGGCGCGGCGGATGGTCGGTGTGCCTGGGCGGCGACCACTACGTGGGCTACCCGTCCTGCCTGGGCTTCTGCCGCGCGGCCGCGGAGGCGAACCCGCGCGTCAAGGTGGGCTACATCCACATCGACGGGCACCTGGACTTCGCGGACGAGTCGCCGCCGAACGGCAGGTACAATAACGGCACCAACGCCCGGCGCATATCCGAGATCGACGTGATGGACCCGAGCAGCATGGTGTGGATAGGCATACAGGGGCCGTGCAATCTGAACCAGGTGGAGCCCATCAGGCGAAACGGGGGGACGATCTTCACGAGCGAGGATATCCACGAGATGGGCCCGGCGGAGGTGGGCAAGCGGGCCGGCGAGCTGGCGCTCAAGGGGTGCGACGTCATCTACATGAGCTTCGACATCGACGTGATAGACGCCGGGTTCTCTAACGGGACGGGGTCGGTGACAATGGGCGCGCTGACCGCCATGGACCTGCTGAAGATACTGGACGAGCTGGCCAAGTACCCGATAGGCGCGATGGACCTGGTGGAGAACTCGCCGTCGCTGGACCCCTCCGGGCGCACGTCCAGGATGGCGGCGGAGTCGCTCATACGTCTCGTCACGCCCAAGGTGTTCGACGTGCTGTAGGGGGTGCACCCCCATCCTAACCTTCCCCCTGCGAGGGGGAAGGGGAACTGAGGAGGGGCCTTCACCCTCACCCTGACCCTCTCCCATCGAGGGAGAGGGGACAATTCGGAAGGAGCGGCCATGCCTCTGAGAAGCGATCCGCTACCACGAACGGCGGGCATACTCACCTTCGTGAGAGCGCCCGCGTCCACCACGGCGGACCTGGAGGAAGGCCACGTCGCGGTGGCCGGCGTGCCGTACGACATGTCCACCACGTCGCGTATCGGCGCCAGGTTCGGCCCGGGCGCGTACCGGGAGACGTCCAACTACTACGCCCCGCACATGGAGAGCCGCGACTCCGGTGCGGTGGAGATTAACAGCAGGGAGAGGGTCAGCCCGGAGCGCGTGCGCGAGAGCCTCAGGGACCTCGGCGACTTCACGGTGTACGCCATCGAGTGGGACAAGAACCGGGCTTCGCTGCGGGAGTCGATGTACCAGATCGCGCGCACCGGAGCGCTTCCGGTCATCATGGGCGGCGACCACTTCATCACGTTCCCGCTGATGCAGGGGTTCAAGGACGCGGTGCTGGAACGCGGAGGATCGAAGATCGGGTACATCCAGTTCTCCAGCCAGCTCGACCTGGGAGATGAGGACCCGGCATGGGGAAGGGTGTGGAGGGGAGCGACGGCGCGACGAATCCTGGACGGCGGCATGGCGGAAGCCAGGAACATGGTGTGGGTGGGCACGAACGGCTACATCCGCAGCGAGCAGTGGGAAATGGCGCGGGAGCGGGGACTGAACGTGTTCACGCTGGCGGACGTGCGGAGCCAGGGGATAGAGGCGGTCGCGCGGCAGGCGGCGGAGATAGCGGGAGACGGCTGCGATTCCATCTACCTGAGCGTGGACCTGGACGTGCTGGACGGGGGATACGTGGCGGGCACGGCGGCGCCCTCGTTCGACGGCATGAGGAACATCGACCTGTGGGAGGCCATGGACGTGCTCACGCACTGCAACGTGGGCGCGCTCGACCTTTGCGGGTTGAATCCGAACATCGAGATCGACGGGCTGGGCAAGACGGGACAGCGGTTCGGCGTTCACCTGATTCTCAGGTTCATCTATCCGCGCATCATGGGCACAGCCTAGCCAGTTCTTCGAGTAGTCCCTTCCCCCTCGATGGGGGAAGGTCAGGATGGGGGTGAGCAATGACCACATCCGAAACACTGCCCTGGTTTTCGGGGGCGCGGACCTTCCTGAAGTCGCCGCTGGTCGGCTTCGACCGGGTCGAGCCGGGCATGGTGGTAATGGGCGGCGCGCCGCACGACAGCACTCACGCGAGCCGCTTCGGGACGCGCATGGGACCGAGGGGCATCCGGGAGGGGTCGCTTGCGTTCACCGAGAGGCTCGAGAACTCGGCGGACGGCGGCCTGCTGGACATTAACACCGGCACGAGGCTGACGCTGCCTTCGGACAGCCGGCTCGTGGACGTGGGGGACTACAACGTCTACCCCACGGACGTGGTGAAATCGATAGGGGGAATATCGGGAGGGGTGGCCGAGGTGGTGCGGCGCGGCGGCTTCTCGGTGTGCATGGGCGGCGACCACTACATCAGCTATCCGTCGTGCCTGGGCTACACGCGGGCGGCGGCGGAAGAGAATCCCAACGTGAAGATAGGGTACATCCACTTCGACGGGCACCTGGACTACGGCGACGTCAACCCGGTATGGGGCAGGTACAACCAGGGCTCGAACGCGCGGCGCATCTCGGAGATCGACGTAATCTCCCACCCGAACATGGCCTGGATAGGCATACACGGCTGGGTGGACGAGGACCAGATCACGCTCATCGAGCGGAATGGGGGCAGGGTGTTCACGGCGCTGGACGTGCACGAGCAGGGTGCGGTGGAGATCGCGCGCCAGGCGGCGGAGCACGCCGCGTACGGGACCGACTTCATCTACCTGACGCTGGACATAGACTTCATTGACACGGGGTTCTTTCCGGCGACGGGATCGGTGGTGAACGACGCAATCACGCCGCAGATATGCCTGCAGATGCTCCAGGAGGTGCGGAAGTATCCCATCGCCGCGATGGACATAGTGGAGATCGCGCCGAGGATCGACACGTCCGAGCGCTCCATAATGACGGCGACGGAGCTGCTGCTGGGGATTATCGGCCCGAAGATCTTCGACGTTACTCCCCTGCGAGGAGGGTAAGCCATGAGCACGGAACAGGTCCATCCCTGGTACTCGGGGGCGACGACGTTTCTGAAGTCTCCCCAGGCGAGCTTCGACGACATCAAGCCGGGCATGGTCGCCATTGGCGGAGCGCCGCACGACTCGACGCACGGGCACCGCGCGGGCGCGAGGTACGGGCCGCGGGGCATACGCGAGGGGTCGCAGACGCTGGCGGACAAGCTGCGGCCGGCGGGCGATGACGGGCTGATCCACGTCGGTTCGGGCAGCCGCCTGAGCCTGCCCACCGAGAGCAGGCTGGTGGACGTTGGCGACTACAACTCGTACCCGACCGACATGGACAGGGCCGTGGAGGGAATGGCGGGCGGGGTGTACGAGGTGGTGAAGCGGGGCGGGTTCTCGGTGTGCCTGGGAGGGGACCACTTCGTGGGGTATCCGTCTTGCCTAGGATTCACCAGGGCGGTAGCGGAGATCAACCCCAACGTGAGAGTGGGATACATACACATCGACGGGCACCTGGACTTTACGGACATCACGCCGCTGTTCGGAAAGTACAGCAACGGCACGAACGCGCGGCGTATCTCGGAGATCGAGGTTGTGTCCCCGAAGAACATGGTGTGGGTAGGCATCGACGGTTACGTGAACGCGGAGCAGGCGGACACCATCAAGAGGAACGGCGCGACGGTGTTCACCGGGCTGGACGTGCAGGAGATGGGGGCCGTGGAAGTCGCGCGGCGGGCGGGCGAGCTGGCGATAGACGGCTGCGACTACATCTACCTGAGCATGGACATCGACGTGGTGGACTCCGGGTTCTCGCCGGGAACCGGCTCGCCGGTGTTCGCGGCGATCACTCCCATGACGGCGATGCGGATGCTGTGGGAGCTGTCGAAGTTCCCGATAGGGTCGATGGACTTCTGCGAGACGTCTCCTCGGCTGGACCCGACCGATCGCTCCAACATGCTTGCCCCACAGTTCATCCTGGGTATCATCGGACCGAAGGTGTTCGACGTCGACGAGTAAGGAGGGAGGGCATGGCTACCAACGACAAGCCGATCAACCGCGTGACCATCCCCGTGCAGTCCGGCAAGGGCGTGCTGGTACAGAAGGGCCAGCGGCTGAAGGTGATCGCGGAGCAGGGCCCGCAGGTGGGCGACCTGTTCGCTTTCGTGCAGGACTCGCTGGACGAGACGCTATCGCCGAGCCAGACGCGCAGCAGGCTGGGCAAGTTCGCGCTGGAGGTGGGACAGCCGCTGTACAGCATCAGGCGCAAGCCGCTGTTCATCCTGGAGGAGGACACGGTCGGCGTGCACGACCTGCTGGCGCCGGCGTGCGACACGATGCGCTACCAGGAGGACTTCGGCATCGAGGATCATCCGAGCTGCCGGGAGAACCTGAACGGCGCGCTGAGCGAGCTGGGTTACTCGCCGCCGGGCTATCCGGACCCGGTAAACCTGTTCCAGAACACGCCGATAGCGGACCTGCAGGGGACGCGCGACACTCGCGAGTCGATGGCCAGGCCGGGCGACTACGTGCTGCTGCGGGCCCTGGAGGACCTGGTGGCGGTGGTGTCGGCGTGCCCGCAGGACCAGACTAGACTGAACGGCGACGGCCCAAAGGAGCTGGTGCTCGAGGTGTACGCCTAGCGTAACCCTGTCATGGGCCGGTCGTCGAACCCGCCGCCCAACCCCCGGATGAGGCGCTCGGCGTCCTCGCATATCTCGCGCACCACGTCGGCCGCGGGACGAATGGCGGCGACGTGCCCCGCGCCCTGGCCGAAGTAGACCGACGACATTTCGGGGTCCTCGCGCGCGCGGGCGAACGCGACGTCAGACGCTAGTTCCTCCCGGTGGGCGAGGATGTCGGCGTCCCGGCCGTCCCATTCGCGCACGAGGCGGTTGCGGTAGACGCGGCCGGCGATCCCGTCGGGCCAGGGCGAGTCGCCCAGCAGATCGTATAGCCGCGTATAGGCGGTGTCCTGGCCATCGGACGAGATGATCTGCTGTTTGAATGACTCAGGCACCTCGACGGCCTCGGGTGTGGCCACCATGGCGGTGCCGAGGGAGGCTCCCTGCGCGCCCGCGGCTAGAACCGCGGCGAGCGCCCTGCCGGAGGTCATGCCGCCGGCGGCCAGTACGGGCAAGTCAGGGTACCTCTCGACCAGGCTCACCAGCAGCGGCAGCAGGTTGACCTGGCCCGTGTGGCCTCCCGCCTCGTTGCCCTGGGCAAGCAGCACGTCCGCGCCGGCGCTGACCGCCATTTCCGCAAGCTCGGCGGACTGTACCTGGCAGATGGTGAGCGCGCCGGCGTCTTTCGCCCGGCCCAGCCACGGCTCCGGGTCGGAGAACGAGAAGATGAACACCGGCACGCGCTCTTCCAGGGCGATTTCGAAGTTGGTCGGGTCCGCGCCGATGAGGTGGGTGATGAACCCCACGCCGAAGGGTCGGTCGGTGCGCGAGCGGACGAAGGCTATCTGCTGCCACAGCCAGTCAGGACCGAAGCCGTTGGTGCCGCCGAACGTGCCCAGCCCGCCGGCGGCCGAGACGGCCGTCGCCAGTTCCCCGCCGCTGTGGTTGCTCATCGGGGCGGACATGACGGGGCACTCCAGGCCCAGCAGCTCGGTGAATCTGGTCGTCAGCATTGGCGGTTCACGCCCCTGGGCGCGAGTTCCTATCGCTTTTCGGCTGTGATTATGGCCAACTGCGTGGGCAGCGCCGTCTCCTCGATGTTGGAGAAGCCCGTGTCAGACAGCCAGGAAACGTACTCCTCGCCGTAGCGGTCGCCCGCTCCCGGGCTGAACGCGATCTTCACGTACAGGTCCATCATGGTGTCCATAAAGCTGCGTTCAGGGCTGAAGTCCAGTCGCATGAAGTCCTGAACGATGATCATGCCGCCCGGCACGAGCGCGTCGTATGCGCGGCGGAACAGACGGCGGCACTCCGATTCCGACTTGATGAGCACGACTCCGGAAATCAGCACGACGTCGCTGTCGTTGCCAAGCTCAACCTCGTCGAAGTCCCCTTCCACTGGAATGACCCGGCCCTCGAGTCCGCTCTCGGCGATCTGCTCCGCCGCGATTTCCAGAGGCTCCTTCACGTCGACGACGTAGGCCTTCAAGTCCGTGTTGGCCTGGCAGAGGGCGATGCTGTAGCTGCCGGCGCCTCCGCCGAGGTCCAGCAGCTTCTTCTTGCCGCGCAGGTCCACGCTTTCGACAAGGTTCTCGGCCTGTCCGGACACGGCCCGGTTGTGCTGGCCGTTCATGTAGTCGGTCCAGTAGGTGGGCACATCGGTGAAGCCGTTTTCGAAGGGAAGCTCGGTCCTGCCCTCCGTGATCAGCGTGTCCAGCTTGCCCCAGCTATCCCAGTAGTTGGTAATGTGCAGGACCAGGTCTCCGACGTATCCCTGACTGCCGGGCACGAGATAGCTGGAGGACTCGGGGGAGTTGGCGTACTTTTCGTCGCCGACCTTCTCGAGCAGCCCCAGGGCGACGTTCGCTTCGAGGAAGGCCTCGACGAATCGCGGCGCGGCGTCCAGGCGTTCGGCGACCTGGTCCGCGTCCAGGGGTCCCTCATCGAGCAGGGGGAAGAGCTTCAGGTTGATGCCCGCCCTTACGACGGCCGAGTTCCAGTACTGGCGGCTCAGGGTGTTGACCCATTCGGGGGTGGTTTGTGTGGCATTGGTTAGCAGGCTAACGTTCAATTCGGTCACCTCATTTCTTGGTCGCGACGGGGCGCGAAGTATCGGCGTCTCTGTTTTGGGTGCCCGGGCTGCCCAAATGCGGCGCGCGCAAAGGCGCGGCAACGCGGCGGCCCGGCTGAAAACCGGAAACGCACTGGGCGGCAGGGGCAGGTCGGTTCCTCGCAGGTGGCGGACGCTACGGCGCGGTATGGAAGCGGCGCGAGACGGCAGCGGGGCCGGGGACTGGGGAACCGGGGGGTGGGACTGGTCGTCCCGACGTGTTGGGTGAGAGAGCTAAGGTTCGCAGGGGAGGACGTGCCGCTCGCGGCCACGCATTGGCGGTACCGCCGGGCGACGGCGTTGCTGGATTGGTCTTTTGAGGCGTTTTCGCATACAGGGGTGCGGGGCGCATCCGGATGCCCCGCGGTGGGAGAGTCCTCCTTTGTGGCTCGGCACGAGTCTAGCAGGGTGGCCGGTAGGGGTCAAGTGGCCGCGGCTATTGACATGGTGCGCTGGACGGCATACCATTCGCCGCAGCACTGACATACAGCAACTGCCCGTTCAGGTGCCCGTTAGGGAGAATAGGGAAGGCGGTGAGAAGCCGCCGCGGTAGCGCCACTGTAAGCGGGATTTTGCGCCGACGCCCGCCGCCGGACTAACGACGGAAAGGGCCCCGAGCGCGAGATTCACCCGCGAGCCAGGAGACCTGCCTGACACGGGGGGTAACCACTCTCCGCAGAAGAGAGGGTCCCCCGGCCCTGGCGCGCTAGTCGAGGCCGGAGCGAATGCGACACCTCCAGCGGAGAGACCGCCGGAGGTGTTTTGGTGTCGAAGGCCGCTGAGTTGGTCACGCTGCGCGGATACCGCAGGTCGGGCGTTGCCGCACGACTCGCGGCAGGCTCAGCCATCCTCGGCCTGTTGATTCTGGCGGCGTCGCTGGTGTCGCTGAGCCTCGGACCCGTAAACATACCCGCCGGCCACGTCGCCTCCATCGTGCTGTCCATGATCGGCCTGGACCTGGCCGGTTTCGGGCGCACCGAGCAGCTCGTAATCGAGCAGATCAGGCTTCCCAGGATCGTGGTGGGAGCGTTGGTAGGCGCGGCACTGGGCGTTGCCGGCGCGACGATGCAGGGTCTGTTCCGCAACCCGATGGCCGACCCCGGAATCATAGGCGTGTCCGCGGGCGGAGCGGTCGGCGCGGTGGTGGCCATCGCGACCGGCATGGCGGGCCTGTTCTTCCTGGCGCTTCCAACCTTCGCGTTCGTTGGAGCTATAGCGGCCACGTTCCTCGTCTACGGCATCGCCGCCGTGGGCGGCCGCTTCTCGATGGCGACATTGCTGCTCGCCGGGGTGGCCGTCAACGCATTCCTGGGGGCCATCGTATCGGCCATCATCATCGTGCTGCCCGACAACGAGGCTCTCCGAGAGATCCTGTTCTGGCTGGCAGGCGGGCTGGACTCCCGCTCCTGGGAGCACGTCCGCATCTCGGCTCCGCTCATAGTGGGCGGCGTCGCGGTCGTGCTGCTGATGTCGCGCGACCTGAACCTGCTGATGCTCGGCGACGACGAAGCCCGGTCGATGGGCGTGCGCGTAAGCGTCGCGCGTCCGGTGCTTCTGGCGGCGGCGGCGCTGGCCACCGGCGCGGCGGTGGCGGTGAGCGGCACAATCGCGTTCGTGGGCCTGGTTACGCCACACGTGCTGCGGCTGTTGCTGGGCCCGGACCACCGCGTGCTGGTTCCGCTGAGCGCCGCGGGCGGCGCGGTATTCGTCATCGTGGCCGACACCGTCGCCCGGACCATCGTCCAACCAGCCGAGTTTCGCGTGGGCGTTCTGACCGCGTTCGTCGGCGCGCCTTTCTTCATCTTCCTGCTCATAAAGAACAAGCGCCAGGTCTACTCGCTGTGAGACCCAGACGCATACATAAAGGAGTGACGATGACTTTCGGACAGCTACGCATCCTCGCCGTCTCACTGGCCCTGATGCTCGCGCTCGCGCTGGCGGCGTGTTCGTCGGAGACGCCCGAGCCGACAGCCGCGCCCGCCGCGCCGACGGCGGCGCCCGCACCGACAGCTACGGCCATGCCGGAGCCGACCGCGGTTCCCACCATAGCGTCGGCACCCACGGCAGCACCGGCGCCCACGGCGGCGCCCGCACCGACAGCGACGCCAGCGCCATCGCCCACTCCGGAGCCGAACCCGCTCGAAGGCGTGCGTGGAATCGTCGACCCCTCCAACCTGGGCTGGCCGCGCGAGGTGGAGGGACTGAACGGGCTGGTGAGCATCCCGGCGAAGCCGCTGAGAATCATCACCGCGTCCGTGGGCCACGACGAGATGACGCTGGCGCTGGTGCCGCTGAGCCGGCTGGTGGGAGTAGGGGCGCCCACCAAGATTTCGACCTACTCCAACGTCGCTTCGCTGGTGCAGGACATAGCCGAGATCTCGCGGGACCCGGAGACGATAGTCGCCCAGGCCCCGGACGTGGTCGTCACCAGCCCGTTCTTCCCGGCGGAGGCGATTGAGGCGCTGTCGAAGACGGGGATTCCGGTGGTACAGACTGAGCTCGAGCAGGGTCCGGAGAGGCGGATCAACAGCATCTTGTTCATGGGGTACATCTACGGCGAGGTGGAGCGTGCCCTGGAGTTCGCGGCGGAGGTGAGCGACCGGTATGAAACCCTCGTCGCCATAACGGGCGCGGCGGAGCCTCGCCCCCGCGTACTCGCGCTCACACAGTATTCGGACAAGCTGTGGGTCGCGGGCAGCGACTCCACCGAGGGTGGGGTGATCGTCGCCGCCGGTGGCATCAACGCGGCGGAGGAGGCGGGTATCGAGGGCAACCAGACGACCAGCCTGGAGGGCGTCATCGCCATGAACCCCGACGTCATAGTCATCGCGCAGCCAAGAGAGTTCGGCGCCGACGAGTTCCGGCAAAGCCTGTTCGACAATGAGGCGCTCGCGGAAATTCCGGCAATCGCGGGGGACCGCGTGTACGTGGTGGAGGGCAAGCACTTCACCACGCTGTCCTACTGGAACATCAGGGGGGTCGAGGACCTGGCGCACATCCTGTGGCCGGAGGACTTCCCCGAGCCATCGACGGCTCCATTCAGCCTTGCGGAGGAGCAGTGATGAACGGACGACCGCGGACCATAGACGCGAAGAGCGTCGGCTACGAAATCGAAGGGAAGAGGCTGCTGAACGGAGTGAGCCTGAGCGCCGGCCAGGGCGAACTGGTCGGGCTTATCGGCCCCAACGGCGCCGGGAAGTCCACGCTGCTGCGGGCCATATCGGGCACGCTGGGGCACACCGACGGAGTGGTGCGGCTGGAGGGCGCCGTCATCGAGACCCTCTCGTCCAGGGAGGTGGCGACGCGGCTGGCGCTCGTGCCACAGATCGCGCCGTACACGCACGGCTTCACCGCCGTCGAGCTGGTGCTCATGGGGAGATACCCGCACCTGGGCCGCTTCCAGATCGAAGGCAGCCAGGATCAGCACATCGCCCGCGACGCGATGCGGATGACGGAGACCGAGCGGTTCGCCGAGCGGACGCTGGACACGCTTTCCGGCGGCGAGCGCCAGCGCGTATTCGTATCGCGCGCGCTGGCGCAGCAGCCGCGCATCCTGCTGCTGGACGAGCCCACGTCCAACCTGGACGTGCTTCACCAGCTCAAGGTGCTGGACCTGGTGCGGGAGCTCGTTGACGACGGACTCACCGCCATCGCGGCGATCCACGACCTGAACCTGGCGGCCCGCTACTGCGACCGGCTGGTGCTGCTGCGACACGGGCGCGTACTCGCTGAAGGGACGCCGCCTGAAGTGCTGTCGCCCGATACGATAGAGTCTGCCTTTGGAGTGAAGTCGGCGGTGTACCGCGACCCCATTACCGGCGCTCTCGCCATCAGTCTGATCGGTCCGGCCGATGCTCAATATACGAACGGAAAGAGCGCGGGGCGTGGTCTCGAATCCGCGGCGCGGGCGGCTACGGGCAGGAACGGGGCGGCCGTCCAAGGGGGAGGTTAAGCTTGAGCGGCACTGAGAAAGAGGAGCATTCCGACGAACTGGTGAAGTATCGGCGAGTCCGGCACGGATTGCTGATAGTGAACACGGGCGAGGGCAAGGGCAAGACCACGGCGGCATTGGGGGTTATCTTCCGCGCGTGGGGCAGGGGCTTTCGCATCAGGATGTTCCAGTTCATCAAGCACACCGGCGCGCGCTTCGGCGAGCACCGGGCGGCGGACAGGCTGGGCATTCCGATAGAGGGGCTTGGCGACGGCTTCACGTGGCTTTCGAAGGACATGGACAGGACGGCCGCCCTCGCAGTAGAGCAGTGGGAGCGGTGCAAGCGCGCCATCGAGGAAGGCGACGACGAGATCGTGGTGCTCGACGAGTTCACCTACGCCATGCACTACGGCTGGGTCGAGGTAGGGGACGTGGTGGAGACGCTGAAGCGGCGGCCGGACACGATGCACGTCATCATCACGGGCCGGTACGCTCCCCGGGAGCTGGTAGACTGCGCAGACCTGGTGACGGAAATGAAGCTGATCAAGCATCCCTACCAGGAGCAGGGAATCAGGGCGCAGCAGGGGATAGAGTTCTGAGGATGACCGTGGAAGAGGTGGCTGCGGGTATCGCGCCGGCGGACTCCAGCGCCATGCGGGCCGCCGAGCTCAGGCAGGACAGCCTCACCAAGCCGCCCGGCAGCCTGGGCCGGCTGGAGGAGCTGTCCGTCCGGTTGGCGGGGATTCTCCGGACGCCGCGCCCCAGGCCGCGAGGCAAGACGCTGGTCGTTGCCGCGGCGGACCACGGCGTGGTGGCGCAGGGCGTTACCGGCTACCCACAGGAGGTCACCGCGCAGATGGTGCTCAACTTCCTGTCCGGCGGAGCGGCGGTCAGCGTCATGGCGAAGAACGCGGGCGTGGAGCTGGTCATCGTGGACGCCGGCGTGGCCGCTCCCCTGCCCGACCACCCGGGCCTGCGGTCCGTGAGCGCGGGCCGGGGCACGGCGGATATATCGCGCGGCCCGGCCATGTCCCGCGACCGGGCCGAGGCGTGCGTGGCGGCGGGGGTACGGCTGGCGACGGAGGCGGCGGAACGCGGCGCGGACATCATAGGCACGGGCGACATGGGAATCGGCAACACGACGGCGTCGAGCGCGATCACCGCGGCGATAACCGGCAGAACGCCGGAGGAAACGACAGGGCGGGGCACCGGTCGGAACGACCGGGAGATGCGGCACAAGGTCGGCGTCGTGGAGCGCGCGCTGGAGGTGAACCGGCCCAACCCCGCGGACGGGCTGGACGTGCTGGCGAAGGTGGGCGGCTTCGAGATAGGCGTGCTGACCGGTGTGGTGCTCGGGGCGGCGCGGGTGCGCAGGGTCGTGGTGCTGGACGGGTTCATATCCGGCGCAGCGGGTCTCATCGCGCACAGCCTTTCGCCTCACGTGCGAGACTACATGGTGGCGGGTCACGTGTCGGCGGAGGCGGGCCACCGGATCGTGCTGTCCCACCTGGGACTGCGCCCGCTGCTGGACCTCGAAATGAGGCTGGGCGAGGGCACGGGCGCGGTGCTGGCGATGGGACTGGTGGAGGCGGCGGCGGCTTGCCTGGCCGACATGGCGACCTTCGCGGAGGCGGGCGTTTCGGACAGGGAGCCGGAAGACGGGGGCGCACAACCGGAGTGAGAGACCTGCGGACGGCGTTTGGCTTCCTGACCGTCCTGCCGGTCGCGCCCCGCGACGCAACGCAATTGGGGCGGGCGCGGGCCTACTTCCCGATTGTAGGGCTCGCGCTGGGGGCCGCGCTGGCGGGCCTGGACTACGCGGCGAGACTCGCTCTGCCGTCGCCAGTGGTCGGCGCGTTGCTGGTGGTCGCGCTGCTGGCGCTGACGCGGGCCATCCACATCGAGGGCTTTCTGGACTGCTGCGACGGCCTGTTCGGGGGATTCTCCCGCGAGAGACGGCTCCAGATCCTCCGCGACACCCACGTGGGCGCGTTCGCCGTGGCCGGGGGAGCCGGCCTCATCCTGCTCAAGTGGTCGCTGCTCTCCGGCATACAGGACGAAATCCGGCCCGGCCTGCTGTTCATGTTCCCGTGCCTCTCGCGGCTGGGGATGCTCGCGACGATGGCCGCGTTCGCCTACGTCCGGGAGCGGGGAATCGGCACGGCCTTTCAGGACGGGACGGCCCGATGGCACGCGCCCTTCGGTGTCGTCACGGCGCTGGCGGCGAGTGGAGCGGTGCTGGGGTACGCCGGCGTGGCGCTCGTGGGCGGGGCGATGATCGTGTCACTGGCGACTGGCCGGTGGATTTCGGGTATGCTGGGGGGTATGACGGGAGACGCATACGGCGCGGTGAACGAGGTGACGGAACTGGCGGCGCTGCTGCTGGCGGTGGCCCTGTTCACGCTTGTCCCGGAGATGTACGGGACGCCGCTGTGGTAGAGAGCGTCCCTGGGAACCGCGCCCATCCAGGGCTGGGAGCAGGACAGTGAGCAAGCGTCTGACGCTGGTGCTTGGAGGCGTGAGGGCGGGCAAGAGCGGCTACGCCCAGCGGCTCGCGTCCGAGGGCGGCGGGCGCGTGCTGTTCGTGGCCACCGCCCAGGCGGGGGACCCGGACATGGCGGCGCGCATCCAGGCCCACAGGCGGGACCGGCCGCCGGACTGGGACACGCTGGAGGAGCCGGTCGACCTGGTTGGGGCGCTGTCGGGCGTGGCCAACCGGTATGATACGGTGCTGCTGGACTGCTTGACGCTCTGGGTGAGCAACCTGCTGCTGAGGAGCACGGACGTCGACTCCTCGCGCGCGGGGATTCTCACGGAGACGGAGTGGCTGCTGGACGTGTACCGACGAGGCAACGCCTCGTGGGTGGTGGTGAGCAACGAAGTCGGACTCGGCGTGGTGCCTCCGACCCGGCTGGGCCGCGTGTTCGCCGACGAGCTGGGGCGCGTGAACCAGCTCGTGGCGGCAGCGGCGGACGACGTCTACTTCATGGCCGCGGGGCTGCCGATGGCGCTGAAGTCGTCCAATCTCTGAGCCTGCCTAGCCGCCGGCAATCCACGCGAATCGCAGTTGGCCCAGCCCTCTTTTCCGGTGAACGTCCTTGCCTGATCAGCGCGGCGATCTTCAGTCATACTTGGCACAGGATTCCTACGTCTTGTATAATGCTAACCTTGTTGCCGGCGGCGCGTTCTACTCTGTCGGCGGGCAGTCTGCCAAAATGGATGACAAGGTCGTCTCAGAAGTACACTGGAGAAGTAAATGAGATTCATCACCGGTTTGGCGGTGCGAAATCGGACGGTTACGGTTCTTGCCATAATCATCGTCCTTACCGCGGGCGTGGTTGCCTACAACTCGCTGCGGGTGGAGCTGTTCCCGGAGATCGAGTTCCCGCTCGTTACGGTTACGACTGCCTACCCGTCCGCCAACCCCGAGGCCGTGGTGCGGGACGTGACCGCACCCATAGAGCGGGCGATATCGGGGGCGGCAGGACTGGAGTCTGTTCAGTCGACGACGTTCGAGGGCAACTCCATAGTGCTGGCCACGTTCGAGTACGGCACGGACATGGCCGCGGCCGAGGACCACGTCACGTCCGCCGTGAACGACGTGCCGTTTGCCGCAGGGGTCGCGGAGCCCGAGGTCGGCCGGTTCAATCCGGACCAGTTTCCGGTGATCCAGTTCAGCGTAATCTCGGACCGCGACACGGCGGAGCTTCAGGGAATCGTCCAGTCGCGCATACTTCCCGCGCTTTCAGACATCGAGGGAGTCCTCCAGACCCAGGTGACCGGCGAGGTCGAGCGGCGAGTCCAGATCGCCGCGGACCCTGCCAGGATGGAGGCGGAAGGGGTCTCGCTGTTCGAGATTGCGACCGCCCTTAGGGACAACAACGTCAGCCTGCCCGCGGGGGCCATCATCGACGGCGGGCAGGCGGTGCTTGCCAAGACGACGCACACGCTGGAATCAATCGACGACCTGGAGGGCCTGGTGGTCGGCGTGTCCGACTCGGGACCGGTGCTGCTCGGCGACGTCGCGGACGTGAGTATAGGCGCGGCCGCGCCGGCGAGCATCTCGCGCACGAACGGGAAGCCAAGCGTCGGCGTCTCCATCATCAAGGAGGCTGAGGCCAACACGATCGACGTTACGGAGGCGGTGAGGGAGGCGCTCGACGGGCTGCAAGGGCTGCCGCCGGACGTGGACATCGTCATCGTTTCCGACCAGGGACCCAGCATCCAGGGGCAGATCGACACGCTCTTGCGAGAGGCGATGTACGGGTTCCTGTTTGCCGTCACGGTCGTGTTCGCGTTCATGGTGTCGTTCAGGCCGACGATTCTGAAGGGGCTGTTCAACACGCTGCGCCCCACCGTCGTGATAGCCATGTCGATCCCGCTGAGCGTGTTCACCGGCGTGCTGCTGCTCGCGTGGCAGGACCTGTCACTGAACTTCATGACGTTGGGAGGCCTGGCAATCTCCGTCGGGCGAGTGGTGGATGACGCGATAGTGGTGCTGGAAAACGTGTATCGCCACATCCAGGCGGGACGCGAGCGGTGGAGGGCGGCGCTGGAGGCCACCGCAGAGGTGGGGCCGGCGATCTTCGCCTCCACGATGACGACCATAGTCGTGTTCGCGCCGCTGGCGTTCATCCAGGGACTGGTGGGCGCATTCTTCGCGCCGTTCGCGCTCACGGTTAGCTTTGCGCTCGTGGCGTCCCTGCTGGTGGCGCTCACGGCGGTACCGGTGCTCGGGGCATACCTGCTCAGGCCGGGGGACCTTCCCGACGCGGTCGACGATGATGAGGACGTCTTCCTGCAGGAGACGTGGATGCAGCGCCTGTACACTCCCATCATCCGGTGGACGCTCCGTCACAAGGTGATCACGGTGGTGTCCGCCGTCGTGCTCACCATAGGAAGCATGGGACTGACGTACTTCATACCGGTGACGCTGTTTGGCGGCGGCGGAGACCGCTACCTGCAGATCGAGGTGGGAATGCCGCCGGGCACTCCGCCCGACAGGACCCTCGCCGAGGTGATCGAGATCGAGGAGGAGGTCCGGGGCGTCGCCGAGGTGTACAGCTCGACGGTAGGGGCGACAAACCTGTCGGCCGGTGGGCAGCCGGGCAGTCTCAACCAGGCAAGCATACTGGTGAACCTCGAAAGCGACGCACCGGAAGACATCGACCAGACGCTCAGGGAACGTCTCGACAAGGAGGGGCGAACGCTCAGGATACAGGAGCTTGTGGACGGCCCCCCAACTGGCGGGGTGGAGATTAGCATCACGGGTTCCAACTATGGCGACATAACCGACGCGGCCCGGAGTCTCCTGGCTTCGATTGGGTCTCTCGACGAGGTGATAAACCTCGAGAGCCACATCGCGCAGGCACGTGACGAGGCTTCCATCCTGGTCGACCCCGCCGAGGCGGCGCGTATCGGTCTGAGCACAAGGCAGGTGGGACTCCAGGTCAGCCAGTACCTGGTTGGAGAGACCGTCACTCGGATATCCATAGACGGGGCGGTCACGGACGTTGTGCTTTCCGGAGGACGCGGCTCGGCAAACGGGTTTGGCGCGCTGGAGAGCCTTACCATCACCGGGCCCCTCGGCTCGGCGCCGCTGGGCGAGCTCGCGGAAGTGGTCGTCAGCGAGGGCCCGGTGACCATCAGCCGGACGGACGGAATGCGTTCGGCCACGATAACGGGCGACATCGTTGCCGAGGACACGCAGGCGGTCGGCCAGCTCGTGGACGAGAAGATCGCGTCGGTGCCGCTGCCTGCGGGCGTGTCGGTCGACAGCGGGGGCATCTTCGGAGACATCGAAGAGGGCTTCCAGGCCATCTTCCTTTCCATGGGCGTCGGCGTGATCCTGGTGTACCTGGTCATGGTGGCGAGCCTTGGGTCCCTTCGTAACCCGTTCGTCATCGTCACGACGCTTCCGTTCGCCCTCATCGGAGCGCTCGCCGCGCTGGTTATCACCGGACGCACGCTCGGCCTTCCGGCCATGATGGGCATTCTGCTTCTCATAGGAATAGTGGTTACCAACGCCATAGTGCTGATTGCCTTCGTCGAGCAACTGCGCGAGAAGGGCATGGGCGTCTACGACGCGCTGATAAACGGTGGACGGGTGCGGCTGCGCCCGATTCTCATGACGGCGCTGACGACGAGTTTCGCGTTGCTGCCCCTGGCGGCCGTCTCTTCAGGGGAAGGCGGGATCATCAGCGCCGAGCTGGCGACTGTCGTGATCGGCGGCCTGATGAGCTCGACCGCGCTGACGCTGGTCGTGGTGCCGGTGGTGTACAGCATATTCCACGAGAGCATTCCGCTGGCGTTCCAGCGAATCGCCGGCGTGCTGGGTCGGAGGTCGGTGCCCGCGACGTGATGTGGATAAGGGGCCAGTTGGCTTATCTGGTACCCCTGCCCGGACTCGAACCGGGGCACTCGGTTTAGGAAACCGATGCTCTATCCGCCTGAGCTACAGGGGCTTGTGCAGGGCCGGCGCCCGCGCCGGCCGCGCGCGGCTGCGAGCGCCGCTTAACATGATACTACGCTGGGCGTTCAGCGGACAACGTGAATGTGTGGGCGCGCCCTACCCGCCTCGGTCGCGTGCGGGGTGCGGGCGGAAGCCGGTTACGGTGTTGACGAAGGCTGCGCTTTTGAGCTCGCGATCGAGAATGTGTCGCACGTACAGGTGGCACAGGCGCTCCAGCTCCGCCGCAACGCCCGCCGGCGGCCTGAGCCTGGCGGACGCCGCCCCAAGCTCCGGCGCGCGCTGGAGGTATCGCAACACCTTCATGCCCTCCAGCGATACCCGTGTGAGCGGGTCGCCTGCGCCCGTCCGGCAATCGGGGCAGAGCACGCCTCCCAGCGCGTTGCTGAAGGTGTGGCCCGACGGCTGAAGCTCGGCACGGCACTCCACGCACCAGAACAGCTCCGGACGATAGCCGGAATGTTCCAGCAGCAGCAGCTCGAAGTGGCGCAGGAGCGCCGGCGCCTCCGGCCCGGCGTCCAGAAGGGTCAACGCCTCCAGCAGCAGCCGGTAGACCGGCAGGTTGGGAGACCGGTCGATGCTGAAACGATCGACCAGTTCGGCGGCGTACATGGCCCGCGAAATGGAGGGGAGCCCGCCGCGGAGACCCGGGAATATCTGAATCGCCTGGGCGTCGGTCACCGTGTCCAGCGTCCTTCCCTGCGCCAGCGAAACGCGGACGAGGTTCAGCAGTTCCAGGTGTCCGCCCGTCCTGCTACCAGGGCGTCGCACGCCCTTGGCGACGGCGCCCAGCTTGCCAAGGTGGGGAGTGAACAGCGTGAGCACGCGATCCGTCTCGCCCAGGGGCGTCTGCCTCAGCACAATGGCTTCGGTGCTGTATGTTCTAAAGCGCGGCATCAGCGTTCCGGGGTCGGAAGGAGAGCGTGGAGCGGACCCCGCCGTGGAGAAGACGAGGCCGGTGTACGTCGACGACCACGCACCGCCCTAAGCGAAGTCCTGTCGCCCCTCGATGGCGCGGCCCAGCGTCAGCACGTCTGCGTACTCAAGGTCGCCGCCCACGGGCAGTCCCCTCGCGGGGCGGGTTACGCGCGGCACCAGGGGAGCGATGAGGCGCTGGATGTACATCGAAGTGGCCTCGCCTTCGAGGTTGGGATTGGTAGCGAGTATGACTTCTTGAACGGACTCCTTGTCGAGCCTGGGCAGCAGATGTCGAATGCGGAGGTCGTCGGGACCAATGCCGTTCATTGGCGATATGACGCCGTGGAGCACGTGGTACAGGCCGCGATAGGAGCCGGTCCGCTCAAGCGCCACGACGTCCAGCGCCTCTTCCACCACGCAAATGCGCGAGCGGTCGCGGTTCGGGTTGGCGCAGATAGCACAGGGCTGGGTGTCGGCGATGTTGTAGCACTGCGAGCACAGGATGATGTGCTCCTTCACCGCGATTATCGCGTCGGCGAGAGCGCGCGCGTCCTCTTCCGGCATTCTTATCAAGTAGAACGTCAGCCGGTTGGCCATCTTGGGGCCGATTCCGGGGAGCTTGTGGAACTCCTCCACCAGCCTTGTCACCGGCGCGGCGGCCGGCACTCCGTCTGTCGTCATGGCGTAACCTGGTTCGTTGCGTTTTGGGCGCCGCCGGGTGCGTCGTTAGGTGAGGCCGGGGATGTTCAGGCCGCCGGTGATGGCGCTCATCTTCTGGGCGGCGAGCTGCTGGGCCTTGCTCAGACCCTCGTTGACGGCGGCGAGCACCAGGTCCTCGAGCATGTCCACGTCCTCGGGCGAGACGACCTCGGGGTCTATCGTGACGGACTGCACCGCCAGCTTGCCGGTGACAACGACGGTAACCATCCCGCCGCCAGCGCTGGCTTCGACCGTCTCCGTCTCCAGTTCCTGCTCGAGCTTGGCCATGCGCTGCTGTAGCTGCTGGGCCTGTCTCATCATCCTTCGGTTCATCAAGGTGTCTCGACCTCCTGCTCGCTTGTGACAGTTGCCCCCATCTGCTGCGCGGCCCTGACCAGGTAGCTCTTGTTGGAGGCGCTTCGATTGACCGCGCCGTTGGCGCCTTCCGCCATTGCCAGCCTGACCTCGTATGTATCGTCCAGTGCCTTCGAGAGCGCCTGCTGCAGTTCTTGGCGGCTGGCGCGATTGCCAAGCTCCTGCTCGGTGCGCTCCATGAGAAAGCTGTGGGCGAATTTCAGCGTGATGACGCCGTCCTGTATGTCCCGCTCCTTGCAGTCGCGCAGCAGGGCGGCCAGATTATAGGTCTCGCCGACGTGGCGCAGGGAGTGCACCACCTCCCGCCACCGGGCCTCCAGTTTGGCGGCCGGGGCCATGTTTCTGTACTCCGGCGAGCTCACGTCCACGCGAGGCGCGGACACCGGCGGGGGCTGCCGTGTCGCGGGCCGCGGCTGCGGAGCCGGCGTGTATGAGCGCTGCGGAGCGGACTGCCTCACCGGGGCCGGTGTGGCCGCGACGGGTGCGTCCGGCACTGCGGCGGGCGCCGGCTCGGTGCAGGACTCGACCAGCGCCAGCTCGAGCGGCAGCGGGGAGAATGCATCACGGCGAAGGTCGGCCTTGCCGAAGCTCTTCAGCGCCCCGACGAGCTTTTCGAGCGGGGCTTCTCCGGCCACGGCCCTCAATCGGGAGGTGGTCTCCTCCGAGAAGGCCAGGGGAGCTTCGCCGACCGCGGACAGCAGCATCGCGCCGCGAAGGTGCTCGATCACACCCGCCAGAAGGTGCCTCAGGTCGCTGCCGTCCCGCGTGAACTGGTCGATGAGGGCCAGCCCGTCCTTGACGTTGCCGCTCGCGACGTGTTCGACCAGTCGCAGCGCGTGCTCGTCTCCGCCCATCTCCAGCATTTCGCGCAGGCTTGCCCCTGTCAGCACCCCGCTGTAGGAAACCACCGCCTGCTCCAACAGGTTCTCGGCGTCCCGCAGGCTGCCGCCAGCCGCGCGGGCGATCAGCCGCAGCGCCTCGTCGTCGTGCTCGACCTCTTCAGCTTCGCACAGCTCGGCGAGCTTGGCGGTGACGTCGGCGGCGGAAATGCGGCGGAAGTCGTACCGTTGGCAGCGTGACACGATGGTCAGCGGCACCTTGTGGGCCTCGGTGGTGGCCAGGATAAAGATCGCGTGACCGGGGGGCTCTTCGAGGGTCTTGAGCAGGGCGTTGAAGGCCGGCTCGGTGAGCATGTGTACTTCGTCTATGATATAGACCCTGTAACGGGACTCGTTTGGTGTGAAGTGTATCTTGTCGCTCAGGTTGCGGATATCGTCGATGCCGCGATTGCTCGCGGCGTCGATCTCCACGAGGTCGAGCGAGCGGCCTTCGTTGGTTGCTATGCACAGGGTGCAGGCGTTGTCGGGCTCGCCGTCGTCGGGCGCGAGGCAGTTGGCTGCCTTCGCCAGGATGCGGGCCGCGCTGGTCTTGCCTGTGCCCCGGGGGCCGCAGAACAGGTACGCGTGGGACACCCTGCCAAGCGCGATGGACCTGCGCAAGGTCTGGGTGACCACCTCCTGGCCCACCAACTCACCGAAGGTCCTGGGCCTCCACTTCCTGTAGAAGACTTCAGTCATCGTCTGGGTGTGCTCCCAGAATGAGGACCTCTTTGGCCCTCATCACCGCTTCGTCCTCATCGTTCATATGGTCGTAGCCCAGCAGGTGAAGCACACCGTGGGCTACCAGATGGGCCAGTTCGTCGCCGGCGGGTCGCCCTTCACGCCGCGCCTGGCGAAGTGTTTCCGGGTACGACACGATGACCTCGCCCAGCTCGGAGGTGTCAGATTCGGGCGTAACGAAGTCGCTGTCGCACTGCTGCCTGAAAACCGGCTCACCCTCTCCATAGTATTCCCCTTCGCTTCCGAAAGCAAAGGACAACACGTCGGTAACTTCGTCGATTCCACGATAGGTCGCGTTGAGCTCCCGGACCGTGGCGTCGTCCGCGACGACCACGCTGAGCGAGCAAGACCGCGGCAGGTCCTCCAACTCCAGGGCGCGGCGTGCGATGGAGAGGACGTGGGAGACGCATACAGCGCTCTCGAACCGCTCGAAAACATGGACGTCCACACTGTGGCGCGAGTTGGCGATAGGAGAATGTTCGGGCTGGAGGTCGTCGGCTCTGGGCATAAATCGAGAGCCTGTGAACCGAGCCGGCAGGCGATTCGACGCCAACCGGCGGCGGACTTACTGGGAGTCCGTCCCTTCGGAGGACTGTTGAGGGTTCGCGCCGTCGGGTGACTGGAGGAAGTGGAATAGATCGCTATCCGCGGGCAGGACGACGGTCGTGTTGGAGGACAGGAACCTCTTGTAGGCTTCGAGGCTTCGCTGGAAGCGGTAAAACTCAGGGTCCTCCTCCAGGGCCTCAGCGAAGATGGAGATCGCCTCCGCTTCTGCCTCACCGCGAATGATCTGCGCGTTTCGCTGGGCTTCGGAGCGTATCTCGACGGCGGTCCTGTCGGCGGTGGCCCGGATTCGCAGGCTCTCCTCTTCGCCCTCAGCGCGGTCGCGGTTGGCGATGCGCGCTCGCTCGGCTCTCATGCGCTGGTAGATGCTCTCGGCAATGGCCTCGGGGAAGTCGGCGCGCTTGATGCGCACGTCGATGATTTCGATGCCGAACTCGGCGACGATGGGAGCTACAGCGTCGCGCACCCTGTTCATTATGATCTCGCGAGTGGCTTCGATAATCTCGTTCTGATTGTCGTTTGCGATCTCGCGGCGCAGCTCGGAGGCGACAATGCCGATTACGCGGTCCTGGGCGCGGGACTCCGTGGACAGCGTTCGGAAGAATGTGAGCGGGTCGACGATCCTCCCCCGGGCATACACGTCGATGACCAGGGTCTTCTTGTCCTTTGTGAGCAGCGGCTCAGCGGGCGCGTCGAAGTTGAGCAGCCTTTTGTCGAAGTAGGTGACGGTCTCGGCGAAAGGCAGCTTCGCGAACAGCCCCGGGCTCCTGATGGTGGTGCGCGGCTCGCCGAACCGGGTTACGACGGCGACCTTGGTCTCGTCGACCACGAACAGGGCCTGCGGTCCGATCACGGCCGCCAGGACTACGAGAAGTATCAGCAGAAATGCTAGCGCACGCATCAGATTCCTCTACGGAGACCCCGCGCTGATCGGCGACGAGGTGGGCGGTTCGTTTAGCTGGAGGAACTGAAGCAGATTGCCCCCATTCTCGCTGTCGACGATGAACTTTGTCACGCCGGGCAGGACCTCTTCCATCGCCTCGAGGTATAGACGCTGCCTCGTGACTTCCTCGGACAGCCTGAACTCGGTCAATATGGAGCGGAATTTATCTGCTTCACCGGTGGCGAGGTTGACGCGCTCGGCCTTGAAGGCGTTGGCCTCCTCTGTGAGCCTAGCCGCCTCACCCCTTGCCTTGGGAACCACGTCGGCCTGATACGCCTCCGCCAGGTTGATGGCCTGCTGCTTGTCCTCAAGCGCTCTCACCACATCGTCGAAGGCATCCTGCACCTGGACCGGGGGTTTCACGTTCAGCAGCTTCACCTCGCGGATTCGTATGCCGGTCTGGTACGTCTCCATCAGGTCCTGGAGCTTGTTCTGGGTCTCTATCTGGACCAGATCCTTTTCGGTGGTCAACACGTCGTCGATGATACGCGCACCCACAACCTGCCTGAGGGCGGTCTCGGCCGCATCCTTGATCGTGACGCCGGCGGGGTCCTTCACCCTGAAGAGGAATCGCTCGATGTCGGTGATGTCGTATTGCACCTGGAGCTGCGCGTCCACGATGTTCTCGTCGCCGGTGATCATCAGCGACTCGTCAAGCACGGGCGTACTGCCGCGGACACCGACCTCGAGGCTGCGGACCTCGTCGACAGCGACGATGTCGCGCGTGCCGACCGGGGACGGCCAGAACCAGTGCAGGCCCGGCTCGGAGGTGCTGACGAACCGGCCGAGGAGCCGCAATGCGCCCTGCTGGCCCGGACTGACGGTGTAGAAGCCAGTAGCCAGCCAGCCTATCAACGCGGCGAAGAACAGGCCGAATATGAACAGCGCGAAAGCGCCTCCCCCTCCGCCTAACCTGAAGCGGCCGAAGAAGGAGCGAATACGCTCCATTATCTGGTCGAAACTAACTTCCGGTTCTTCTTGCCTGTACATCTGTCACTCTTCTTGGACGGCCTCGGCGCTCATCCTACGGTGTGAGCGCAACCTGTGAGAGCAGCTTCTTGGTGGAGACGATGTGCTTATTGAGCCTCATCGCCTTCGGGTCTATTCCCAGCGCCAGACCCAGCATCTGCGGGAGGTGCAGCACAGGTAGGTCGATGGGCGTCCCTACTGCGGATGCGGCGTTCGGCTGGTATCCGTCGAGGTTGAGGTGGCACAGCGGGCAGGGCGTCACCATGGCATCCGCGCCCCGTCCCTTCGCGTCGAGGGTGTGGGTGGAAACCATATTGAGTGAATTCTGCTGGTTGATGGTGAGGATGGGAAAGCCGCAGCAGAGCGTCTTGCCCGGATAATCGACCACTTCGGCGCCGACCGCCTCTATCACGCTTTCCAGCGAGTTCTCTCGCTCCGGGTGCTCGCCGAAGCCCAGCGCAGACCTCGGCCTTACGATGTAGCAGCCGTAGAAGGGCGCGAATTTGAAGCCGGTCAGGGGTTGGACGACCATGCGGCGGAGCGCGTCGATACCGATGTCTTCGATGATGATCCAGAGAAGGTGGCGGGGGTCCACGGTGCCCCTGTACTCGAGGCCCTCCTCGCTCAGGTCGGCGTTTATGGACTTGAGGTACTCGCCGTCCGAGGTGAGCCGATCGTTTGCCTGGGACATGACGCCCTGGCAGGTGCTGCAGATAGTCATAAGCGGCAGGCCGCCCCGCTCGGCGAGCGCGAAGTTGCGGGCGTTCAGCGTGTCGCCGAGCCGCCGGTTCTTCTCCTGGAGAACGCCCGCGCCGGTGCAGGAAGCGCTGCTCATAATGTCAACGTCAACGTCGATGCCCAGTTTGAGGCAGACTTCCATCGTCGCTGAGTATAGCTCCCGGCACGCACCGCGCGAAACGCATCCAGGGAAGAGGGCGTACTTCATCGCTTGTCCTCTACTTTCTCGAAGATGCGCTTGACGTTTTCGACGCCGGGAATGCTCTTGTGAAACAGCGGGGGCACCTTGCCGGCGCGCATGGCCCGCAGACCGACCGGAGCGAGCTTAAGCATCTCTTTCACGTTGGTCACGCCGAACGTCTTTATGGGCAGCCGCAGCTCGTCGAGCGTGCCGCTGTGGCCGACGAGGTCGGTGAAGGCTGTTGCGTGGCGCGCGCCGTTCGACTTGGTGAATCCCGCCTCCATGGCCTTGTCGCGCAGGCCCATGATGCGCTCCATGGGAGCGACGTCCTTGGGGCACACCTCGACGCACTTGAGGCAGCGGGTGCAGTCCCAGATTCCGCCGTACTCGTTCAGGTGGCCCAGGCGGTCTTCGTCCGCGTCGTCGCGCGGGTCTCCGGCGAAGCGGTATGCCTTGGCGAGAGCGGCAGGCCCCAGGAAGTTGGAGTCGACTTCGAGCACCGTGCAGTCGGACACGCAGGCGCCGCACATTATGCAGGCCATCACTCCCGCCAGGTGCACCATGTCCTCGTTGGGTACTACATGCTCCTGCTCGGGCTCCGGGCCGCTGTGCTGCAGCCAGGGCTCCACGGCTCGCACCTTGTCCCAGAACGGCTGGAAGTCTACGACAAGGTCCTTGATGACCTGCATGTTGCCGGCCGGCTCGACGACGACGGGGCCGCCGCTGTCTGGCAGGGAGTCCACTATCTTGGTGTTGCAGGCCAGGCCCGCCTCGCCGTTGATGCGCATGGCGCACGAGCCGCAGATGGCGCTGCGGCACGAGCAGCGCAGCGACAGCGTGCCGTCGATCTCCTCCCGGATCCTGATTAGGCCGTCCAGGACGGTCGCAGACTCCTCAACCTCCAGGGTGTATTCTTGAAAGAAGGGCGTCGGTCTGGGGGAGTCTGGGTTGAGTCTTCTTACGCTCAGGGTTACTTCCATTTGTTGGTGCCTCGAATCGAGTGTAGTGGAAGGCTATGCGCTGCAGCTATCAGCCCCGCTCAGTAGGTGCGCACCTGCGGTTCCCAGTCGGTTACGACCACCGGAAGGTGGTCCAACTGCGGGCCGTCGTCGGTGCTCTTGACGAGGATGTGCTTAAGCCAGTTGTCGTCGTCCCTATCCGGCATATCCGTTCGAGTGTGGGCGCCACGGCTTTCCTGCCGTTCGATGGCGCTGAGGGCGACGGTCTCGGCGCAATCTAGCATCAATCCGAGTTCCAGCGTGAACATCAGGTTGGTGTTGAAAGTCTTGCCCTTGTCAGGCACGTGGACGCGACGGTAGCGCTCCCTCAGCTCTCTGACTTTCGAGAGGGCATACTCCATGCCCTCCTGGTCCCTATAGACGGCCAGATAACGGTTCATCACCTGACCCATCTCCATCCTGATCTTGCCGAACAGGTCGCCGGAGTCGTCATGGTCGAGCAGGCCCTGGATATAGGCGCGGTCAGTTTCAGCGGCGCTGTCTGTGATGGCCTTGTGGCTCTTGGACCTCGTCATCTCCGCGGCGTGCTCGCCCGACCGGCGGCCGAACACCAACGTGTCCAACAGCGAGTTCGCGCCAAGCCGGTTTCCACCGTGCACGCTCACGTTGGCGCATTCGCCCGCCGCGTACAGACCGGGAAGGTAGGTCTGGCCGTCCACGTCCGTCTTGATGCCGCCCATCTGGTAGTGCATCCCGGGCTGGATCGGGATGGGCTCGTTGAGGAGGTCCACGTTGGCGAAATCGCGGGCAATCTCCAAGATCTGCGACAGGCGCTCGCGAATGAGCGGTTCGCCGAGGTGCCTGACGTCCAGTAGCACACAGCCGTTGATACCTCGGCCCTCGTTGATCTCGGTTTGCTCCGACCGCGACACCACGTCGCGAGAGGCCAACTCCATCATGTTCGGAGCGTAGCGCTCCATGAAGCGCTCGCCGTTCGCGTTGAGCAGGTATGCGCCCTCTCCGCGCGCGCCCTCGGTAATGAGCACGCCGCTGCCCTTGAGAGTGGTGGGATGGTACTGCACCATCTCCATGTCCATCAGCGGAGCGCCCGCGCGGTAGGCGATGCCCATGCCGTCGCCGGTGCAGATGAGAGCGTTGGTGCTCGGCTCGAACACACGTCCCAGGCCGCCGGAAGCCATTATCACGGCCTTGGCCCTGATGACGTGGACCTCGCCGGAGCGAATCTCCATCACCACCGCGCCGCAGCACTCGCCGTCCTCGACGATGAGCGAGAGCAGGAACCACTCCTCGTATATGCGAACGCCGACCTTGAGCACCTGCTCGTAGAGCACGTGCAGCAGCGCCTGGCCGGTGAAGTCGGATACGAAGAAGGTGCGCTCTCTCCGCTGGCCGCCGAACGCGCGGGTACCGAGCCGCCCTTGCTCGTCACGATTGAAGATCACCCCCATGTGCTCCATGTTGATGACTTCCTGGCCCGCCTCCTGGCACATGATGGAAATGGCGTCCTGGTCGCCGAGGTAGTCGCTGCCCTTAATGGTGTCGTAAGCGTGCTCTCTCCAGTCGTCGCCGCGGTCGGTGAGCGCGGCGTTGATACCGCCCTGAGCGGCGTTGGAGTGGCTGCGGACCGGGTGCACCTTGGTCACAACGGCCACGTCAGCGCCGTTTTCGCCCGCCGCGAGGGCGGCCCTCATGCCTGCCAGCCCGGCGCCAATTATGAGCACGTCGTGGTCGAACATCGATACCTCTGAGGGGCAACCACCGCGGAAGCGGCCACCTGCTCCGATTGTGAAAATCTACACGTAGGACGATAGCACAAGCGCGCGTTTGGCACAAGTTGGCAAAGCCGTGAAAGTTGGGTGAGCGGCGGCTATAATGGCTTCAAACGGCGGTGCCGAGACGTGTGCCGTCCGGCCACCTACTGATCGGAGCCATACGCAGGTGACGCGAGTCAGAGTGATGTACTGGAAGGAGATTCCCGTCCAGGTGCAGGCCGAGGACACGGACGGCGTCGTGTCGGTGAAACTCGACGACAGGTTTCAGCGCGGTGTGGACGCGATTGCCATGCTGGACGGCAGCGCGGGAGGGGACGAGTACCTAATGGCGTGGGAGTGGGGCGAATTCTCCGACGTGGATTGCGGTGTGGAAGAGGCGGCAGCGGCCCTGGCGGCGATGTACAACGAGCGATTTCCGCAAGATTTCGTGGCCAGAATTCGGAAGCTCCACCAAGCCGACGAGCGAGACCCACGGCCGGGTACGGCAGACCACTGGCTTCGCCGCGGCGAAGGAGACGAAGTATGACCGGCCGGAGTGGCGCTGAGCTGCTGGGCAGGCTGGGGCGTGGCGAAACGCTCATATCCGATGGCGCGACCGGCACGTACCTGCAGTCGCGCGGGCTGGGCGACGGCGACCCGGAGGAGTGGAATGCGACTCGGCCCGACATCGTGCGGGAGATGGCGAGGGCCTACTTCAACGTTGGGTCGGACCTGGTGCTCACCAACTCTTTTGGCGGCACGCGCGTCAGGCAGCGTCACTACGGCTTCGAGAACAGGGTCCAGGAATTTAACAGGCTCGCCGCGGAGCACGCGCGGAGCGAGGCCACCGCGGGCCGGTTCGTAGTGGGGTCCGTTGGGCCGACGGGCGAGGTGCTGAACGATCCGCTGAAGGACAATCCCATCGGCGAGACGGAGATGTACGAGGCTTTTGCCGAGCAGATAACCGCGCTCGCTGAGGGTGGCGTGGACGCGGTGAACATCGAGACGATGATCGACGTCGAAGAGGCGAAGATCGCTATCAGGGCAGCCAGGGAAAACACCGATCTGGTGGTGTTCTCGACGATGTTCTTCGACAAGGGGCCGCGCGGTTTCTTCACCATGATGGGCACGCCGCCCGACGTCGCGATGCGCGAGCTGGTAGCGGCAGGCGCCGATGTCGTCGGCGCGAACTGCGGCAACGGGGTGGACGTCATGCTGGAACTGGCGTGGCAGCTACGCGCCGCCACCGATGCGCCGCTGCTGGTGCACTCCAACGCGGGCATTCCGGTCGCCAGGGGCGGGGACGTCATCTACCCGGAGTCGCCGGAGTACATGGCGCCGCGATTCAGGGCCATGGTCGAAGAGGCTGGCGTGAACATCGTGGGCGGCTGCTGCGGCACCGGCCCCGAGCATATCCGGGCGCTTGTGAAGGCGCTGCGGGGCTGAGCACGAACCGCCCGCGTCGGGAGAGGAGGCGAACGTGACAGGAGCCACCAAGCACACCACCCCAACGCGGGTGGCCGACGTGATTAGCGAGTACGGGCGGTGCCTGGAACTCGTTCCCATAGACCCGAACTTCGAGAACATCAGCGTGGGTATATACGTTAAGGGGAGCGTCTGCACCGTGTGGACATTCAGCCGAAAGGACGGCGCGCAAGAGCGCGTGGAGCAGGTGCGCGGGCAGCTCGTGGCCCTCGGCGGCATGGAGCCTGTCGAGGGCACGCACAACCAGGCGCGATTCGGCTGCGGGCAGGTGCACGAGCGGCCGCTGAAGTTTCTGCTGAGCCAGGCGGTCGGCAAGGCCCCGGACTTCGCCCCGCCCACCGGCGAAATGTCGATTAAGGACCTGCGCTCCCCGCTGACGCTGGTGGTGACGGGCGGCGAGTCGGACGGGCGCTGGGTGTACAGCGTGGCGGGAGAGGGCGAGGCGCCGAATCCGAGCGCGCGGTTGCGCATGGTGGTAGCGGGCTTCCTCCGCTACGGCGAGATGGAGAAGGTGGGCGATCGCGACGTGGCGTTTCCGTGCGGCGCGCGGCACGATGGCTTGGTGCGGCTGCTAATGCCGTACTCGCGCAACATCTCCAGCGTGGAAGGCATGATGGCGGCGGAGGCGCTGCGCGGCCAGATGACGACGGGCACGCTGGGGTTTACGCCGCCGACGTAGGATGGTAGGGCCAGAACATACAGCGAGCCGACAATGGGAGGTCAAACAACGTGGGGAAGATCACGAAGTCGGATGCGATAAGAGAGGCCAATCGCCGCTTGGGAAATGATCTTCTGAAGGGGTCTAACACGACAGCGGTAAACTTGAACTCGGAAACGCTACTGTGGTGGATAAACATCAATCGCACGAAATTAGGCCAAGAGCGCTACGTGTTGCTTGCCCACGATTGCAGTCTCATCCTGCTACGAATACCACCCAACCAGCTCAAACTTCATGAATCCGAATTCAAGACGATCCACGATGGGCGACAACTCAACATCGCAATCTCTGCCAGGCGGGACAAACTCTACATGAGGGACAAGATTGGAACTGGCTACGACTTCTCGCAGCACGTCATTGACCGTTGGACGTGGCAAGACATAACAATGACGTTTACTGTTGAGACAGAGCAAGAAGTCGACGGCCGCTGGATAGGCGCGGTACCTCAAATTCCAGGTGCGTTGGTGTACGGCACGACTCCGCAAGACGCCATAGCCAAGGTTAAGGCGTTGGCGTTGCGTATCATCGCTGACCGCATAGAGCATGGAGAGGTAGCCCCAGAGTTGCTCGAGGTAACCTTCAAGGCCGCATGACTAGATGGCCCAGCACTCGGGCAAGACGTGTCTTGGCAGCCCTGATTCGGTCTGGATGGGCCATTAAGAGGCAATCGGGTTCGCATCGGATTCTGTCCAAACGTGGTTGGCCCGACTTCATTTTCGCATTCCACGACCGTGAAGAGATCGGCTCGGCCATGCTGTCTCGCATAGCAAAGGAAACGGGACTACGACGCGACGATTTGTAACAGACTTCACGCCACCGAGTAGGGGGCAAGAAGACAGCACACGCGGAGGACAGACATGACAGCAGACGACAGACTGGCCAGAATAGAGAGGGTTGACCTGCGAGAGATATGGCCGAACGAGGCGACGGACTTTACGCCTTGGCTTGCAAACAACTTGCGGGGACTTGGTGACGCCCTCAGATTGGATCTTGAGTTTCAAGAGAGAGAAGCCTCAGTGGGCGGCTACTCGCTGGATATCCTCGCCTGCGATCTTGGCAGCGACAGTCAAGTTGTCATCGAGAATCAGTTAGGCACAACAGACCATACTCATCTTGGACAACTGCTTACCTACGCTGCGGGATATGACGCAGGAGTTGCGGTCTGGATAGCCAGAGAGTTCAGGGACGAGCACCGTGAGGCTCTTGACATGCTGAACCGGCGGACGGGGACAGACACAGAATTCTATGGTATTGAGGTCGAGCTATGGAAGATCGACAATTCCCGGCCTGCGGTCAACTTCAAGCTGGTCGTAACGCCAAACGAATGGCGTAAACAGACTGGCCAGGGGACTGACGAGACTTCTGAGAGGGGTAAGAGGTATCAGAGTTTCTTCCAGGCACTCGTGGATGAACTCCGTGAAGAGCATAGGTTCACAAACTCGCGCCGGTCCGGAACAAGAAGCTGGGCTTCGTTCGCCACAGGAGTCGGAGGCTTTCGCTATAGAGCTAGTTTTGTCCAGGGTGGAAAAGCGAGAGTCGCGGTCTACATTGACAACGGCAGTAAGTCCTGGAACGAGGATCGATTTGACGAACTGGCTGAAAGCAGAGAGGCTATAGAATCCGAGATTGCCGGCGAGTTTGAGTGGCAACGCCTGGACAACCGCAGGGCGAGTCGTGTTTCGATAGTGCGCCCTGGCACCATAGACGACGAGGTTGACACCTTGCAGGAGATTCGGCAGTGGATGGTCGAGCATCTGCTGAAGTTCAAGGAAGTGTTTGGCCCCCGTCTCGACGAACTGGCGAATTGAGGGATGATATGCCTGCCCCGAGACCCAGAACCGCGCGAAATACAGTCGTCATCGTCTCCAACGGTGAATCGACCAAGTACAAGCCCGGAGACCTGTTGCCTCCGATAGTCGATCTGAGCCACGTGCCCACTGACGGCCCGGTCTTCGAGGGAACCGACGTGCCGGTGCAGTACCTGTTCGAGTACCTGGAAAAGGCGCATAACCTCTACGCCTTCCTAGACGACTTCCCGCAGGTGAGCAGGAAACAGGCATTGGCGGCTTTGCGGAAACGTGTGAATACTAACGACGTCGTCTTCAGCGATAGGAGCTACGTCAGCGGCACGCCCATCTTCAAGGGCACTCGCGTTCCGATTGACATCCTGTTCGAGTTTCTGGCGGCGGGTGAGAACATCGACGAGTTCGTCGACTGCTTCCCCAGCGTAAGCCGTGAACAGGCAATCGAGGCTCTCTTGCTTGCACAACACGCACTGGAAAGCGTCGCGTATGAAAGTTCTTCTGGATGAATCACCGAATGGGGGTTCTCCTACCACTGATGCCTGAAGTGCTTGAAGTTCTGCCTAACCTCCAACGCGGTGTAGTCGTCCGCATCTATCCACCTCTGGAAACTGAAGACTGATGATTTGGAGGCACCACCATGCCCCTAACCGAAACGATGACACCGCGTGAGCGGGTGATGAACGCCCTCGTGGGCAGGCCGGTGGATCGCACGCCGGTGGCCAATCCTACCAACGTGGCGACGGTGGAGTTGATGGATCTGGTCGACGCGCCCTTCCCCGACGCCTGCCGCGACCCGGAGCTTGCCGCGCGACTGGCCGCCACCGGATACACGGAACTGGGATTCGACGCGATTATGCCCTACTTCACCATCATCCAGGAGTCGTCCGCGCTGGGATGCGACATGCAGTGGGAGGAGAAGGACAACTGGCCGACTGTGCGGATGTACAACCCCATCTGGAAGGGCGAAGAGGACATCCACATACCGCCGGGATTCCTGGAGCATCCCGACAACCTGACCATCACCCGATCAATCGAGCTGCTGAAGCGCGAGTACGGCCGCGAGGCCGCCATCATCGGCAAGACGATGGGGCCGTGGACGCTCGCATACCACGTATTCGGCGTAGAGAGCTTTCTGCTGATGACGGTCGACGACCCGGACATGGTGCTACGGTGCCTGCACAAGCTGAAAGAGATTTCGGTGCTGTTCGGCGAGGCCCAGATCGCCGCGGGTGCGGACGCGCTGACCTTCCCGGACCACGCGACGGGGGACCTGGTGAGCGGCGAGTACTACCGCCGCTTTCTGCTCGAGATACACCAGGAGATGGCCGAACGGCTCGGCGTGCCGCTCATCCTGCACATCTGCGGCAACACGCTGGACAGGCTGGACTACATCGCGCAGTCGGGGATGGCCAGCTTCCACTTCGATTCCAAAAACGACCCGCAGCAGGCGATGGACGTGGCCGGTGGCCGCATAGGGCTAGTGGGCAACATTAACAACCCCGATACGCTATACGCGCGCGGTCCCGCGGAGGTCCGGGAGGAGGTGTTCGCCTGCCTGGACGCGGGAGTTCAGATGATCGCCCCGGAGTGCGCCATACCGCTGGCGACGCGGCTGGAGAACCTCATCGCCATTCCCCAGAGCGTACGAGAGTGGCACGAGTCGCATTAGCGCGGCCATTCTGGTCCGGCGCTGGGCTGGTCGCCCATCGCTAGCGTCTCCGCCCACCCCGTGCTAGAATCGCCGCAACCCCGCCGGGGCTATTCGCGGGAGTCCGATACACATGCCAGTTGTTCACGACGGGCTGGAGCGCGAGCTTGGCTACGTTACCAGGCCCGTCGAACATAACCACATCCGCGCTCAGTGGGACGATGCCGACCCGCTGATGCAGGACATCAGCTACAACCTCATCGTGGGCAATCACCACGACGTGGATCGGCTGGCGAGGCAGGCGCTGGACGACGGCTTCTCTGCGAACACCATCCTTGACGATGGGCTTATCGCCGGGATGAGCATAGTCGGCGTCAAGTTCCGCGACAACGTGATCTTCGTGCCGGAAGTGCTCGTCGCGGCGCGCGCGATGAAGGCCGGTATGGCCCACATTGAACCGATACTGTCGGCCTCGGGAATTGAACCTCTGGCAACGGTAGTCATGGGCACGGTGAAAGGCGACCTCCACGACATAGGCAAGAACCTGTGCATAATGATGCTGCGCGGGGCCGGATTCACAGTGGAGGACCTGGGCGTTGACACCTCGCCGGACGAGTTCATGGACGCGGTGATGGAGTTTGATGCCCAGCTTCTTGGCATGTCGGCGCTGTTAACGACGACCATGCCCAACATGGGCAGGACCATCGAGGCTTTCGAAGAGGCCGGGCTGCGCGAGATAGTGAAGATAATGGTTGGCGGCGCGCCCGTTTCGCAGGAGTTCGCGGATGACATGGGAGCCGACGGGTACGGCCAGGACGCGATCGACTGCGTGGACCTCGCAAGGAGGCTCCTCGGGCTCGAGGACTTTGCTACGAGCCGCGAGCCTGTCGGCGCCACAGACTAGGAGCGTGCCGCTGTGTCGCAGCCGGTCGACAGGGAGCGATACCGGGCGAGCATGGCCCGGCTGTACGGCATCTTCAAGGAGATGTCGGAGGCCGTCAGCGAGGTGTCCAAACGCCGCTGTCCCTACAAGAACGTCGAGGACCGCTGCACCGCCGGGTTCGGCTGTCGCAATCAGCGCCGCGAGGGGTCGACTGGCAGCCTGCCACTGTGCGTTGGCAGCGACGACCTCGACTATCGCAGCGCCTGGATGATAGACGAGTCCTCGCCGTAGGCGCCCGGCGTCGCCAGCCATGAGTCCAGTCCTACACGGCCCGGCGCGGCTCGAGTCCGTAGCCGGCAAGACCATCTTCGACTACGCGGATTCTCTGCGAGTCCGCGTACCCACGTCTTGCGGCAGGAACGGCGAGTGCCACGAGTGCATCGTCGAGGTCAGGCGCGGCATGGACGCGCTGACGCCCCACACACCGGCGGAGGCGTTTCTGCGCGATAACTACCGCCTGGCGTGCCAGGCGGCGGTCGTCGATACGGACGCCGAAATCGAGTTCGCGCTTCTGCGCCGCCAGCCGCGTATCCTCACCGCCGGGGTGCGCCGCGACTTCGACCCGGACCCGCCTACCCACCGCAGCGGCGACGGCGTGTATTTCGAAGGCGACCGCGTGGACGCCTACCGCGGCGAAGTCTATGGCCTGGCGATAGACGCCGGCACCACCACCGTCGCAATGAACCTGGCCGACCTGGAGAGCGGCGAGGTGCTGCACACCGCGTCGTTCGAGAATCCGCAGCGCTTCGGCGGCAGCGACGTGATGCATCGCATCTCCTACGACGGCGGCCCGCATAGGGGCGAACTCCGGCAGGTGCTGCTGTCGGCCATCAACTTCGAGATTGGCGACATGGCGCGTCGGCTCGGATTCCACCGCCGACGGATCTACGAGGTCGTCGTGGTGGGCAACTCCACCATGCGCGACGTTTTCTTCGGCCTGGACGTCCAGAGCATCGGGGAGAGACCCTACAAGTCCGTGGTAGAGCTTGAGCTTGAGCTCGAGTCGGGCGGGCGCTCTGGCACCGCGCTCAACGCGAAGGCCGGGCGGCTCGGTTTGCGCGTGCACCCGGAGGCCAACGTTTACGGCGGCCCCCTGATCGGCTGCCACGTGGGCGCGGACGTGGCTGCGGACATGCTGGCCGTTGGCATGGACGAAGAGGAAGGACTGGCGATGCTGGTGGACGTGGGCACAAACACAGAGGTGGTCGTCGGCAACCGCCACAGGCTGCTCGCCGCCTCCTGCCCGGCGGGGCCGGCATTCGAGGGCGGACAGGTCACATACGGAATGCCCGGCTACGACGGCGCCATCGAGTCCGTGTCGCTGGACGGCGCGGCGGTGCGGTACGCCACGATAGGTGGAGTGGCACCGGTGGGCATATGCGGCTCGGGCCTGGTGGACACGCTGGCCGAGCTGAGGCGCACTGGGTGGATGAATCACTTGGGGGCGTTCCCGGATGGCGCGGACGAGTTCGTACTTGATGAAGGCTCTGGCATCGCCGTCTCGCGCGCGGACGTGAGCGCACTGGCCCAGGCC
>DAOUJZ010000064.1:0-28868 GCA_034421955.1 Dehalococcoidia bacterium | reverse complement strand
CCAAAGGGGTTCTGGCGGCTCCGTTGTCTTTCTCTCTATCGGTGCGGGCGGGGCGTCCCAGACGGCGGCGCTGCGAACGCTCACCGGACGGGTCTCTTCCTGAGAAACCTCGCCCCGCCCGCACTATCGGCTATTGCGCCGTGCTTTGTTCAAAAGCACAAACGCTTTTCTCATCTCCTCCTTAGTGGTCCGGTCTCACCACAAGTTGCACTGGCACGCCGTCCAGACACTCTGGCAGGCTGTGTAGCGGCGAGTCCCCCGGCATGTTCTCCAGCGGCCACGAGACGACGCGAATCCCACGCCTCCCCGTAGACATCCGGCTCTCATCTAGTAAGTCAGCAGCGAGCACCCGTACAGCCCAGCGGTCCCATTCCCTCAGCGTCTCCGAGTGTTCCTCCATCACCTTGTGGACACGCGCCTCGCTCGCGGGCTCGGGGCCACACGCGGACGGGTCCAGGGGCGTCGGTGGGTGTGCGGGTCGCGCAGCACCGATGCGCGCCTCGTCCACCTCAACGACCGCGGAGACCACGAGCTGGGCATGCCGCGAAGTTTCGGCGTCGGATCTTACGTCAGCCGCCATGCTGCCGTACACGATGTAATCACCAGGGGAGATCAGTGCCCCCCAGTCATCGATCAGGCTCCACTCACCGGAGAATCCCTTCACTTCGTGTGGTTCGAACTCCAATTGGTAGCTCGGCAATAGCTGGGCGCGAGGGGAGTGCCAGACCAGCCGACAATCGGGTTCGATAACAAGGAAGTTCGCAGGAGGTACGAGCCCAGTGTTGAGCACCTGGTTGTAGTCTTGGGTGTTCTGCACCACAATCGTCAGCCGAGCTGTCTCCCACAATACAACGTCGAGGCGCGACGAAAAGAGACGATGAAACTCCCGGTTGGGCTGGGGGGCAAACGTCGGGTTGACGCCCTCATCCGGCGATGAGCCGAAACATCGGGCTTGGAGGCTGGGATCGGCGCAAGCCACCGCCCCCAGGGCCATCACCACTAGACCGGCGAGAATCCACCATCGCCACATGTCGACTCCCTCTCCTTAACCAACGTCTCCAGGCTGGCACAGCGCCAGGGCCGCTATCGTTAGGGCCAGCCACCAGCACGCGTAGCTCGCGTGTCCAGTCTTTTCCCATGAATCGATGCTAGAACGTATGTGTTCGCAGAGTCAAGACCACTTTCGCACCGATCGTCCGGCCTCCCCAAAGGGGTTCTGGCGGCTCCGTTGTCTTCTCTCAAAGGGGGATTGTTGTTGACGGGCAATTGGGGCGGATATATCATCCGCGCGTAGGTGCGGCACGAACGGCAAGGCAGGAGGGTGCGATGAAGTATGACGCGATTGTGGTTGGGGCCGGGTCGGCCGGCGCTATCATGGCTTCGAGGCTGTCGGAGGACCCTGAGCGGTCGGTGCTTCTGCTGGAGGCGGGGCCGGACTACCCGGAGATCGAGAACCTGCCGGACGAGGTGAGGCACGGCTACGCCACGGCCACGGACGTGATGACGAGCGACCACAACTGGCAGTTCATCGGCAAGGCGTCGGAGACGGCGGGGCCGATGATGGTGCCGAGGGGCAGGGTGACGGGCGGGTCGAGCGCGATCAACGGGCAGATGTTTCTGCGGGGCGTGCCGGAGGACTACGACACCTGGGCGTCGTTCGGGAACGACGAGTGGAAGTTCGAGAGCCTGCTGCCGTACTTCCGCAAGCTGGAGACGGACACGGACATCCACGACGACTTCCACGGCACGGACGGGCCGATCATAGCGCGGCGGTTCAAGCCGGAGGAGTGGCTGCCGGCGCAGAGCGCGTTCCGGGCGGCCTGCAGGGAGTATGGCTTTCCCGAAAGCCCGGACCTGAACAACCCGGACTCGACGGGGCTGAGTCCGGTGCCGTTCAACAACCCGAACGGCATACGCTGGAGCACGGCGCTGGGCTACCTGAATCCGTCGCGGCACCGGCTGAACCTGACGCTGAGGCCGAATTGCACGGTGCGGCGGGTGGTGTTCGAGGGGAACCGGGCCGTGGGGCTGGAGGTGGAGAGCGGGGGCGAGGTGTTCAGCGTCGAGGGCGACGAGATCATACTGAGCGGCGGGGCTATCGCGTCGCCGCAACTGCTGATGCTGTCCGGCGTGGGGCCGGCGGAGCACCTGAGGGAGATGGGGATACCGGTGGTGCGGGATACGCCCGGGGTGGGGCAGAACCTACGAGACCATCCGATCGTTTACGTGACGTGGAAGACGAAAGAGGGGTTCGAACTGGACGGGTTCGCGCCGAGGGTCCAGTTCGCGCTGCGGTACACGGCGGAGGGGTCGGACCTGCGCAACGACATGATAATCATAATGAGCTCGTACGCTACGGAGCGGGTCAACCGGGGCGGGGCGCGCATGGAGCCGCTGGGCATTCGCATGACGGTGGGGCTGTACCTGGCGCTGGGCGCGGGAGAGATGAGGCTCACATCGACGGACCCGCACGTCCAGCCGTTCCTGGACTACAACTACCTGCAGGAGGCTTTCGACCGGCAGCGGATGCGGGAGGGCGTGCACCTGGCGCTGAAGCTGGCTGAGAAGGAGGAGTTCAGCAGCATCGTGGAGGAGCGGATCGAGCCGACCGACGCGGAGATGGAGTCGGACGACGCGCTGGACGAGTGGCTGCTGCGGGAGGCGACGACGGGTCAGCACATCTCCGGGACGTGCAAGATGGGGCCGGCTTCGGACCCGATGGCGGTGGTGGACCAGTACGGACGGGCGCACGGGCTGGAGGGTCTGCGGGTGGTGGACGCGTCGATCATGCCGGACTGCATCCGGGCGAACACGAACGTGACGACGATGATGATAGGGGAGCGGATCGCGGACTTTGTGCGGGGTGGGCGGTGACCGGGGCTTCACCCCCATCCTAACCTTCCCCCTGCGAGGGGGAAGGGACTATTGCTGACCTACGCGGTAGACCCAGACCTGGAAGAGGACGTCGGGTTCGCCCTTGGGGAGGGCGGCGAGGGGCTCGGTGGCCTCTTCGAGGGTCCATTTGCCGGTGGCGGCGAGCTCGTCCTGGATTTCGCGGAAGCCGTTGTTTTCGTAGACGTCGGGGCGCAGGGAGAAGGCGACGTGGCCGCCGGGCCGGGTTACGCGGACCATTTCGTAGAGCGAGCTTGCGGGGGCGTGGCCGAGGGTGAGTACGCCAACGCAGATGGTGGCGTCGAACGCGCCGTCGGGGAAGTCGAGGGTCTCGCCGAGGGTCATCTGGTGGAAGGCGGTGTAGGCGTCCTTCTTGCGGGCCTCTTCGAGCATTCCGAGCGATAGGTCGAGCGCCTCGATGTTGGGGTAGCCCAAGCGCTTGAGCTGTTCGCCGACAAGGCCGGTGCCGGCGCCGGCGTCCAGCACGCGGGCGGAGGTTGGGACGTAGCGCCGGAAGGCGTCGGCGGCCTGCTGGGGGGCGAGCCAGCCGAAGTCGTTGAGCAGGTCGGCGTCGTAGTCGGCGGCCCACTGGTCGTAGCGCTCTTCGAGCTGGTCGACGCCCTGGGAGGAGTAGATCCACTGGATCCTGTCCTGGGGCGCGGGTTGGGGTGTGGTGTCGTTGGGCAAGTTTATTCCTTTCTGGTGTTGGGAAGTCACCGCCTCCCCTGGATCCCCGCTTTCGCGGGGATGACGATTGGTGGGGAGGGGGAAGGGACTCTAGGTGGTCTAGTCGGGGACTAGGCCTTCGCCGACGAAGAGTTCGCCGGCTTCCTCGAGGGTGATGTCGGGCTCGGGGAGGACGAGGTCGGACTCGACCAGTTCGTCCACGGGCACGGGGGTGCCGTTGTCGCGCACGAGGTCGAGCATGCGCTTGAGGGTGGTGTCGAAGGCGTCGCGGTCCCCGGCTTCGACCACCTCGACGAGCTCGTTGTCGATGGCGTTGAGGTCGTCGATGTAGGCGCCGGGGAGGTTGTACTGGCCCTCGGTGAGAATGCGCACAATCATCGGCGCTCACCTCCGGGCAGGGCGTCGCGCTTGCCCGAGGGCAGGGACGCCTTGAGCTGGGCAAGCTCGTCGTCCACGGTCTGGGCGGCGCTTAGCTGTGCGAGCTCGCGGTCGAGGGGGTCGGAGCTTCCGGTAAAGTCGTCCAGCGTGCCTGCCTCGACAAGCTCGTCGATGGCGCCGGCGCGGGCGCGCATCTGCTCGGTCTTGTTCTCGGCGCGCTCGACGGCGAGGGTGACGTCGCCCATCTCCTCGGAGATGCCGGAGAGGGCGGAGCCGATGCGCACCTGGGCCTGGGCGGCGCTGTACTGGGCCTTGATGACCTCTTTGCGGGAGCGGAAGGCGGCGACCTTGCTCTGGAGGCGCTGTTCGGCCTGGGTGAGCTTTTCCTGCTCGAGCTCCAGTCCGGCTATCTGCTGGTCGAGGCCGTCTAGCTCGGCGAGGGAGGCCTGCTTGCGCTGGAGGGCGACGCGGGCGAGGTCTTCGCGGCCGGCGGCGAGGGCCTGGCGGGCCTGGCCGTCGAGCTTGGCGACGTTTTCCTGGACCTTGGCGGCCTGGAGCTCGAGCCGGCGCTTGGCGGTGACCATCTCGACGACGCCGCGCTTGACGTTGCGCAGCATCTCCATCTGCTTGTCGTAGGCGACGTCGAGGGACTCGGCGGGGTTTTCCGCCGAGTCCAGAAGGCGGTTCATCTTGCCTCTAACTATGGTGGACATTCTGGAGAGCATTCCCATGTTGGTTCCTCCGGTTGGGATGTGGTCGTGGGACGCGGGCCGCGGATACGGCCTTCAGGCCGGCGCCGCTCTAACTCAGCTCGTCGCGCCCGGTGAAGACCTGGATCAGGCCCACTATCGCCAGCACCACGCCTATGATTATCAGGATTATGCCGGTGAAGTCTATCAGCCAGTCGATGAGGTCAAGGCGCAGCACCAGGCCCAGCAAGAGCAGCACCACGCCCGCGGCGATGAGTCCGCCGCCGCCAACTTTGTTCATAGTCGCTCCTTTGTAGTGTCCGTGCGAGGGGCTGTATTGGGATGTTACAACACTCGCAATCGTGGGGGAAGTGTTAGGCGGAGTGTCGGTGGGCGGGGCCTTCCGAAAAATCTGCTCTATTCTGCTGCATGCTGCCCATTTCGTAGCTGGGCGGGCTGTCCTCTTTCTGTTCATTCGCGATATAGCGGCGTTAGGTTTGGCGCAGAATGGCGCAGGAGTGCGGTGGTGGTGCTGGGCCGTGGGCGGGTTTGAAACCCGCCCCTACCAGGCGCTCCACGGCGTCTATGGGGTGGAGAATAGCACGTGCGTGCTATAGAATCAAGAGGGGTCGGGAGGAATGACGAATGGGGAGTGCCCCCGTCCCCCCGCCGGGCGGGTCACAGACCCGCCCCTACCGGCTGGTGAGAGGGAGTGGGCCTGAAGGTGGGATTTTTTGTGGCATGTGTGTGGCATGTGCATGGCAGATTCGAGACGCCAGCGAGATATGGAAGTGGCGTTTGGGTTACGCGGTTGGGAAGGTTTGAGACACGATTTTCGGGGTGGTTCCGGTTGCGAGGGGGAAGGGACTTATCGGATAGGCTCTTATTCGCGCTTGGGCAGCTCCTTAGTCTCGACGACCAGGGCGGCAGTGGCCATTGAGCCGTTGCCGCCCTCGGCTAGGACGGTGTAGACGCCTACCGCAATGGCCATCTCGGGGTCCGCGCCGTCGGCAGGTGCTTCGCCGACCAGCGTGCGGCTCACCTCGAACGCGCCGGAGTCGGTGGCGGTGATGCCGACAAGAATCTTGTCTGGGTCGCCCACCAGGCTGACTATGGTAATGGTTACGGCTTCGCCGGGCGCGAACCCTGCGCCGAATGCGGTGATAGTGGTGTCCAAGCCGCCGGTTTCATCGTTGAGCACGGTGTCGGCGGTGGCCGCCAGGCTAGAGGCGACTGAGGGCGTGGGCGCGCTGGTGATCATTACAGGGAAACTGGCTCTGCTCCCGTCTTCCCCTACGGCGAGAATCGACCTGACGCCGGGGGCGCGATCCAGGGCACCGCGCTCGCCGCCAGCACTGCCGCTGATGGAGTCGAAGCTGACGGCAAATGCGCCCGCGGCGTTGGCCGTCGGCTGCTCGGCGGTGCGGCCTCCGACGACGTAGCTGACGATGTTGTCTATGACGAGCGAGAGCGTCACCGGCTCACCGGGCAGGAAGCCGGAGCCCGAGATAGTCAGGGGCTCGTCGACGGACATGACGCTGCTGCTGAGGAAGATGATTGGCTCGCGCGGCACGCCGTCGAAGCCGGGATGGATGTGGCCGCTCGCCGGCTTTGGTTCTGGCGAGGGGATCGTTTGCGGTTGCGGTGTTGCCGTGCTGACGGGCAGGGCGGGTTCGTCCTGGGGGGCGCCGCAGGCCGAGAGGGCGAGGGCCGCGAGTAGCGAGAGGGTCAGTATCAGGGGGAGGGTTACTGCTGGGTGACGCACTCTCATGGGACCGCCTGTGAGGTTAGGGGACAGGTTACGCCATTTCGGGGTTGGTGTACAGTTCCAGTCGGGCGGGGGTGGGTGCGGAGCGGGGGCAACCTGTGTACAGTATGGCCAAATGTAGTCTAGGAAGGAGCAATGCCATGGCCACTACTCCGGGGACCGAGATTATTGAGCTGGAAACGGGCGTGTTCGCGCGGCTGCACGAGGGTCTCACGAACGCGGGCATCATCGTGGGGGACGACGGCGTGCTGGTGATCGACTCGCTGCGCGTCCCGTCGTTCGGGCGGGACCTGATCCACGACGTCCGGCACATCACCGACAAGCCGGTCCGCTACGTGGTCGACACGCACTCGCACTGGGACCACGCGTGGGGCAACGAGGAGTTTCCGGACGCGACCATCATCGGGCACGAGAACTGCTACGAGGAGATGGTGGACGTGGAGTGGAACAGGCAGTGGCGGGAGAAGGTGGTGACCTCGGGCGACCCGTGGTCCGAGGAGGCCAAGCTGGTGAACATCACGCCCCCCAACCTCACCTTCGAGACGAGCATGAGGCTGTACATCGGCAGGGAGGTGCGGCTGCTGTTCCTGGGCAGGGCGCACACGGGCGGCGACACGCACATCTACCTGCCGGACGACGGCATCTTGTTCTGCGGGGACGTGGCGCAGGACGGCGGAATGCCTTTCCTGGCGGACAGCTACCCGTCGGAGTGGCCCGCCACCGACGACCGGCTGGTGGAGCTGAACGCGCCGCGGTTCGTGTCAGGGCATGGGCCGGTGGGCGAACACGCCGCGCTGGTGGAAGCGCGGGACTTCATCCACGACATGGTCGGCAGCCTGGAGGCCGCCAAGCGGGAGGGCAGAAGCGCGCAGGACGCGGCCTCCGCGACGATCGCCGCGCTTACGCCCCGCTACGGAGAGTGGCGCGGGTTCGAGCGGCTGGAAGAGGCGCTGCCGGAGGCGTACGGCAGGCTGGCGTGAGGCGCGCAGTTGAGTACCGGGTCGTCGCGCTTGCGGCCGCGGCGTTGCTGGCGCTCGGCGTCGCTCTGGCGTGCGGCGGCTCCGGCGACAATGCCGCGGAGGCCGAGCGTGAGCCGCTGAAGATAGGGCTGCTGATGAGCTTCAGCGGCGCGTCCGCCGACCGCTCGGAGTGGCGGGAGCGCGGGTTCCTGCTCGCGATCGAGCACGTGAACGCCGCGGGCGGGGTGTTCGGCCTGGACGTGGAGACGGCACGCGGCGACACCGCACCGGACAGCGACACGGCGGTGGCCGAGGCGCGCCGGCTGGTCGAGACCGAGGGCGTGCACGCCATAGTCGGCCCAAGCTCCAGCGCCAACTCGCTGCCCGTCGCGGAGCGGGTGACCGGCCCGGCGGGCGTGGTCAACATCAGCCCGTCCGCCACCTCGCCGCAACTGACAACAGCGGACGACGGCGACTTCTTCTTCCGCGCGGCGCTGGCGGACACGGCGCAAGGCCCCGTGCTGGCGCGCGTGACGCGCGAGCGCGGGTTCGACAACGTGGGCGTGGTCTACGTGGACGACCCGTACGGTCGCGGGCTCGCGGAGTCGTTCGAGGCGGCGTGGACCGGGCGGATCAGTCTCGCGGCGGTCGAGCGCGGGCGGGACTCGTACCTGGCCGCGCTGGGCGAGACGGCGGCGGGCGGCGCGCAGGCGCTGGTGATCATAACGTCCGGCGCGGACGCCGAGACCATCGTCCGGGAGTCGCTGGAGAGCGGGCTGTACGACCGCTTCACTTTCGCGGACGCCGCCAAGAGTCCCAACCTGGTGCGGAACATAGGCGGCGACCGCCTGGGCGGGATGTACGGCACGGCGGGCACCAGCGCGCCGGGAAGCGAGTCGGCGGCGCTGTGGGAGAGGGCGTTCCTGGACGAGCACGGGGAGCTTCCGGCGTTCGCCTACGTGAAGGAGGCCTACGACGCGGTGGTCGCCATCGCGCTCGCGGCGGAGGCGGCGGGCACGGCGGACGGCGCGGCGATCCGGGACCGGCTGCGGTCGGTGGGGTCGGCGCCCGGCGAGCGCGCGTTGGCGGGGCCGGAGGGCGTCGCGGAGGCGCTGCGGATCGTGCGGGAGAGCGGCGAGGTGGATTACGAGGGGGCGTCGTCGACGCTGGACTGGGACGAGAACGGCGACCTGGTGCGGGGCCACGTGGGGGTGTGGCGCTACACGGCGGACGAGCGGATCGAGGACGTGGAGGCGGTGCCGTTCGACTTTGGGGCGCGGCGGTGACGGCATGCAGTGGAGGTGACAAATGGCAGGCCGAACACCAACTGACAGGATGGTCACAATAGTCCTGATTGCGCTGCTGGTCGGGCTGGCGCTCAGCGTGTATCCAGAGCGCGCCCATGCCTGTTCATGTCTGGGCCCTTCCAGCCACGAAGATCTGGTATCGCGCTCCGAAGTGGTTTTCATGGGGCGTCTTGTGGACACACGCACCTACACACAGTACACGCTATTGGGTGTCGCTTCAACATTTGTCGATTTCAGGTTCGAGGTCGAATCGGTATGGAAAGGAAGTGTTCCACAGGTTGCATATTTGTCGGCAATCGTCGGGAATGGAGCGGCGTGCCGCGACCTTCCCGCAGACTTCGTAGTCGGAATGCGGTATCTCGTCTACACTTATGAATCCATGCAGATCGGCCTTTGTGATCTGGTGTTTCAAGAAGGCAGGGACTCGTACTTGTCTGAAAGAATTGGCACATTCGAAGATCAGGTAGCAAACCTCGGCCCTGCCGGCGCGTTTTCAGGGACAGGATCCGACCTATGGCCCCCGACACCGACGGCTTACCCATTTGTTCCCACGCCAGTACCAGCCACTCCTACGCCAACACCAAAGCCGGCCACCTCGACGCCAACGCCAGTACCAGCCACTCCTACGCCAACACCAGTGCCAGCCACCTCGACGCCAACGCCAGTACCAGCCACTCCCACGCCAACACCAGTGCCAGACACTCCGACGCCGACGCCAAAGCCGCCTTCCGTGACGCCTGTACCAAACACCCCGACATCGCCACCGGCTGCACCGACACCGGCGCCTTCGGCGGGGGGATGCGGCCGGGCCGACTCCATGGATCTCGCGGTAGTCGGGATGCTGGCCGGTCTGGCATGGTTTGCAGGTCGACGGCGGCGCTTCTGATCGTGGCGCGACCACCGAGGCCGCACTCGCGTCTGGCCGGGCGGGCCATCCTGCTGCTGGCGCTGGCGGCCGCTGTGGTTGCGCTCGGGTGCGGGCGGGACGCGGGTGGGGATGCGGGGCCGACTGCGACGCTTGCGCCGGTGGCGACGGGGGCGCCGGTGGCGATGGCTGCGCCGACGGCTCTGGCCGCCGCGGATGCGGGCGTTACGCCTTGCAGAGTTTCGGGGCCGGAACTTCCGGAGGCCTGGCAAGTAGCCAACCACGTCCGGTGGTCGCCGGACGGCTCGCGGATACTGTTCGACTTTGCGGTCGGCAAGAGCGGGACTCCGCCGGTGGGGCTGTACGGCGTCGATGCGGACGGTCACCAGGTGCGGGAGATCGTGAATCCCGTCGAGAACTCGGCCTTTTCGGACGTGCTCGGGACGTACACCGGCTCGATGATGTACTTCGACATATCTCCCGACGGCTCCAGGGTCGCCTACTCGACTTGCAGGTACTCCACCGAGGCCAATTTCGAGCTGATGGTGGCGGAACTGGACGGCGCGGAGACCAGACGGCTGACGGATAACGGTCACGTGGACAACTATCCGGCCTGGTCGCCGGACGGCAGTCGCATCGCGTTCATCTCCTCCCGGACGGAGGCAGGGGGTCACGACGCGAGGAACTACCGGCTGTACACGATGGCCGCCGACGGCTCGGACGTGCGGCTGCTGGGGCCCGGCGCGGACGACCCGTACTTCGCGGCGGGTCCGCATGCGCCGAGGTGGTCGCCCGACGGCGAGCGGCTGGCGTTCGTGGTGTACGAGTACGACGGCGACTGGGAGGCCGGCAGGTCAGTCTACACGGTCGGCGCCGACGGGTCCGGGCTTACGAAAGTGGCCGACGCGGTGAGCGGGCCGGCGTGGTCGCCGGACGGCGAGAGGATAGCGGTGGCCGCGCTGGAGGGCGAGGAAGGGGCGGCGCTGTACACCTTCGCGGCGGACGGGTCGGATGCGGTCAAGGTCGCGGACCTGTTTCGCAGCCTGACTGAGCTGGATACGCTGTTCGGCCACCCGGTCGGGGACTTCGGGCACTTGTGGCTGGGGGACCTGTCGTGGTCACCGGACGGCGCGATGGTGCTGTTCGAGTCCACGGGGGTGAGGGTCGAGATCGAGGACTCGTTCGTCTACTACTCTCTGCTGGTGAGCAGCGTGGTCGGCGACGAGAGAGGGCCTCCGATACAGGGGATATCGGCGTGGTCTCCGGACGGGTCGAGGATTGCGGTACAGCCCGCCGGGGTGCACGACAGGGACCGCGAGCTCCGTGCCCGGAGCGTGGTGCTGTATAGCGTGGACGGGGACGGGACGGACGCGCGCGTGCTGGCGCGGGGCGTGCGCACCGCAGGGGGCTACGCCGGGGTGACGGCCGAGGCTCCCGTCAGGCGCCCGGCGGACGCGGACGGGTGCGTCGGGAGGCGGGCGGCGGTGGGGCCGGAGAGCGACGCGGAGCTGGTGGAGGACTGCCGGTGAGGGGGGCGGGAGCCGCGATTGGTTCGCGAAATTTCCGTGCGCTCCGCAGGCGAGTGCGGCGATCACAACGGGGGCCTCGACTCGAGATCACCCGCCGCCGAGGCCGCGAACGCTGTCGAATCCCTCTGGCGTGACGACTATCGAGCGGGCCTCTATCCTGCCGCTCTCGTCAGCGGGGCCGGTTACGCGTACCCGCATACCCGCTTCGAGATCGGTCAGCGCTCCCTGGCGGGTCTCAACGACCAGGGTGTCCTCGTCCACGAGGATCGGTAGCGGGCCCTGCTGTGTCTCGAGCGTGAACTCGCCGTCCCCCACGAACCCGATCGTACCCACAAGCGGAGCGGCGCCGGCGCTCGCCTGACCCCCGCCGGACCTGCCCAGAGGGTTCTGCCCGCCTCCCGGTCCGCCGGCGCCGCTCCGGCCTCCTCCGAAACCGCGGAGACCGGGCCCGACACCGGCATCCCCTTCCGGCACGAGGGTGATCACCCTCGCGAGAGATATGCCCTCCACGCGCTCGCTGACCACCATCACCTGCGACCCTTCCACCAGCGCCGTGGCGTCGAGCATCGATGTAACGCTGATGTTGGTGTCGTCTCCCACGCTGGCGGTGACCGTGGCGAGTTCGGTCGAGACGGTGAGGGTGTTCTGGCTGATCGCCGCGATGGACCCGACCGCCTGGCTGAAGTCGCCACCGCCGATCTGGGACCGGAGCCGCTGAATGGCCGCTTGCGCCTCCTCCGGGCTCAACTCCCCGCTTTGCAGTCGCTGCCTGAGCTGCTCCAGCTCCTGCTCGTCGATTTGTGAGACGCCGGAGAGCTGGCCGCTCTGCTGGTCCGGGCCGGGCCGAGCTGCCGCGACCGGGGTTGGCGACGCCGGCGGCGGCGCGGCCTGTGACCGCGTGGGCGTTGGAAACTCAGAGAGGTCAGTCACCTGGGCGGACGCCGCGGCCCCGGATTCTTCGTCCGTCGAACCACACGAAACGGCGACGGAGACGATAAGCGTTCCCACCAGTACAACCAGCAATGCCCTCATTATGACACTCACTTTCGAATGGCCAACGCGCTACGTGCGGGGTGAGTTGGCCTCGCGCACCCGCGCTGGGAATCTCGCGCGCCCTATTCGTAGCGCAGAGCCTCTATGGGGTGAAGCCTCGACGCCCTTACAGCCGGATAGATGCCGAAGAACAGCCCGATGCCCGCGGAGACGACCAGGGCGAGCGCCGCGAACTCGCTGCTGAAGCTCGTCGAGAAGGTCTGGCCCACAAGGGTGCGTCCGTCGATGACGCGGGCCATCCAGAAGCCCAGGCCCGCTCCCAGCAAGCCGCCTCCGAGGCTGAGCACCGTCGCCTCGGCCACGAACTGGAAGAGGATGTCGCGCCTCCTGGCGCCCATGGCCTTGCGTATGCCGATTTCGCGCGTACGCTCCGTTACGGACACCAGCATGATATTCATGATACCGATTCCGCCTACGAGCAGGGATATGCCGGCTATCATCCCGAGGAAGACGACCAGCGTGTTCGTCGTTTCCTCCAGCGTGTCGATCGTGCTTTGCTGGCTGATGACGGTGAAGTCGTCCTCCCCGGTTATGCGGTGACGCAGCCGCAGCACTCCGCTGGCCTCTTCTATGCCCCGGTCGATATCCTCCACGTCGCGAACCTGGACGTTGATGAGGCTTACGGCCACGTCTCCGGTGGACGTGCGCTCTCCGGTGAGGCGGTAGTAGGCCGTGGTCACCGGAACGAGCGCCTGGGTATCGAAGGTGCCGAACCCGCTGCCGCCCTGGCTGGCGAGCACGCCGACCACGCGGAACCGCCGCCCATTTATCCGCAAGTGCTCGCCGACCGGGTCGCGGTTCTGGAAAAGCTGCTCGGCGACACTCGAACCCAGTACGATGACCTCGTCCTGGCTGCTGACGTGCGGCGCCTTGATGAACATTCCGCTCGCGAGTTCGAGATTTCTGGCCTCCAGATACTCGGGTGTGACCCCAACCACTTGCGCCGTCGTGTTCTCGTGCCCGGCGACCAGGGTAGCGAACGTGCGGGTCTCCGGCGCCGCCGCGAGCACCGTGGGAGCGTAAACCGGGTCGACGAGCGCCTCGGCGTCGCCCAGGGTGAGTTGCCCGTCTCCCTCGGGTTGGACGAAGAGGAGGTTGGTCCCCAGGCCCTGTATGATTCCGGTGATCTGCTCCGTGGTGCCCCGCCCGATGGACATGAGCGTGATGACAGCCGTTACGCCGATTACGATGCCGAGCAGCGCGAGACCGGCACGGAGCTTGTTGGCGCCGAGAGAGGAGATGGCCGTTCTTATCGTTTCGAGAGCTGACATGGTGAATCGCGCCGGGCGCTGTCAGGGCATCCTTTCGCTTCGTTCGAGCTCGGCGACGAGCACCGGCTCCTGGCGCTTATCGTCGACAATCGCGCCGTCGAGCATGGTCACCACCCTGGCGGCGTGAGCGGCGATCTCGCGCTCGTGAGTGACGATTACGACCGTGATGCCGGACCGCCGGTTCAGGTCCTGAATCATCCACATGATCTCCCGGCTCGATGTGGTGTCGAGGTTTCCCGTCGGCTCGTCGGCAAGCAGGATAGATGGTTCCTTGACGAGCGCCCTCGCTATTCCGACACGCTGCTGCTGACCGCCGGAAAGCTCAACGGGCCGGTGGCGCACCCGGTCGGCCAGCCCGACCCTGGCCAGCGCCTTCAGCGACCGCTCTCTCCGCTCTCGGTCGTCGCCATAGAGCAGCGGCAACTCGACGTTCTTCATGGCGGTCAGCCGTGGCAACAGGTTGTATGTCTGGAACACGAAGCCGACCTTACGGTTGCGGATCCGGGACAGGCTGTCGTCGCTCAGTCTGCCAACGTCGTCCCCATCGAGGAGATACTGACCCGACGTCGGCACGTCGAGACAACCTACGATGTTCATCAAGGTCGACTTACCCGAGCCTGACGGCCCCATGATCGCCGTGAGCTCGCCTCTCCGGATGGTGAGGCTGACTCCGGCGAGCGCCGTGACCTCGACCTCGCCCATCCGGTAGATCTTAGTCACTTCGCGAAGCTCGATTACGTTTTCGCTGTCCGCGTTCACTGTGCTGCTCCACTCTCGAACTCCTCCAGGGGTCGATCGGGGTGACAATGCCCTAAGGCGCGGCGCCGCCAGGTTGCCGGCCGCCGCCTCCCGGTCCGCCGGGCCCGAAGCCTCCGACAGCCCGGAACGTCGCTCCGATCCCACCGAACTGGCTGGTCGCACTGCCAACAACCTCCATGCTGATCGTCTCGCCCTCCTGGAGCCCTTCCTCGACCACAACCCAAAAGTCGTCGCTTATGCCGAGCGTCACATTTCGTTCGTCGACGCCAGCCTCATCCACAACCCTCACCGTCGGCGCCTGTACCGAGCCGTACAGCGCCTGTAGTGGTATGAGCAGCGCGTCCGTCTGCTCTCGGATGATGACCTGCGCGGTGGCGGTCAGCCCTTCCGGCAACTGGGCACCCTCCAACGAGTCCAGGCGCACCGTCACCGGGTACGTCACCACGCCCTGTTGTGAAATGCCCTGGTTGGCTATGGAGGAGACGGCGCCTTGCAGCGTCTGCGTGCCCAGAGCCTCCAGACTGACAAAGGCCTGAGCGCCGACCTGTAGAAACAGGACGTCGATCTCGTCAACCGATCCGCTGACTTCGACCACGGACGGATCGGCCACTTCGAACGCCTGAGTGTTGGGGTTGACCTGCTCGCCCACTTCCACATTGACAGCGACAACCACACCGTCGAACGGAGCGCGCAGCGTGGCCTGCCGCAGGCCGTCGACAGCCGCGTCGAGGCTAGCCTGCGCCGCGACCAAGTCCGCCTCCCGGAGCTCGATTTCAAGCTGGTCCACGCTGCTAAACTCGACCAGAGTCTCCTCCACTTCGGCCAGCGACTCTTCGGCAAGGCGTATCGCGGTGAGCTTGACCCGCAATTCCACGGGGTCGGGCCCGCGGATCAACTCGGCCAGCGCCTCTTCGGCATCCGCCAGCCTAGCTTCGGCCAGCTCGATGTCGCGGTCGGCGTGCTCGACGTCCGCGTCGTCGGCGTTCATCAATTCGGCCAGTGAAGCCTCTGCATCGAACAGGTCTGCCTCGGCCGTCTCGATGGCGCGAGTCTTGTACTCGAGGTCGAGCGCATCCACCTCCTCGGACGCGACCTCCTCAATGTAGTCTGACAGGGCTTCTCTTCGAAGACTCACCGTGTACTCCGCGTCGGATACGGCCGCTCTCGCCTTTCGGATACTCTCATCGTGCTGCCCCTGAAGCGTCTCCAGGCTGTCGCTCCGCTCCCTCACGGGTTCATAAGCGTCGGCCAACTCATTCCCTACACATCCCACATCGGGGTCCTGCAGTTCGAGATCGTCGCAGTCGACGACTACCTCGCCCGGATAAAGCACAAGCCACGTGAACAGGACGGTCTCGTCCCAAGGAGTCGCCGGGTCGTCGATGGAGGACTCTTCGTCGAGCAGCGACCACAGGTGAATGTTCCTGAGTTGGAATTGGGACTCGTCGAAAATCGCGTCCAGATCGCTTCCGTGAGATGCGAGTATCTCCTCCGGCGTCCGTGCGTAGGGCTGCCCTATCGTCATCCCGAGCCACTTCTGGAATAGGACGCTGTAGTCATCCTGCACGGCACCGAGATCGTCCATGGCGGCGCTGATCGCCTCCTCCGCCTTGCGCTCCGCTTCCTGCAGGTCGAACCGGGCGCCGGCCAGAGCGTTCTCGGCCGAGACCAGGTCCGCTTCCCGGCTGGCAAGTTCGTCCGCGACGTCGTCTTGGCTGGGACTCAAGATGGAATCGAGATCATCTCTCGCATCTTGAAGGGCAACCTGCGCAGCGGTTACGGCCGACTTCGCCCTCGTGACTTGCTGGGGCGTCGGATTCTCCAGTTCAGCCTTTCGTTCCCTGGCCGCCTCGAGCTCGGCCCGCGCGTTCACAACATCCAAGCTCGCCTGAGCGCGTAGGCTTGCCGGCACGACTTCGGCCTCGCTCAGTTCGTCCTCGGCCTTCCGCAAGTCGAGGAGGGCGTTCGCCGCGTCCGATTCGGCCCGGGCGATCTGCGCCGCCGTGTAAGGACTGCTCGCCTCTTCCACCGCGTCCTCCGCGTCGCGAACGTCGACCCGGGCCTGGGCTACCGCCCTCTCCAGATTCGCGATCGTCTCCGCGTCGAGCAGGGCGAGCACGTCGCCTTCGGATACCGCGTCGCCTTCGGACACGGAGACCTCGGACACGACCCCCTGCTGCCCGAAGCCGACGGTTTCCCGGACTTTGTATGTGAGACTCCCGGTCACGCTCACGTCGTTTACGAGATCGCCTCGCGTTACGGGAACAAGCTGGGTCTCCCCCGTCTCCGCGCCCGTGTCCGAACCTGTCAGCAAGGTAAAGCCGAAGTATCCACCGGCGCCCAACACGACAGCGACGATGACTCCGGCCCACAGCGTCCTTGACTTGGCGCGCGCCAATGCTCTCCTGAAGTCAACCATGCAGATGTTCCCCCGGCCCGGATCGTCCTTCCAGCCTGGACTACGGCTTCGTCCGCCGTTCTAACCTAGCAAAAAGCATATCAGCGAATTGTTAAGATGTTGTGAACTGTCCCTCGGAGTCCATCTGAGGGATGGGTCCGCGCTCGCCGGGTGTGCGCCCCACACGCGTTCGGCCGACCGCCGTCCAACCAGCCACCGCCGCGTGGTAGAATGGCGCAAGGAGGCCGTGACTATGCAAGAACAGATGGTACGCCGCAGCACCCGTGAGGGCGTGGTGACGCTGACGCTGAACAACCCGTCGAAGCGCAACGCGCTGTCGACCGAGACGCTGCTGGAGCTGCGAGACTTGTTCGGGGAGTTCGAGCGCGATGACGAGGTGCGCGTGGTGGTGCTGCGCTCGGAGGGGCCGGTGTTCAGCTCGGGCCACGACCTGCGGGAGCTTATCGACCGCGACGAGGCGTCGTACACGGAGGTGTTCGCGCTGTGCACGGAGGTGATGGAGGCCATACGGCTGCTGCCCAAGCCGGTCATCGCGCAGGTGCAGGGTCTGGCGACGGCGGCGGGGTGCCAGCTCGTGGCCACGTGCGACCTGGCCGTGGCGGGCGAGTCCGCGTCCTTCTGCACGCCGGGCGTCCAGATAGGGCTGTTCTGCACCACGCCGGGCGTGGCGCTGGCGCGGTCGGTGCCGTCCACCAAGAAGGCCATGGAGATGCTGCTGACCGGCGAGCCGGTGCCGGCCAACGAGGCGCTGGAGATGGGGCTGGTGAACCGGGTGACGCCGGACGACGAGCTGGAGGACACGGTGGAGCGGCTGGCGCGGCAGATCGCGTCGGCGAGCGCGCAGACGCTGGCCATCGGCAAGCCGGCCTTCTACCGGCAGATCGAGCTGCCGCGCCCCCAGGCGTACGACCTGGCGCAGAGGGTGATGGTCGGCAACCTGCTCGAGGACGACGCGCACGAGGGCATTTCGGCGTTCCTGGAGAAGCGGACGCCGCAGTGGAACCACTGAGGGGGGCCCCTTACCCCCATCCTAACCTTCCCCCTGCGAGGGGGAAGGGACTTAGTTGGGGGTGGCGAAGTGGGGCATGACCTTCGTGGCGAAGGTCTCCAGGTTCTTCAGCGTCTTGATGAGCGGCATGCCCATGTGGGCGAAGCTGATGAGCAGGTAGTCGAGGTTGCAGACCTCCTGTAGCTCCTCGATCCTCTCCACCACGTGGTCGGGGGAGCCCACCAGCAGCGTGCGCGGCTCCAGGAAGTCCCAGTCCAGCTTCCCGTCCGGGTCCAGCTCCTCGCCCGGGTTGGTGAAGACCTGCCTGCCGCGGAACGGGTCGTTGAAGATGAACGCGGACATTACGGCTTCCTCCGCGTCGCGGCGCGCCTCCTCCATCGACGACGCGACGTAAGTCGAGCGCATGACCGCCTGGTCCTCGCCCAGGGCGAACGGCCTACCCTCACGCTCGCTCCTGGCGCGGGCGTAGATCTCCATTCGCTGCCGAATCCTGCGAGGCGGGGGCTGCCAGTAGCACGCCTTCAGGCCAAGCTCCGCCGCGGTCGTCACGGACCGGTCCGTGGACACGGTCATCCACAGCGGCGGGTGCGGCCTCTGGAGTGGTCTCGGCGTTACCCTGAGCTTCGTCACGCGGTCGCCGTCCTGCCAGGCGGGGTTGGACGGGTACCTGGGGTGCGAGAACACGGTGCCGTCGACCGGGAAGCTGTAGTTGGAGCCGCGGTAGGAGAAGTACTCGTTGGCCCATATCTCGCGCACCACCTCGACGGTCTCCCGGAACAGCTCCCTGTTCTCCGCGTCCTTGCGCGGATCGGCGTTGGGGTGGAACTGCGGGCCTTCGTAGGGCCAGATTCCCCTGCCGAAGCCGACCTCCACGCGGCCGCCGGTCATGTTGTCCAGGATGGCGAGATCCTCGGCGAGCCGTATCGGGTGCCACCAGGGGGCGATGTTGGCCATCTGGCCGATGCGAATGGCGGACGTGCGCGCCGCCAGGTCGGCGCCGAGCAGGATGGGGTTGGGCAGGTCGCCGATTCCGTAGGGGCCGAAGTGGTGCTCGCCGAGCCACATCGCCTCGAAGCCGAGCTCCTCGGCCAGGACGGTCTGCTGCCGCAGGTTGTCGATATGCTGCTCGGCGGTGGTCGCCTCTCCGGCGGAGCTCGCCACGGTGGTAAACGCCGCGAACCTCATGGGTGGGGCCTCCCTTCTGCCTGGACACGGCTTTGCGCCGTCGGAGTGTCGTGTTACGCTTTGCCGCCACCATACTACAGGGAGATTCGGTATGTCAGCAGGCGGCAATCGGGGCCTGGTTCAGACGGTGCTGGGGCCGGTGCATCCCTCGGAGTTGGGGGCGACCAGCACGCACGAGCACCTCTACATCGACTTCTCGTTCATGTACCGCCCGGCGCAGGACACGCCGCGCCCCGAGCTGGCGGACGCGGCCATAACGCTGGAGAACCTGGGCTGGATAAGGCGAAACTACTACAGCAATCGCGCCAACCTGACGCTGCTGGACCTGGAAACGCTGGTCGATGAGGTAGGCAGGTTCAGGCTGGCCGGCGGCGGCGCGATCGCGGACGCGACCACGGCGCAGATCGGGCGGGACCCGCACGCGCTGGCGCGGATTTCACGCGAGTCCGGCGTCCACGTCGTCATGGGCGCGGGCTACTACGTGGCGGCGGTGCACCCGGAGGGCATGGGCGAGCGGAGCGTCGACGAGCTGGCGCGGGAGATTATCGCCGATGTCGCGGAGGGCGTGGACGGCAGCGGCATCAGGGCGGGCATCATCGGCGAGGTCGGGTGCAGTTGGCCGCTCGCGACGACGGAGCGCAGGTCGCTGCTGGCGGCGGCGGTGGCTCAGCGGGAGACGGGCGCGGCGATACTGGTGCATCCGGGCCGCCACCCGGACGCGCCGCTGGAGATACTGGAGCTGCTCGCGGCGGGCGGGGCGGACCTGTCGCGCGTGATCATGGGGCACCTGGACCGCACCGTGTTCGAGTTCGACGCGGTACAGCGGATAGCCGCGTCGGGCTGCTACCTGGAGTGGGACCTGTTCGGCAACGAGGGGTCGTACTATCCGCTGGCGGAGCTGGACATGCCCAGCGACGCCCAGCGGCTGGACTTCATCAAGCGCGCCGCGGACGTCGGCTACGCGGACCGGATCGTCATCGGCCAGGACATCGCCACCAAGCACCGGCTGATGCGGTACGGCGGGCACGGGTACGGGCACATCCTGGAGAACATCGTGCCCAAGATGCGGCGCAAGGGCTTTCCGGAGGACGTGATTCGGGCGATAACGGTGGGGAACCCGGCGGCGGTGCTTGCGCTGGCGTAGGTGGGCGTCGCGGCGGAGCTTCGCCTTCAGCCTCATCAGCGTCTATCCCCGCGTGTGCGGGGCAACCATGGTCGCGACAATTCTGAACGAACTCGTGCCGGGTCTATCCCCGCGCGGGCGGGGCAACTCCCAAGCTCTGGACCGCGCGGCTGTACCACGCCGGTCTATCCCCACGTGTGCGGGGCAATCTCGCCGTAGAAGCGCTTGATGATGATGCCGACGGGTCTATCCCCGCGCGTGCGGGGCAACCGGCGGCGGCTTGGTGTCCTCGATGCCGAGGATCGGTCTATCCCCGAGCGGGCGGGGCAGCCGACCGGTGCGTACCGACCACGACGCTCCAGATGGGTCTATCCCCGTGTGTGCGGGGAAGCCAGCGCGCGCTTCATGGCGTCGGACTCTGCGCCCGGTCTATCCCCGCCTGCGCGGGGCAATCTGGTGGACCTACAGGGTGCTTGATTCTCAGTACGGCCTATCCCCGCGCGGGCGGGGGAACCGATGTGAAGACGTACTACAACATCCACTATTGGGGTCTATCCCCGCGCGTGCGGGGCAACCCCCCGTAGCATCCTTCCTCCCGCATTGGTATTGACTTGTTAAGACGCAACGGCCAGCATTCCCACGGGGGCTGTTATCTCCGCCCTGCCGCGGGACGCAACAGCAGCATTCCGTAGCCGTAGGCGCGGTGCCGGCCGAGGCCGCGCGCCAGCAGCGCGGCGAATGCGGCGGAGTCGGTCACCACCAGCTCGCCGCGCATCAGCGCGTCCGGCCCCTCGCTGTGTCGGCTATGCAGCCTTCGGACGGCACGAGTGCGCCGGAACGACGCCAGGCCGGTCCGGTCCCTGTCCAGCCGCGCGCCGCCCAGGCGCTCGAACTGCTCGCCGAGCCAATCGACGTACACCTCTTCGCGGGTGCGGTCCATCTCCCCCGACGCGTGCTGGAGCGCCTCGTACTGAAACACGTCGCACTCCTTGCCGGGGCGTGGCGCGTCGACGTCGCCGGGACGGGTGCGGAAGCGGCGCAGCTTGTCGGGCGGCACACGCGAGAGGTCCTTTCGGAGTCGCACGATTGGCCGGACACGGACCTCGAATCCGAGCCGCAGGCCGACGCGCCACTCTGCGGGCATCGGCTTGGAGTCGATCCGGTCGGCGGGCAGCACACGCGCCTGCAGCGGGCAGGCGCAGATGCCAGCGTACTCCCGCAGGGCGTCGGCGTCGGCTTGACCGTAGCCGTACAGGCAGCCCATCGTCGCGCCGCGCGTCGACACCAGGCGAAAGGGCTTGGGCGCGAGTTCACCGAAGCACTCCTTCAGCAGGCAGTGCATCGCATGATCCGGGTCCTGGAACCGCCTCGTTCCCATCCAGCGATTGAACTCGCGCAGGTCGATGTCAGCGCGCATCATCTGGAGCGTGGCCGTGATCGTCGTGGTCATTTCGTGGCCTCCTGTGCCGGCTCCGCCGCGCCGAACGCGCCCCGCTCCGCCGTGCCCTCCACCACGCGCCTGCCGCCGCCGTGCAACCCTGACACCCAGTTGCGCTCGTCGGTGAGCATCATTTCGCGACTCACGGACACGCCCTCCGGCACGACGGCGACGTCGCGACCGGGCCACTGCATCCTCACGGGGCTCCCGCCGTTTGCGTCGTCCCCCAGGGGCACGGCTACAAGCGCCGCCAGCGCGTCGGGCGCTTCCACGAAACCGCCGCACAGCCGCGCGGACGGCAGGCACGGCTTGCGACCGATGAACAGCGGACGCGCCGGCTCGTCCAGGGCGTCGGCCAGGACGTCCAGCGTAGGCTCGCCCTCCGCCGGGTCGAGCCGCAGCGCGACGGTCACGCGCATGTCGGCGTAGTAGTCACGATAGCGAAGGTGCGGCGCGTTGTACGTGGCCGCCCCGCCAGCCCGACCCTCCGGTCGGCCGCGCGTAGTCCAGCCGCGGTCGCTCGCGCCAAGCTGCGCGGTCTGGAAATCGGTCATGGCGTAGCCGCCCGCCGGCTCGCGGTCTATTCGCGACGCGAACACCAGCCTGCGCTGCAAGCGCTCGTGCGCCTCGCGCTGCAAGCGCCGCCAGCCCAGCGCGTTGGCGAACAGCCCTGTGAGCATGGACGCCGCCGGGAAGGGGCGGATGACGCCGTAGTTGTCGATTGTCTCGCCGCCGAACGACATGAGCGGCGATTCCATGTGTAAGATGAGGTGCCGCACGGCTAGACCGCCTCGCCGGCGCGGACGGCGTCCGCGGCCCACGCCGCCAGTTCGTCGCAGCTAAGCCGCTCGGCGCTCGGCACGTCGCACGGCTCGACGGACAACGCTCGACGCGCCTCCCTTGCGCCGTAGCAATCGTCCAGCTTGCCGAGGTAGTCGCACAGTGCGCCCGTGGCGGCGTCGGTCAGCGCGGGAACGGGCCGGCGGTACGCGTTCGCCAGGCTGCGCGGCTGGCGGCTTCCGGCCTCTATCAGCATCAGGTCCGCCGCGGCGTAGGGCGCGGTGGAGCCGCGCTTGGCGCCGGGCGACACGGTGGCGATGAGATGGATCAGGTGCTCGACCACCTTTGCGGCGAGCTCGCGGTCCGCGCTTTGCCAATCTGCGGCATCGCAGCCCTCCAGGTTGGACACTAGCCCGGGCACGTCCACCACCACGTAGCCGTAGAAGATGCCGGCGGTGAGCTCCATGTCTCCGATGTGGGCGGCGCCCGCGTCCTCGTCCGGCTCCTGCAGATCGTCGACGACCGAGAAGTAGTCGCTCTCGCTTTCCTCGGCGTGCACCGTGAAGGCGTGGGCTACGTGGATTGCGGCCTCTATGTTCGCGCCGGGATCCGACGTAACCATGCGCCCGAACAGCGCCCCGACCAGCCCACCGGGCAGGGAGGTCTGTTGGCGGAACGCGATGAAGTTGTCCCGCTCCTCGTTGCGGCGCGCCGGCTGGAACAGCAGCTTGGCGGCGTCGGCGGCGGACTTGGCATCGCCGGCGTTTTCCTCGCAGATGGCGCGCGCCTTGCTCTGAAGGTACTCAACCTCCGGCAGCCCCAGGAGCAGTGGCTGGCGTCCGGACTCGCTCCCTCCGCCGGGGCCGTAGACGGCGATGTTGAACTGCTCCTGGACGGCGTCAAGCAACTCGCCCTGGAACGCCCCGCCGTCGCGCAGCGGCTGGATAACGCGGCGGTCGACCACGTTGCGCGATCGGAAGGCGTCCGCCGCGCCGTCTATGGCACCGAGCGCGAAGTCGTCGTCCGCGGTGCGCCAGTGGCGCTTGAGGCACTGCGACGAAACGCGCGTGCGGACGCTGCCGCCGAAACTGAGCCGCTTGGCCAGGCCGCTGTCGTCTCGGTTGAGCAGCGCCGCCGGATACGAGTGCAGCGTGTGTATCTGCAAAAATCTTGGTGTCGGCATTATCTAGTCCCCCTATTCGTTCTGAGCACTTGACCGGTATGAACTGGATTCCGCACGATAGTAGTCCCTGGCGATTTCCACCCTGGCCTCGTCGGCGCGTTCTTCGTGGCTTCCTTCGTTCAGGATGAACCACGCCATTTCGCGCCAGTTGAAGGCGCACCTCTGGCTCGCCAGCATCCGAAACAGCCGCGCCAGGACTCGATGGAGGGCAGGCCCTCTTGCCGCAAGCAGGGTCGACAGCCTGTCCTCGCTGTAGAATGGCGTTCTGCTGCCATCACCCTCGTACAGCGCCCGGCCAACTCTGATTCTTGGATTGTGAGCTCTGGCCGAAGCATGGGACATCAAAGCCATGCCGTGCATGATGAGTCCCCACTTGCTGACATCCGCGTTCCCTGAGATTCCTCGTTGGCTCATCAGCTTCCAGAACACGGCGCTGTTGGGACTTTCAGGATTCATCCGGCGCAGGCTAGCCTTGTCACCAGTCGGCATCTCTGTGGCCTCAATCGCTTCGACGGTGTTCGTAATCACGTCGCCGAAGTTGTACGGTATCGGACTGACGACACGTGGAGCGACTGAATGCCCGGCTGTATTGCCGTGACCTGAGGTCCCGTTGAGAAGCACGTCCTCGATGTCATCCCAGTCACCGGGACGCCACGTGTATGTGGGAATGTGCTGCCCAAGAGCTTCTATCCACTCTTGTTGCTCAGGGAAGAGGGTGCTTTCCTCGTCCCGCTTTAACTCGGCTGCCAGCAGGTCGATCTCTCCCGTCTCGTGGTCCTTCTTCCACATGACCAGATCGGGGAATCCCCTGCCGCGCACGATGTGGACGCTATCCTTGTCGCGCAAGTGGAACAGCCGCCAGCCGTTATCAGCGGCTACGTCATGTACCTCGTTTTGGAAGAACCGCTCCGGGTCTGAGCGTTGCTCGGTCATACCTAGTTCTCCTCTTCACTCTCAAACAGGAACGCCAGTCCGTCTTTGCCGCGCAAACGCCCCCAGAACACCCTGTCGGCATTCACGCGCGCCCTGAATCTCTGAAACGACTGGCATGGCAATGCGTCTTCAGCCGCCTTCAGGATTCTACCGGCGTCGTCGATCACGCCGTCTGCGCCGTTCATCAGCCACCGTCTGCGAATCGCATCGCGTTCGGCCTCATCCGCGTCGAACTCGTCCTGCAAGTCGTCAAAGAATCCCGCGTCGACGATGTCATCCAATCTGTTGGCCCAGGTCTGCGCCAACTGGTTCGGCGAGGGCTGACCGTTGCGATGTGCGTTGAAATCGCTGTTGCCTTTGGCGGCATATGTCGCCACCGCATGACGCAAAATGTTCTTCACCGTGCCAACTTGCTGTATCCGCTCTTTCGAGATGTCCTCCAGTTGCTTGGCGTCGCCGGTACTACCAAAGACCTGAAGGGTCCTGTACCTCAGTGGGACTATTCGCTCGTGATAGCCCGCGGTTCCGCCTTCCCCGCGCACCATGCCGCGGGCAACGAGTCGCATCTCTTCGCTGCCGCTTGTGCCGGCCGCCTCAGGACTGAACAGCAGCGGCCGTTTCCAGTCCTCGGAAAACATCCCGTCGACTACCCTCTCGTAGCCATACTTGCGAGGCCCCAGAAACGCGGGAGGTGTTCCTCTCGGATTCGGGTTAGTGCCAACGGGCGCCCATGGGTCTCCGGTCATTCCCTTCACGTCAACTATTCGCTTCGCATCGGCATTGGCTCGTGCGGCAACTATCCTCCCGGCGACTACCTTCAGCCGAATCCTCCGACACACCTCTATGTAGTAGGGGTCCATGCTGGAGAGCGCGCTCGACTGCGCCTTGGCGCCGTCCCACGGAATCACCCACAGCAGTCGAAGCCCGGAGTCCGAGAGCCGGTAGTCGTCCAGTATGGACTGCCGGTGGCCCAGCAGCGCGACGAGGTCGTGCTCCACGTGGCGGCCGGGATGGATGGACGGAGCGAGGCTGAACGCGGGACGATTGCCGTAGCCGCTGGGCATCCTGGATATTCCGTAGTTGAACCGGCCACTATAGCCCTCCATCGTCTGCAAAGTGACCAGCGCGAACACCCAGTCGTCCGCGTTTGTCTGACTCGCCACAGCCTGTTTTAGGTCGTGGTTCTTGGACGTCACCAGCATATCCAGATCGTCGGGCGTCTCGGCGGTGTTCTTGAAGTCCGCCTCGTGCGCTTTCGACGAGGCCGGCGGCTGCATGAAGGCGGGCCTGGTGATGTCGTCCACCACGAGCTGCCACGGCTCGTCGTCGGGCCACTCCGGGGTCAGCCCGCGGATGATGCGCCGCCACTCGTCCGCCTCCGACGGCGGCTCGTCCAGCCCCGCCTCGCGCACCGCCATCGCGCCGAGCTGAACCAGGAAGGCGTGCCAGGCGTGGCGCTGGTGAGGACGCAGCGCAGGGAACGCCTCCACCTCGTCCGCCATCAGCGCCGCGTACACCTCCGACAGCGACGCCGCGACGCGCGAGCCATCGGCCCCGTCCATCCGAATCAGCCGTTCAGTCAGGATGTTGTACATGTCCCGGCCCTTTGGGTTGAATGACAGACACTTGAGCTAGTGTATTGCCCGACAATTGCACTGTCAAACGTTTGTTCCGTGAGCAGTAGGGCTACAATCGCTTGCCAGGCCCTCCAATCTTGTCATTTCAAGTGCAGTGCAGCCGGGGGACTCTCTCGCCAACCCTCTTGCATCCATCGTACATTAGTGCTATTCTCTCTCCATGACACAGCTACAACGCCATCAGGCACCCACGAACGCCTCCGCTGTGGCCTCCTGCCGGCTGTCCCATTTCCGCCGCATCTTGCCCCATTCCTTCCAGAATCTGTACTCGTCAGCGACTATAGGCAGTGCAATCCGCCGGTGCTTCCAGCTACGAAATGAGACAAAATGGGGCAGTTTGGAACACTTTTCGGTGAAATCCACCAGCGTGGACATGACGGAAGGGCGCGGAGGGAAACTTGGGTGTCCGGCAGCGGGCGCGGGGCGGCTAGCCGAGCCAGGGCCGGTAGACGGCGCCGCCCTTCACCGTGCGGGCGTGGACGAGGCGCTCGGAGGCCACCAGGGTCCTGCCCGGCTCCCACCGCGTCGGTCCCATTCGGGTCATCGGGCTGAGCCGGTCGACCAGGGGGAATCGGCCCTCTTCCCGCCGCAGCACGGTGACGTCGCCCTCGGCGCCCACTCTCAGCGTGCCCAGCGCGTCCTCCACGCCCAGCACGCGCGCCGGGACCTCGGTGGACCGGCGTATCACCTCTTCCAGGGACATGCCCAGGTGCATGAACTTGGTCAGCGTGGTCGCGAAGTCGTACACCGGCCCCTCGAAGCTGAGGCTGCTGATGTCGGTGCTGATGGTGTCGGGTTGCAGGCCGCTTGCGAGCGCCCTCTCGGCCGACTTGAAGGAGAAGCTGCCCGCGCCGTGGCCGACGTCGAGCACCACGCCCCTGGCCTGCGCTCGCCTCATGCCTTCGAGCACCGCGCCGGACTCATCGAGAACGCCGTCCTCGAAGCCGTGGAAGGCGTGCGTGACGACGTCCCCGGGTCGCAGCATGTCCATCAGCGACGGCAGGGCCGTGGGGTTGTTGCCGACGTGGATCATCACGAAACCGCCGAAACCCTCGGCGGCCTCGATCGCGCGCCCGAGCACCTCCACGTCGTCGTTGTCGCCGAGTATCTGGCGTCCGAGCCGCGCCTTGACGCCCTTGACGTAGCGTCCGTTGGCAAGCCCGCACTCCACGGCCAGGTCCACGTCCGCCCACTTCAGGTATTCGAGCTCGCCGATGTCCGGCGAGATTATGCCCATCGCCGAGATGTTGAGAAGGGCGAAGAGCCTGGTGTGGGCCTGCTCGAGGTTGTGCTTGCGAAAGCCGTGGAACGTGAGCGCGCCGGCCGAGCCGGCGTCCAGGGCGGTGGTGACGCCCAGCGCCAGGTTGCTGAGGTCCGGGTCGATTCCGTAGGTGCAGGCTCCCCAGTAGGCGTGGACGTGCAGGTCGATGAGGCCGGGCGTGACGACCATGCCGGTCGCGTCGAGGACTTCCCCGGCATGGTCGGCGGGAATCGAGTCCTCGACCGCCGCAACTTTGCCGGCGGCCAGCGCTACGTCCCTGGGCTCGTTCAGGCCCTGGGACGGATCGACCAGCGTCCCTCCCTTTATCAGGAGGTCGTATGCCCGGCTTAGCCGCAGAATCGGCACCTCGCGTTCTGAGGCGAGAAGATGAGCTCGTTGTCGCCGTCCTGGATGGCGAAGTCCAGCAGCACGCGCAGCGCCTTGGACTCGTCGGCGAACCCGTACTCGCCGGCCACCTCGCCGAGCCAGTCGAGCTGTCCCCGCTCTATCTCGAGAGTCTGTGCGACCTTGTCTTTTGGCATCTTGTTTCTCCTCCGGCGTAGTATCCGCCTACTATCATACTCCGGCGGCGTGCGGCGCGGCGAGGTTTCGGCCGCCGCGCCGCGTATGTTTCCGATCAACAGCCGCCGCGTATGTTTTCGAACTTCACCCCGTCGCCCACCCTGATTCCGAAGCGGTCGACTTCTCCGGCATTGACCTCGAGAGTGTAGGCGGCGCTCGGATAGGAACGGTATCTCCAGATCCTGTCGTCCGGAGTGCCGGGCGCTGGGATTCCGGCGTTCACCGCGATGTCCACTACGCGGCAGTCCTCTCCTATCCAGATGAAGTCGAGCGGAAACCGCATGCCCTTCATCCAGAACGCGCCCGCGAAGCGCCCATCCGGGATGTACAGCATACCCCGCCGCTCCTCCAGGTAGTCTCGACCGGTCAGTCCCTTGTCTCTGAGCGCGGGCGTGTCGGCGACTTCCACCTCGAATCGCACGTCGTCCACCTCGACCACGGGCGTGTCGTCGCCGCCAAACAGATTGATGTCGATGTTGACGCAAGCGTTCAGGGCCAACACCGCCATCGGGATTATCAAGCATCTGAACAACATGGCTACCTGCCTATTCGACCCAAGGGGTCATCGGGCGATTCCCGTTCTCTTGTGCCTGTACCGAGGTACGAGGCCGATCACGGGCTGTAGCCGGTTGCCGGACGCGTAGTGCTGCCGGAGGGCGCGTCCCTCATGATGTGCGACAGCAGGAACGAGAAGTCCTGGTACGACTGCAGGTGGCCGAGCGGGCTGGACAGCGAATCGAGCTGGTGCTGGAGATCGTACAGCTCGCGGTACTCACGACCATAGGCCGCGTCGCCGGGGTGCGGTACGCTGCTGTAGATGTCGGCCGTCAGAGCCACTATCGCCCCAAAGTGCGCCAGCGGGTCCGCGGGGTACCGGATGTCGGCCTCACTCCCGGCCGTTACGGAGGCGTGCTGGCGGTTGGAATCGTTGCTGACGGGCGTAACCCATCTCAGCTCCACGTTGCCGAGTTGCGCCGGCCAGGCGCCGGAGCGGAGCACCGAGTCGGTGAGCTCCAGCTCGTAGTAGACCGTGGTGGCGGCGCCCGCCGGAATCTCCGCGAACTCCTTGCGCGCCTCGGTGAACGACTCGTCGGACGTAACGCGGTTCTCATACCCGATGAGGCGCCACGACGCCACCGCGTTCGGGTCCCACGTCACCTG